>NZ_CP061771.1:1915617-2234887 GCF_011751885.2 Salinibacterium sp. ZJ450
GGACAGCGATCGGGCCAGGGGTGGGGCGAGCGGTCAGCCGTGGCGCGGCATCCGATCCGTCCAGATCACGGTGCTCCCCCGACTGCCGGGCCGCCGCTGTCATTTGTATCCCAGGGTGCGGGCGAGGGACTCGACGTACGGGTGGTGCGGGTTGCGCAGCACCTGCTCGATACCGCCGAAGCCGACGATGACTCCGCCCTGCATCACCGCCACCTTGTCGGTCATGCGGCGGAGCTCACGCACGTCGTGGCCCACCACGACGGCGGAGAACTCGCGGTCCTGCTGCAGGTCACGGATCACGTCGAAGATGGGCCCGCGCACCATCACGTCGACACCCATGGTCGGGTCATCGGCGACCAGCAACTCCGGTTCGAGGATGAGCGCCTTGGCGAGCGCGACCCGCTGGCGCTGGCCCCGGCTCAGCTCGTGCGGGAACTTGCCCATCACGCCGAGAGGCAGCCGCACCGCGTCGATCAGGGTGGCAACGGCGGTGCCGGCCTCCAGCCGGTCGAACTTCTGATCGCGAGAGTAGATCGGTTCGGCCACGTTCTCGCCGACGGTGAGGTGCGGGGTCAAGCCGGAGCCGGCATCCTGCGGCAGGAAGCCCACGGCCATCGCCAGCCACTCCCGCTTGCGACGGCGAAGCGACCGCATGGGCACCCCGAGCACGGTGAGATCTCCCCCGACGATCTCGGGCAGGCCCGCCTCGCCGGCCTTGACCTGTCCAGCCAGGGCGCGCAACAGCGTCGATTTGCCGGCACCGGCCTCGCCGACGACCGCGAGGATCTCCCCCCGCCGTACGCCAAAACTCACGCCGTTGACGGCGAGCATCCGCTCGCCGGGGTACTGCATCGACAGATCGCTTGCCGCAACCGCCATGTCACTGTGTCGCGGTGTCACTGGGGGCCCTTCCGTGCCGTGTCAGACTAGCCCAACAACGCCGCGCGTTCTCGGCGACGCACCTCCTGTGCCACCGGATCGGGTACCGGAAGGGATGCGAGCAACCGCTTCGTGTAGTCGTCGCGAGGCGCACCGAGCACTTGGTCGCCTGGCCCTTCCTCGACCAGTTTGCCGTGGTACAGCACCGCAATGCGGTCAGCCAGCATGTCGACCACGGCCAGGTCGTGGCTGATGAACAGGCAGGCGAATCCCAGGTCTTTCTGCAGGTCGGCGAACAGTTCGAGCACTGTGGCCTGCACCGAGACGTCGAGTGCGCTTGTCGGTTCGTCGGCGATCAGCAGGCTCGGGTTGAGGGCGAGGGAACGGGCGAGGCTCGCGCGTTGCCGCTGGCCGCCGCTCAGTTCGTGCGGGAAACGGTCGCCGAACGCCAACGGTAGGCGCACCGCATCGAGCAACTCGTCAACGCGCGCACGCGCGGCCTTTGCGTTGGCCGCGACGTGATGCACGATCAGGGGCTCGGCCACCGCGTCGGCGATAGTGAGCAACGGGTTGAAACTGGTGGCCGGGTCTTGGAACACGAATCCGATCTGCCGGCGGACCGCGCGAAAGTCGCGCTCCTTGACCCCGCGCATTTCGTGGCCTAGTACCTGCAACGACCCGCCGGTCACTCGAGTCAGGCCGGCTATGGCCCGGCCGATGGTCGTCTTTCCCGAGCCGCTCTCTCCGACGAGGCCCAGCACTTCGCCCGGGCGAATATCGAAGCTGACTCTGTCGACGGCCCGGAAGCCAGGGCGGCCGAGCCTGCCCGGGTATACGATTTCGAGTTGTTTTGCCACGACGACGGGTTCAGCCGTTGGCGTCGGAAGGCGCGGCGCGGTTCGGGAACCGATCCGGGGCACAGCGGCCAGAAGCTTCCTGGTGTAGTCGTTCTGCGGGTTGGCGAACAGCTCGCGCACCGGTGCCTGTTCAACGACCTCACCCAGGTACATGACCGCAACACGGTCTGCGAGATCCGCGACGACCCCCATATTGTGCGTGATCAGCACAATCGAGGTTCCGAACTCGTCGCGCAATGACCGCAGCAGATCGAGGATTTCCGCCTGAACCGTCACGTCGAGTGCGGTCGTCGGCTCGTCGGCGACGATCACCTTCGGCCCGAGCACCAGCGCCTGGGCAATGACCACGCGCTGCTTCTGCCCGCCGGAGAACTGGTGTGGGTAATAGTCGACGCGCTTTTCTGGCTCGGGGATGCCGACCTTGCGCAGCATCTCGATCGCCTTGAGCCTCGCGTCGGCCTTGGTGAACTCGCCGTGGGCGCGCAGGCCCTCCGCGATCTGCCAGCCGGCCGTGAAGACGGGGTTCAGCGCGGTCGACGGCTCCTGAAAAACCATGGCCGCATCCCGGCCGCGCATCTGGCGCAGTTCCGCGGCGTCGACGGTCAGGATGTCTTCTCCGGCCAGAATCACCGCACCCGACACGGTCGCCGTGTCGGGCAACAGTTTCAGGATCGACTTGGCGGTGACGGTCTTGCCGCTGCCAGACTCCCCCACGATCGCGAGCACCTCGCCCGGGTTGACGATAAGGGACACACCGGCGACGGCCGTGACCGACGCGGCATCGGTGGAGAAGTCCACCCGCAGGTCCTGGATGTCGACGACCGGAGACGGGTCACGGGTGGGGTTCGGCAAGCTCATGCGACTGCCTCCTCGACGGGCTTGCTGCCCACGGCACGACGACGGATGCGCAGGCGGGGGTCGGACAGGTCGTTGAGGCTCTCGCCCACCAGGGTGATGCCGAGCACCAGCAACACGATCGCGGCGCCGGGGTAGACGCCCGTCCACCAGATGCCACTCGCGGTGTCGGCGAGGGCCCGGTTCAGGTCGTAGCCCCATTCGGCTCCTGCCGTCGGACCGATTCCGAAACCAAGGAAGCCGAGTGCGGCGAGGGTCAGAATCGCTTCGGATGCGTTCAGCGTGAGGATCAGTGGAAGCGACCGGGTGGCGTTGCGCAGCACATGCCGGAACAGGATGCGCGGGGTTCGAGTGCCGATGACTTGGGCGGATTCGACGAACGCCTCTCCCCGCAACCGCACCGTTTCGGCGCGCACGACGCGGAAGTACTGCGGAATGAATACGACCGTGATCGAGATCGCCGCCGCGAAGATGCCGCCCCAGAAACTCGACTGGCCTCCACTGATGATGATCGACATCACGATCGCCAGCAGCAGCGACGGGAACGCGTAGATGGCGTCGGCGATGGTGACCAGCAGCCGGTCGACCCAGCCACCGAAGTAGCCGGAGACCAGCCCGAGCAGGATGCCGGCAAACACCGAAACCACCACGGCGATGATGACAACGGAGAGGGCGGTCTGGGCGCCCCAGATCACCCGCGAGAACACGTCGTAGCCGCCCACCGTGGTTCCCCAGATGTGTTCGGCGGATGGCGGGGCCTGCCGGGGAAAGGAGCCATCGGCGTCGCTCAACTGGTTGAACCAGTACGGCGCGATGACGGGGGCGAAAATCGCCATGATGATGAACATCACGCACAGCGCGAGGCCGGCGATCAGCATCCCGCGCTGCAGCCCAATGCTGGCGCGCAGTTGCCAGATCAGCGGGAGCGTCTTCCAGCGGGGTTCGGCAGACCCGACGTGCACAACCTCCGTCATGTCAGTACCTCACTCTCGGGTCGACGAGCGCGGCGATGACGTCGACGATGAAGTTGGTGACCGCGACGATGACCGCGAGCAGCACCACGAAGCCCTGGACGGCGACAAAGTCGCGCGCGCCCAGGTATTGCGCCAGTTGGAAGCCGAGGCCGCGCCAGCCGAATGTCGATTCGGTCAGAATCGCGCCGCCCATCAGCAGCGCGATTTGCAGGCCCATCACGGTGATGATCGGCACGAGCGCGGGCTTGTAGGCGTGCCGTCGCACGAGCCGTATTTCCTTGACACCCCGCGACCGAGCAGCGTCAACGTAGTCCATCGAGAGGGTGCCGATCAGGTTCGTGCGCACCAGGCGGAGGAAGATGCCCGCGGTGAGCAGGCCGAGCGTGAGCCCGGGCAACACGGCGTGCGCCAGCACGTCGCCGATCAGCGCGCCGCTTCCGGTACGGAGCGCGTCAATCAGGTAGATGCCGGTCGCGTTGTCGATGCGCCCGAGCACCAACGTCTCTCGGGTGCCCGCGCGACCGCCCAACGGAAGCCAGCCGAGCCACACCGAGAAGGTCAGTTTCAGCAACAGGCCGGCGAAGAAGACGGGCGTCGCGTAGGCGAGGATGGCGAAGATCCGCAGCACGGCGTCTGGCCAGCGGTCGCGCAAGTATGCGGCCACCATGCCGAGGGGAATACCCACGATCAGGGCCACGATCAGCGCGTAGAACACGAGCTCCAGCGTGGCCGTGCCATAGGTGACGAGCACCTCGCTGATCGCTCGGTTGTCGGTGATGGTTCGCCCGAAGTTGCCGGTGAAAATCTGCCCCATGTACTCGAAGTACTGCACGATGATCGGCCGGTCGTACCCGGCGTCGTGCAGCCGCTCATTGAGTTGCTGTTCGGTGAGGCGGCCACCGACGGATGATGAGATCGGGTTGCCGACCACTCGCATCAGAAAGAACACGAGGGTGACGAGAATGAACACCGTGGGAATGATCAGCAGGAAGCGGACGAGGATGTACCGTCCGAGTCCGCCGCCGCCGCCGCCCGGTTGCTTGTCGACGGTGTCTGGCCCTGTCAAGCTTTCTTCGATTGTCACCGCGTCTCGTTCCTTGTCGACTCAGTCGGCCTGAAGGATTAGGGATGCCGCACGCCGGGTGCGGCATCCCTTCATTGGTTATTCGCGGCCGAGGGCCCCGTAGCGGAACTTGAACGACGGATCGAGGGTGGTTTCAACACCGGTGATGTCGTTACGGGCGACAGCAACCTGCGCACCCTGCAGATAGGGCAACGTCGATACCTGTTCTGCCACCTTGGTCTGAATTTCTTCGATCAGTGCGGCCCGGGCATCGGGGTCCGCTTCCTCACCCTGAGCAAGGATGAGCTGATCCACCGCGGGGTCGTTGTAACCGTTGGCGAAGAACCCACCGTTGACAGCGTTGCCGTCGGCATCGGTTGTGGGCAGGAAGAACGGCGTCAGGTAGTTGTCAGCGTCTGAGTAGTCGGGGTACCACCCCAGCTGGAAGAGCGGGTAGAGCCCCTCACGGTACTCAGGGTTGTAGGTGTCCCACAGCGTCGACTGCAGGTTGACCGTGAACAGTCCGGACTCGTTCAACTGGGCTTGGATGAGCGCGTACTCCTCGTCTGACGAGTTGCCATAGTGGTCGGGGTTGTACTGCAGGTTGAGTTGTACCGGCGTGGTCACACCCGCCGCCTGCAGTGTGGCTGCGGCCTTCTCAACGTCGGGACCACCCTGACCGTCTCCGTACACCTTCAGTGACTCGTTCGCACCGGTCAGGCCGTCGGGTACGTACGAGTAGAGCGGCGTGAATGTGTCGTTGTACACCTCGGAGGCGATCTGCTCGCGGTCGATCACGCCAGCGATCGCCTGACGCACGGCCAGCGCCTTTGCGGGGTCGGCGTCCGGCGTTTGGAGGCCGAATGGTTGCGTGTTGAAGTTGAACACGATGTAGCGGATCTCTCCACCCGGCCCGTCATACACGGTGACGTTTTCGTCGTCACGCAGGTCAGCGAGGTCGGTTGGGGTGAGGCTGCGGAACGCGACATCCGCATCGCCCTCCTGCACCGCCAACTTGAGCGATGTCTCGTCGGTGAAGTACTGCGCGGTGACGCTGTCAGTCTTGGCGGCGCCGAGCACCCCGTTATAGTCGGGGAAAGCCTCGTACTGGATGAGCTCGTTCTCGGCGTAGTCACTGATCGAGTACTGGCCGGCGAACCCGTTGCCGGCGACGACCTCGTCGGACGGGGTCAGCTCGGTGGCGGAGAACACCTCTTCGTCGACGATTGGTGAAACCGGGCTCGAGAGAATCTGTGGGAAGACCTGGTCGTTCTCGCTCTTCAGATGGAAGACCACAGTCAGGTCATCGGGGGCGTCGGTGCTCTCCAGGTTGTAGAGCAAGCTCGACGGGCCGTTCGGGTCGGCGATCGCCAGTTGGCGATCAAACGTGAACTTGACGTCGGACGACGTAAGTTCGTTGCCGTTCGCGAAGGTCAGGCCTTCCTTCAGGGTGACGGTGTACTCCGTCGGCGCAGTGAACTCTGCGGATTCCGCGATGTCCGGCTCGACATCAGGACTGCCGTATGGACTGTTCATGAGGAACGGAAAGACCTGGTTCTGCACCGCGAATGACCCGTTGTCATAGGACCCTGCCGGGTCGAGCGACGTGATGACGTCGGTGGTGCCGATGATGATGCCGTCCAGTGCGGCGGTGTCGCCGGTTGACGCACATCCCGCGAGAACGAGTGCCGCTGCCGCGGTTGTGCCGAGCACGCCCAGCGTGCGCCGGCGCCTGATTGTGTGTGCCATGTGGGCCTACCTCTTTCTGGCTGCTGTGATAGAGAGAGAGTCACCGGCACCGACACCGACACCGCGGGATGACCGCCACCTCGACCAGAGTCTATCCCCCCGAATAGGGGGTGGAACAGCTATTCCTCTCTGAGGGCGCGTCGGTCTTTTTCGACCTGCACCAGGTCGCGCTGCAGCTGCGCGTACCGTTCCGGGTTGGCTGCGGCGTCGGTGCGCTGCAGCCCGCCGAGCAGATCCGACTTGCGGCGCGCGAGATCGCGGTCGATCAGCGACGTGGTGATTCCCTGGCAATAGGCCGCCAGTTGACCTGGCCTCTCAGGGATGGGTGCGACCGCGAGTTCCTCGACGAGCCGGGTCAGTGGCGCGGGCACAGTCTGCGCGATCACGGTCAGCCAGTTGGGGGCGTCGATGTGGTCGAGATTCGCGGCGACCGCGTCACGCAACACCGACAACGGCTGGTTGTGGAAGCCCACTCTGGAGGCGCGTTCCACGAGGTCGCGGCCAATCGCCGAGGGTTGCTGCAGGATCGCCATCATCGCGTCCCGTTCGAGCCGGGTCGACGGGTCGGTCGGCAGCGTCATGATCGACACCAGCGGTGCCTCAATGACCGCGGGCACGGCCAAATAGGGCTCGGCTGGAGCGCCATACCCGGCGGGGTCGCCAGGGCCGCCGGGAGTGGGCCGGTTCGCGGTGTGCTCACCGCGGGGCTCCGCAGTTCCACGAGGGTCACCCGGCCGTCGGCTCTCGCCCGCGCCACGATGGTCGGTCGGGCCACGATGCTCGCCCGTGCCGCGGCTATCGGCTGCACCCCGACTGTCGCCCGCACCGCGGGTCTCGGTTGTCCCCCGCGCCGCGAGGCTCTTGCGGGCGCTGGCGACAGCGCGGCCGACGTCGGCGGGATCGATGCCGATCCACCCGGCGACGCTGCGCACATAGCCGACGCTGAGCGACTGGTCACGGATGCCGGCGACCACGGGTGCCGCGGCCCGGAGCGCCGCGACGCGTCCCTCGACGGTCTCGAGGTCATGCTCGGTGAGTTCGCGGCGGATCATGAACTCGAACATCGGCTTGCGGGTCTGCACCAGCCGACGCACGGCATCGTCGCCGCGGTTCAGCCGCAGGTCGCAGGGGTCGAGCCCGTCCGGGGCGACCGCCACGAAGGTCTGCGCGGCGAAGCGCTGCTCTTCGCTGAACGCGCGGCTGGCCGCCTTCTGGCCGGCCTCATCGGGGTCGAAGGTGAAGATCACTTCGCCGGTTCCGGTGGTGTCGGAGTTCGCCACATCGCCGAGCACCCGACGCACCACCTTGATGTGGTCCACGCCGAACGCGGTACCGCAGGTGGCGACCGCGGTCGTCACCCCCGCCAGGTGGCAGGCCATCACATCGGTGTAGCCCTCTACGACCACGACCTGCTTGCCCTTGGCTATGTCGCGTTTGGCCAGGTCCAGCCCGTACAGCACCTGGCTCTTGTGGTAGACGGGCGTTTCTGGGGTGTTCAGGTACTTCGGGCCCTTGTCGTCGTCGAACAGCCGGCGCGCCCCAAAGCCCACCGTCTGCCCGGTGACATCGCGGATCGGCCAGACCAGCCGACCGCGGAACCGGTCGTAGGAGTTGCCGCGGTCGCCGGTGCTCAGCAGCCCGGCGGTCACCAGTTCTTGCTCGGTGAAGCCCTGCGCCTTGAGCGCCTTCGACAGGGAGTCGAACGACTTGGGCGCGTAGCCCACCCCGAATCGGTCAGCGGCGGCAGGGTCGAAGCCGCGCTGGCCCAGGAACCGGCGGGCCTCGGCGGCGTCGGACGAGTTGAGCTGGGCCCGGAAGTACTCTTCTGCCGCCTTGTTCGCCGCAAGCAGTCTGGCGCGGTTCCCGTGGTCGGCCGAGGCCTCGCCGCCGTCTTCGTAGTGCAGCGGGAACCCGATGCGGGCGGCAAGTCGTTCGACGGCCTCCTGGAAGGTGACGTGGTCGACCTTCTGCAGGAAGGTGAAGACGTCACCGCCCTCGCCGCAGCCGAAGCAGTGGTAGAAGCCGACCTGAGGCCTGACGTGGAAGCTCGGGCTTCGTTCCTCGTGGAACGGGCAGAGTCCCTTCATCGACCCGACGCCGGCGTTCTTCAGCGTGACGTGATCGCCGATGACATCCGCGATGTTGGTTCGGGCCCGAACCTCATCGATGTCACCCCGTCGAATCAGTCCAGCCATGGAATCATCCTAGGAGCGTGCACCAGCTCTACCTCGCGATCCCGGCGTGCAGGCTCATCGCGGATTGATCGGTGAGGCTGGCGACCTGATCGATGATGACGCGGCGGCGCGCGGCATCCGTTTCGGCGGTCTCGAAGTCGGCGGCGAAGCCCACATCGAGCGCGCCGGGACCGGCCGCCCAGAGCGCGTCGGCCAGTTCGGTGAGCACCTCGCGCTGCTCGACGTAGAGCGGCTGCCGGCTGTCATGCTCCATCACGAATGCCGCGACAATGCCCTTCAGCGCGGCGATCTCCGCCTCGATCTCGCGCGGCACCACCACGCTGGCGCCGAACCGGATGAGGCTGCCGGAGGGGTGCGCCTCGCGGGTGGCGCGGGTGGCTTCTCCGGCGAAGCGGCCGATCAGCTGGCTGGTGAGGTTCTTCAGCTGGCCGAGCGCGCGTTGTCCGCCGTCCCATTCGCGGATCCAGACCGACAACCCGTCGAGCCGGTCGAAGGCGGCGCCGAGTTCGTCCGGGCTGAACTGACCGCCGACCCAGGCTGACGCCGAGTCGATGAGCGCGTCGTGGTCGGTGCGGGAGCCCAGCGAATAGACGTCGATGTACCCGCCGACCACGGCATCCTCGAAGTCGTGCACCGAGTATGCGATGTCGTCGGACAGGTCCATCACCTGCGCCTCGATGCAGCGTTGCCGCTCGGGGGCGCCGGCGCGCAGCCACTCGAAGGCGGCCACATCGTCGTCGTAGAAGCCGAACTTGCTGCGCCCGCTCGGGTCGGGCACGCCCTGCCGTGCCGGCCACGGGTATTTGCAGCTGGCGTCGAGGCTGGCCCGAGTGAGGTTCAGACCGAAGCTCGCGCCGTCGTCGCCGAACACCTTCGGCTCGAGCCGGGTGAGCAGCCGCAGGGTCTGCGCGTTGCCCTCGAAACCGCCGATGTTGGCGGCCCAGTCGTTGAGCGCCTTCTCGCCGTTGTGCCCGAACGGCGGGTGGCCAAGGTCGTGCGCGAGGCACGCGGTGTCGACGACATCCGGGTCAAGTCCGAGGCTGGCGCCGAGTTCCCTGCCGACCTGCGCCACTTCGAGCGAGTGCGTCAGCCGGTTGCGGGCGAAGTCGACGCCGGCGATCGGGCTGAGCACCTGGGTCTTTGCGGCGAGCCGGCGCAGCGCGCTGGAGTGCAATACCCGGGCGCGGTCGCGGGCGAAATCGCTGCGCCGCGAGTAGTGCTCTTCTGGCAACCAGCGGTCGGTGTCGGCTGGGCCGTAGCCCTCGGCCACGCCGTCAGCCACCGCTGGTGCTCAATTCCGCTTCGCTCAGTTCGGCGCGGTGGGTCTCCTGCAGTTCGCGGCTGTCCAGCCACTTGTCTGGCAGTGCCGGCTTCTTCGGGGTTCCGGCGCGTCCGCGCTGCCCCTCGGCCGCTTCGCCGGGGTACGGCGATGACCAGTCCAGGGTGGCGAGCAGGTCGTCGAGTTGGGCGAGGGACTCCACCGTGGCGAGCCGGGCGCGCAGGTCGCCACCGACGGAGTAGCCCTTGAAATACCAGGCGACGTGCTTGCGGATGTCGCGGCAGCCCCGAGCCTCGTCATCGTCGAAGAACTCGACCAGCAGTTCGGCGTGCCGTTTGAACGCCTGGGCGACCTCGCCGAGGGTGGGTTCGATTCTCGCGGGTGTTGCGGCGTCCGCGTCCGCGCCGCGGAACGCGGCAGCCAGATCGCCGAACAGCCAGGGCCGGCCGAGGCAGCCGCGGCCGACGACAACGCCGTCCGCTCCGGTCTCGCGCACCATTCGGATCGCGTCATCCGCGCTCCAGATGTCGCCGTTGCCGAGAATCGGCGTGCCGGTGATGGTGTTCTTCAACGTTTCGATGGCTGACCAGTCGGCGGTGCCCGAGTAGAACTCCGCGGCGGTGCGCGCGTGCAGCGCGATGGCCGAGACGCCGGCGCCCTCGGCGGCCTTCGCCGCTTCGAGGTAGGTGAGGTGGTCGGCGTCGATGCCCTTGCGCATCTTGATGGTGAGCGGGATGTCGCCGGCCGCCTTCACCGCGCCTTCGACGATGTCGCGGAACAGCCCGAGCTTCCAGGGCAGCGCCGCTCCCCCGCCCTTGCGGGTGACCTTGGGCACGGGGCATCCGAAATTCAGGTCAATGTGGTCGGCGCGGTCTTCGGCGACCAGCATGGTGACGGCATCCGACACGGTCTTCGGGTCGACGCCGTAGAGCTGGATGCTGCGCAGCGTCTCGGACTCGTGGTGCTTGATCAGCCGCATGCTCTCGGGCGTGCGTTCGACGAGGGCGCGGCTGGTGATCATCTCACTGACGTAGAGGCCTGCGCCGTATTCGCGGCAGAGCCGGCGGAACGCGGTGTTGGTGATGCCCGCCATCGGCGCGAGCACGACGGGAACATCGAGCGCGATCGGCCCGATGCTGAGCTGGGGTGACGGTGCAGTGAGGGAAGGCATCACCTTCCATTCTCCCAGACTGCACCGGCTGCCGCGTCGGTGCGTCGCCCGACTGGGAGTAACCGTGCTCGGGCGGGGAAAGTTCGTCACCACCCGCCTGGTTCGCTGAGCGTCGCCAACTGAGGATGTGCTGCGCCACGCCGCGCAAACCTGGCAACTTTGCGCGGCGTGGTGCCGCAGCTCCTCCGTGACGAACACGGACCACTCCACAACGAGATGGATACTTGGAACATGATTGGACGCGAGCGAGTAGAGGCGGATGCCGCAGCCAAGGGCCTGCCCATCGAGATTGTCGAGCGACCGCACGTGCGCTCCCTCGAGGAGGCCGCGGCCGCGCTCGGAATAGAGCCCGCCGATATCGTGAAGACCCTCGTGGTGAAACGGCAGGACGGCAACTACCTGTTCGCGCTCATCCCCGGCGACAAGCAGATCGGCTGGGCCAAGCTACGCGGCATCGTCGGGGTCAACAAATTGAAGCTGCCCGAGGCCGACGCCGCGTTCGAGGCGACGGGGTACGAGCGAGGCACCATCACCCCGTTCGGCTCGACCACGGCCTGGCCGGTGTACGCGGACGAGTCGATTGTGGGCCGTCGCGTGTCGATGGGCGCCGGCGACCACGGTCACAGTCTGTTCGTGGACGCCGACGCCCTGATCGCCGCGTTCGCGGCGACGGTCGCCGATATCGCCGACTAGCCGGGAATCAGCTCATCCTGCTTGTCTGAGATCAGCGCGACGGTGTGGGAATCGGCGGGCCGGCCAAGCGCCCGATACTCCCACCCGGTGGACCGGTAGGCGTCGGCGTCGAGCGCGTGCCGCCCGTCGACGATGCGGCGGAGCGCCACGTGCTGCCCGAGTTTCTCCGGATCGGCGTCGCGGAACTCGTCCCACTCGGTGAGCATCGCGACAACGTCGGCATCCTTGATCGCCTCCAGCAGGGTGTCGGCATAGCGCAGCTGCGGGTATGCCCGCTTCGCGTTGTCCATCGCCGCCGGGTCGTACACCGACACGATCGCGTCGGCGTCATGCAGCATCGCTGCCACGTCGAGGGCGGGAGCGTCACGGATGTCGTCGGAGTTCGGCTTGAACGCAGCGCCGAGCACGGCGATCCGTTTGCCGGCGAGCGCACCTCCGGCGAGCTCCCGCACCAGGTCAACGGTTCGAGTGCGGCGCCGGTGGTTGATCGCGTCGACCTCCCGCAGGAATGACACCGCCTGCCCGACACCGAGTTCCTCGGCACGGTGGGCGAATGCGCGGATGTCCTTCGGCAGGCATCCGCCGCCGAACCCGAGGCCGGGCTTCAAGAACCGGCCGCCGATGCGGGAGTCGTATGACAGCGCGGTGGCCAGCAGGTTCACGTCGGCGCCGGTGGCCTCGCACACCTCCGCCATCGCATTGATGTACGAGATCTTGGTGGCGAGGAACGCGTTCGCGGCGACCTTGACCAGCTCCGCGGTCTTCAGGTCAGTGATGATCACCGGCGTGCCCTCGTCGAGCATCGGGGCGAAGACCTCCCGCAACTTCTCGGCCGCCGACTCTGAGCACACCCCGAACACCAGCCGGTCCGGGTGCAGGGTGTCCTGCACGGCGTGCCCCTCGCGCAAAAACTCCGGGTTCCATGCGACATCCACCGCCTCGCCGGCCGGCGAGAGGTCCTGCACGAGTTCGGTCAACCGCTCTGCCGTGCCAATGGGAACCGTGGACTTGCCGACGATCAGCGCCGGTCGGGTGATGTTCTCGGCGAGCCGGCTGAATGCCGCGTCAACGAACCGCAGGTCGGCGGCCGGGGAATCGGCCGTCTGCGGCGTTCCGACGCAGATGAAGTGCACGTCGCCGAAATCCGCGGCTCGCACGAAGTCGTCGGTGAACTGGAGGCGCCCGGAGTCGACCGCCTGGCGAAGTTGCTCGGCCAATCCTGGTTCGAAGAAGGGAACGTCGCCGTTCTCCAGGCGGTCAAGCTTGTCCCGATCCACGTCGACACCGAGTACCTCGAATCCGAGGCTCGCCATGCAGACAGCGTGCGTGGCACCCAGGTATCCGGTGCCGATCACGGTTAGGCGGGGGCGCCCGCCGGCGTTTCGAGTTGCCATTGGTGTTCCTCCTTATTGGTCATGCTGATGGATGGTGATGGCGTCGCTAACCGACGCAGTCGATGTTGCTCATCCCTTCGGCGGCTGCCGTGGCGGAGTTCGTGCACTCCAGCACGTTCTCCTTCTCCGGTGTCAGGGCAAAGCCCACGCCGGGCCCGTTCACGGTGGCGGTGTTGGCGCGGAACGTGTTGCGGTCTCCCCAGCCGTCGAGGATCTCGTGGGTCTGGAAGCCGTCCTGTGGCGAGTTCACCCCGGTGTTCGCCTCGATCAGCCAGTCGTTGCCCTTGATGTCGATCCAGGAGTCGGCGGCGGTGATGCCGGCGCCATCGAACGAGTTGCCGGCAACCGTGCCGCCGCTGGTGCCTTCCTTGATGTCGACGGCTTCGGAGGTGGTGCCGCTGATCGTGTTGCCGATGACCCGGTTTCGGTCGCTGCGGTCGGGTTCGCAGCCGCTGATGTCGCACCAGTTGCTTTCCGCGGTGCCGACGTAGACGCCTTCGCCGAACTTCTCGCGGCGCAGACCGGTGTTGGAGATGGTGTTGCCGCTGACGGTGGAGTCGGTGCTGAACCGTCGCAGGTGAATAGCCTCGTCGCCGATGCCGGTGACGGTCAGCCCGTGGATGATTGAGCCGACTGTGCCGTCGGCCATCACCCCCTTCTGCCCGTTCTGCACGGTGAAGCCGACGAGCCTCCAGTACTGGGCCCCGTCCAGGTGCATCACGTAGTCCTCCTTGGGGCCGCCCGCATCGAGGATCGCGGCGGCCGAGCCGCACAGCCAGATGGGTGCGTCGGGGGTTCCGGATGTCGCCGCGACGAAGTTTCCCTGGTAGACCCCGTCGGCGAGGGCGATCACGTGGCCGGGCTGCGCAGCAGCGAGCGCCTCGTGCAGTCCGTCGGCGGTGGACACCGTGACGGTCGCTGCCGGGCATTCGATGTCCTCTGCCTGGGTTGCACCGCCGCTCGGGGCTGGTGGGGTCGGGGTCGGGGTGGTCGGTGCAGAGGGTGTCGGCGTGGGTCCCGCCTGCTGCCTCTCGTCGCCACGGTTGATGAGCATCAGGGCCAGGATCAGCACGGCAGCCAGCACGATGGCGCTCCCGACCGCGATGCCGGTGATCCGCCACCGCTTGTTCACCGTCATACCGGAGCCCCCGCTCTCGTTGCTGTGTCAGTTTCTGCCCGCTCGGACTCGATAGCCCATTCGCTGCGCTGTGCCGCAGCCTCCAGTTCGCTGCGTTCAACCACACCGCGGCTGTAGCTGCTGAGCGGCTGGTGCGACTCGTAGGGGTGTCGGATACCGGCGGCCCGCGCCCGCGCCCGTGCGACCACGGACAGCACCACTATCAGCATGACGATCACCCAGACGATCGTCAACGGCTGGAAGATGCCCGCCAGGACGGCGTCGAGCGAGCGGCTCTCGGTCCACCCGTCCACCTCGTTTCGTTCGACGATCGCGCCGCGGGATCGGTCCGCGTAAATCGCACTCGGACCTGCCCCGGTCACCGTGTTCTCGGTCACCGTTGACCCGGTCGTCGAGCCCACCAGCGTGATGCCGTGGATGGCGGCGTGGGAAATGGTGTTGTCCACGACGTCGCCGACGGCATTTCGCAGGTAGATGCCCGTTTCTCCGCCGACGATGGAGTTGCGTCCGATGTAGACACCGCTGACCGTCTCGCGCACGGCGATTCCCTGGCGTGCCTGGCCGCGCAGCTCATTGTTCGTCAGCCGCACGCCCTGCGCCTCATTGGCCAGGACGATGCCCATCTCGTTGCCGGAAATCGTGGATGAGCGCACCGCCAGCGACTCGCCGCCGTTGATCTCGACGCCGTAGCGGGTGTTGTCGGCGAAGGTTCCCCGGAAGACCACGTTGTCGCCGTAGGTCCGCACCGCGGTGCCCGTCGCGCTCGGCCCATCAGCCAGCGGTCGCCCATCGAGGGTCATCCCGTTGCGGCCGTTGTCGGTGCTGGTGATCCGGCTGAAGGCGTTTCCGGTGCTCGCCCTGGCGACCGCGAACCCGTCCACGGCGTTACCGCGGGAGGTCGTGTTCGTGATCGTCGAACGGGTGACGAAGCGGTGGAAGAGGATGCCGGAGACCAGGCTGTCGCTGACAGTTGTTGCATCGATGACCAGGCTCTCGGCGTTGGAGGCGAAGATCCCGAAGGCGTTGCCGTCCACCTTCACCCGCCGGAGAGTCCCCTGCACCGCTAGCGCGGCGCGCTCCTCCTCGGTCAGGGCGACCGTGGGTAGCGAGGACGATTCGCCCGCGGCATCCGGAGCAGTCGGCGCGTCGGCGGTCTGGTCCGGCGGCTCGATTCCGGTGAGGGCGAGCCCGCCGGTTTCCCCGCTCCAGAAGCCCAGGTCATGCACTGTGGCGTCACTGATCTCGGCGTGGCCACCGAGCACGCGCAGGTAGGCACGGCCGTCGGAGGTGTCGGCATCAACCCGCGGACCGCCATGGTCGACACTTCCGATGTCAACGGGTGCGCCGGGCGCGCCTCGGACCAGAAGACTCCCGCCGAGCACCACGATCGAGGTGAAGTAGTCCGCGCCGCTGACCAGTCGCACCCGCATGCCGCCGTCGTGCTGCAGCAGCAGCGTCGCGCCTTCCTGGACGGCGATGTGGTCGCTGATGAGGTACGCGCCGTCGGCGCGCACACGCACCGAGCCTGTCGCGGTGCCGGCCAACTCCTGCAGTGTGTATGGCTCGGCACGGGGCACCAGCACCAGCGTGTTGGTGCGCGGGGTGGCGATCAGGTAGGGCCGGGCGGTGTCGATGTCACGCCAGGGTGCGGAGCTGATCACCGACCGGACGTCGACCAGGCGCGCGTCTTCGTCCGCGACGAGCGCCGCCTCGAAAGTGGGATCGCCCGGGTACGGCCGGCCCTCAGCCACCTCATCGACCTCGTCGATCTTGTCCGCCGAAGCGGATTCGGCCGCGTGGGCACCTGGTGCCGTGAGAGGCCCCAGGGTCGCTCCGAGCACAAACAGGGCGGATACGGCCAGCGCTGAGCATGCCCGGATCATGCCGCGACCGCCGTCGAGTCAGGTGCCGTGGCCCGGTCGGCCGCCGCCGTCGAGTCAGACGCCGAGGGCTGCAAGGTGCGCGAGTGCTGCCCGTCTCCCCCGACCTGATCGGCGCGGCGGGTAAGCCAGCCCTGCTTGTTCATGGTCACGAAGGCATACGCCTTGATCGGGAGCGCGACGAGGATCACGGTGAGGGCGAAGAGCGGCAGAATCAGGATGTCGCGGGGATGCCGTCGCAGATGGGAGATGCCCCGGATGCCGCGACCGAGCAGCAGCCACCCCACTGCCAGCAGGGCGCCGACCGTGGTGAACTCGAAGCGGGAGAAGATCAGGTAGACCATGCTGAGCCCCATCGTCAGCGGGGTGAGCACGATCTGCAGCACCGTCAACTGGGTGATGACGGGAACCTGCCACAGCCACCCCTTGCTCATCGCGGTGAAGTAGCAGCGGTAGGAGTTGCGGCTCCAGCGCACGCGCTGCTTGACGAAGGCGGCAAAGGTGATCGGGAACATCGACAGCGCCCGCGCGGTCGACTGGTGCACCGTGCGATATCCGGACGCCAGCACCAGCCAGGTCAGCCGGCCGTCATCCCCCGCGATGCAGCGCCGCCCAAGGAAGAACTCGTTCTCCAGGTGGTCGACGAGGGGAATGATCGCGCTCCGCCGATACACGGCCGTGCGACCGGAAACGCAGGGCACCGCGCCGACCCGCCCCATCGCCGGCACATAGTCGTAATAGCGCAGGTTGACCATCCAGTCCGCCATGCGACGCCAAATGCTGGTGTCCCGCTGGTAGACGTTCTGGTGGGTGCTCACCGCGCCGACAAGCGGATCGGTGAAGGGCATCTGCACCGCCTCGAGCAGTCCGGGCTGCCATTGCGTGTCGGAATCGACCAGCAGCACCACCTCGCCCCGCGCTCGCCGGATTCCGACACCGAGCGCCGACCGCTTACCAACGTGATGGAACAGGATCGGGGTCACGCGCTCATCACCGAGAGCGCTAATCCGGTCGTACGCCTCGAGATCCTCGACATCCAGCACGATGATGATCTCGTCGGGATTCTGGGCCCGCCAGGTGTCCAGACATTGCAGCAGGATGTCGGGATCCTCGTGGTACGAGGGCACCACCACTGAGGTGCTGGTGCGGAAATCCGACACGATCGGCTTCACCCGGTGCGAGAGCACGAAGCGCACCAGCCATAACCCCCAGACGATCGCGCCTGCGATCGCGACGGGCATGAACACGCTGACCGACTCATAGAAGCGGCTCAGCTCGGCCGCTGCGGTGCCGGCGTTAGTCACTATGGCGTTCCACCATGCGGACAGCGTGTCGGGCGCAGCTGGGGACGGAAGCGTGTGTGCCGCGGTGGCCGGAAACAGGTCGGGTGCCGCGGTGGCCGGTACAGCGGAATCTGCGCTGAGCGAGAGGACAGCGACGGTAGTGACCGTATTAAGGGACGCGAAAAGAACGGGAGCAAACATGGGGTTCGGGCCTCACATGTTGAGCGGGGTTTCGGGTTGTGTCGTTGCTGGTCAGACTGTGCGTCGTGCTGTGTCAAGTAGACACAGCACAGCCCTGTCGACGGCATCGGGCATGCCTTGCGCCGGCGCTATCACGCCAATCGAACGGGCACTGGATCCGAGAACCTGATGCCTTACATATGTTGAGGAGGTGCCTCCCGGGTGCCTTCGCTCGATGTCGGTACGCTACGTGGGTCGCATCGGGAGGGTCAACCCCTTACCGGGGTAGACAGATGGTTTTAACAGATACGTAACAATTGAGAACCGCGTGCTTCCGGACGCGTCCGAGGGTCTAAGGACGAGACGCCGCACGGTTCTGGAACCGTGCGGCGTCTCGATCTTGCAGCGATACTGGGCGGCGATCAGGCCTTGACGTCGGGGGCAGCCGGGGCGGCGTCTGAACTGGCGACGGCTGCGTTGGAGGGCGCCGGAATGGCGCAATGGTCGCCCACGCAGGCGATCGCGTTCGGGTCGCCGAGCTGGATCAGGCCGCTCACGCTGCCTGCTCCCTGTCCGCCTTGACCTGCTCGAGCACCTGCACGAAGGTCGCGGCATCCTGTGCCCCTGACACGCCGTACTTGCCCTCGAAGACGAAGAACGGCACCCCGTTGATGCCGTACTCGCGCGCCTGGGCGATGTCGGCCTGCACGTCGCCGAGGAAGGTCTGGTCACGGAGCGCGACGAGCGCGGCCTCGCGGTCGAGTCCGATTTCGGCGGCCAGGTCGGCGAGGTCCTCGTCGCGTCCGACGTGCCTGCCCTCTTCGAAGTAGGCCTTGAGCAGGCGTTCCTTCATCTCGATCTGCTTGCCCTGGCTCTTCGCGAAGTGCAGCAGCTGGTGCGCCTTGATGGTGTTGGTGTGCTGAAGCGCGTCGTAGTCGTAGTTCAGCCCGACGGTCGAGGCGATACCGGTGACCCGGTCGAGCATCTCCTTCACCTGGGGCACGGGCAGTCCCTTGTGCTGGCTGAGGAAGTCGGTCTCGCTGCCGTCAAAGTCGACGGGGGTGTCTGGGGCCAGTTCGAACGAGTGGTACTCGATCTCCACCTCGCCGTCGAAGCCGGCCGCTCCGGCCTCGAACTTGCGCTTGCCGATGTAGCACCACGGGCACGCGATGTCCGACCAGATGTCAACCTTGATGGGAGTAGTCATACGTAATGCCAACGATGGGTGAGTCGCTGCTATTCCCGCGGGATTGATCCAGTCTGTCGGGTTTGAGCCAGGGCAGATTCATATGGTCGTTGCAACGCTGCGGAAGGGTGTTGCGATGAAGCCGAAGTTCGGGCCGGCGGAGCGAGAACGGTTCTTCGAGTTGATGGCCGCAGGGTCGTCGATGAATGCCGCGAGTGCTGCGGTGGGCGCGTCGCGGGGCGCCGTGAGACGGTGGTGGGCGCAATCTGGGCCGATGACACCTTTGCGGATGGGCCCGCACGGTGGGATGGCCGAACCGGTGCCGCCGCCGCGGGAGAAGTCCGGGCGCTCTCTGAGCTCGGAGGATCGCGCCGTGATCCAGGCGGGGCTGGGTCAGCGGTTGCCCCTGTCGCAGATCGGGGCGCTGATCGACCGGGACAAGTCCGTGGTCTCCCGTGAGATCAGCCGCAACCGCGGCCCGGACGGGGTCTATCGGGCGCGGATCGCCGACCGGCTCGCGGGATCTCGGCGAGCTCGTCCGAAACCGTTCAAGCTCGCGGTGAACGAGCTGCTGTGTCGCCGGATTGCGGCCTGGATGGACCAGGGCTGGAGCCCGCGACTGATCGCGGACATGCTCCGCCGCACGGCCGGGAGGGATCAGACTAGCCGGGTGAGTCACGAGACGATCTACCAGGCGCTATATGTGCAGACGCGTGGGAATCTGCGGGCGGATCTGAACCAGCAGCTCAGCCTGAAACGGCGATCCCGGGTCTCCCGGTCGAGCCGGGCTAACCCGAAGAACCCGTATCGGGAGGCGTTCACCATCAGTCAGCGGCCGGCCGAGGCCGCCGACCGCGCCGTCCCGGGGCACTGGGAGGGCGACCTGATCATAGGTGGAGGGAACCGGTCGGCGATCGGCACCCTGGTGGAACGCGCCAGCCGGTTCGTGATCCTGCTGCACCTGCCCGGTCGACACACCGCCCCGGAGGTCGCCGACGCGATGATCGAACAGATGCGGCACCTGCCCGAGCATCTGCGCCGGTCGGTCACCTGGGACCGGGGAACCGAGCTGGCCGACTACGAACGCATCCAACTCGAGCTGAACACCCGGTTGTACTTCTGCGACCCGCACTCGCCCTGGCAGCGGGGCAGCAACGAGAACACCAACCGGCTGCTCCGGTTCTGGTTCGAGAAGGGCAGCGACCTCTCGACTCACACGGCGGCCGACCTGCGCAAGGTTCAGGACACCCTGAACAAGCGGCCCCGGCCGACCCTGGACTACCGCACCCCCGCGCAGGCCCTCGCCCAGTTCCTCCAGGCAGCCTGATCGACACAGTTGCAACCACCACTTGACATTGCCCAGTTCGCCGTGGCTCAGACCCGACAAACTGGCTCAAACGGTGCCGGTCAGGCGCCCAGCAGCTCCCCGGCGAGGTAGCCCTGCAGGCGGTCGAGCGAGATGCGCTCCTGCTTCATGGTGTCGCGCTCGCGCACGGTCACCGCCTTGTCCTCGAGGGTGTCGAAGTCGACGGTGATCGCGAACGGGGTACCGATCTCGTCCTGCCGACGGTAGCGGCGACCGATGGCGCCGGCGTCGTCGAAGTCGATGTTCCAGTACTGGCGCAGGTCGGCGGCGAGTTCCTTCGCCACCGGAGACAGCTGTTCGTTGCGCGACAGCGGCAGCACGGCTGCCTTCACCGGCGCGAGTCGGCGGTCCAGCCGCAGCACGGTGCGCTTGTCGACGCCGCCCTTGGTGTTCGGCGCCTCGTCCTCGGCGTACGCGTCGACGAGGAAGGCCATGAGCGACCGGGTGAGGCCGGCCGCCGGCTCGATCACGTACGGGGTCCAGCGCTCGTTCTTGCTCTGGTCGAAGTAGGAGAGGTCGGATCCGGATGCCGCGGCGTGCGTGGTCAGGTCGAAGTCGGTGCGGTTGGCAATGCCTTCCAGCTCGCCGAACTCGCTGCCCTGGAAGCCGAACCGGTACTCGATGTCGACGGTGCGCTTCGAGTAGTGCGACAGCTTCTCGGAAGGGTGTTCGAACAGGCGCAGGTTCTCGGGGGTGATGCCGAGGTCGGTGTACCAGGCCATCCGCCGGTCGATCCAGTACTGGTGCCACTCTTCGTCCGTGCCGGGCTCGACGAAGAACTCCATCTCCATCTGCTCGAACTCGCGGGTGCGGAAGATGAAGTTTCCGGGGGTGATCTCGTTGCGGAAGCTCTTGCCGATCTGGCCGATGCCGAACGGGGGCTTCATCCGGGACGCCGACAGCACGTTGGCGAAGTTGACGAAGATGCCCTGCGCGGTCTCCGGGCGCAGGTAGTGCAGCCCGGCCTCGTCATCGACCGGGCCGAGGAAGGTCTTCAGCAGCCCGGAGAACTCCTTGGGCTCGGTCCACTGGCCGCGGGTGCCGCAGTTGACGCAGACGATGTCGCCGAGGCCGTTCTCAGGGGCGCGGCCCTTCTTCTCCTCGAACTCCTCGAGCAGGTGGTCGGCCCGGTAGCGCTTGTGGCAGCTCAGGCACTCAACCAGCGGGTCGCTGAAGACCTCGACGTGACCGGATGCCTCCCAGACGCGCTTCGGCAGGATCACGGATGAGTCGAGCCCGACCACGTCGTCGCGGCTGGTGACCATGTGCCGCCACCACTGCCGCTTGATGTTCTCCTTGAGCTCGACACCGAGGGGCCCGTAGTCCCATGCCGACCGTGACCCGCCGTAGATTTCACCGGCCTGGAACACGAAGCCCCGGCGCTTGGCCAGGGAGATGACGGAATCGAGACGGGAAGGCGCGGCCAAAAGAACTCCAAGGATCAGCCGAGCTGGATGCCCGGTCGAGGAAAAAACAGTGAGTGCCGAGTCTATCGCCGCGCGCTCGTGCCCAACGCCGCCACCACGGCGCGCACATCGCTGGCGTCGTTCCAGAGGTGGAACGACGCCCGCAGCCTGCCGGCGCGTCCGGAGACCCGGATGCCGGCATCCGACAGTCGACGCAGGTCGCTGCCGTCGGCATCCGGCCAGGTGACGATGGCCTGATGCTGCTGCGGGATGCCGAGCGCGTCGCAGAGCTGATCGCCCAACCCGGAGGTGCGCGCCCAGACCTCGGCGATGTCCAGGTCGGCGAACATGCGGATCGCCGGGCGGGCACCGATCCACGCCTGCCAGGCGGGCGACAGGTCGAAGCGGCGCGCGTCACCGGCGAGGTGCATGGCCGGCCCGTAACAGGACTGCCAGACGTCATCCCCGGCGTACCACCCGGCCTGCACCGGCTCGAGTTCCGCTTCGAACCGCTCCCCCAGGGTGAGAAAGGCGACACCGCGTGGCGAGCACAGCCACTTGTAGGTGTGGCAGGCGGTCGCGTCGAACTGGCTGGCGTCGACCGGCAGCACCCCGGCGGCCTGGGTGGTGTCGCAGAAGGTGAACGCGGAGTGTCGCCGGGCCGCCTCGATGATGGCCGCGACATCCGCCACTTGCCCGGTGGCCGACTGCACCAGCGAGAACGAGACCAGCCAGGTGGCGTCGCTGATCTCGTCGGCCAGCGCCTCCAACGGCACGCTGCGGGTGTGGATTCCCGGCCGCATGTCGAACGGGAAGACGATGGATGAGAAGTCGCCGTCGACGCAGAGGATCTCGGCGCCGTCCGGTGCGGCGGCGGCGAGCAGGCTGGCCATCACGGATGTCTGCGACCCCATGGCCACCCGGTCGGCCGTCACGCCCACCAGCCGGGCGTAGTCGCGGCGGGTTTCGGCGATGACCGCGTCGTACGCTTGCGGGTCGCGGTGGGCGTGCGCCCAGAGGTCCAGGTCTGCGCTCAGCGCCGCGACCGACTGTTTGGTCGGCAAACCCATCGAGGCGACGGCCAGGTAGCCGCGGGGATCGAGAAAGCTGTCAATCGCAGCCTGGAGGGCGGGCGAAACCGTCTGGCGGGTGGGCGATGCCGTCGTCATGAGTCCATGATGGCCCCGACCATCGGCGCGCGGGGCGCACTTTTCCGGCGTCGTCCCGGGCCCGGACGCAGGATTCTTGACCACCCGGCGATGAGTCAGGCGAGCTGATGCAGCGCCGCCACGGCATCCCGCACCGCCTCGGCAGCGAAGAGCAGCTGCTCTGATGCCGCCGACGCGTCGAAGCTGAACCGCACGGCGGTCTGCGCCACGGCCGCCGGCAGGCCCATCGCCAGCAGCACCGGCGAGGCGTCGTCACTACCCGCCGCGCAGGCGGAGCCGCTCGAGCAGACGATGCCGCGGCCCTCCAGCTGAAGCAGCACCGCCTCGCCGCTGGTGCCGGGAAAGACGAATGAGGCGCTGCCGGGCAGACGATGCTCCGGATGTCCGGTGAGCCGGGCCCCGGGCACCAGTTCGAGTACCCGGGCGATGAAGATATCGCGGCGGGCCGACACGACGGCGGCGTGCCGCACGCGGTCGCCCTCGCTCAGCCGCAGGGCGGTGGCGAACCCAACGGCACCCGCCACGTTCTCGGTGCCGGACCGTTTGCCGCGCTCCTGTCCTCCCCCGTGCAGCAGCGGTTCGAGCGGGATGCGGCCGCGGACGGCCAGCACGCCGGTGCCCTTCGGTGCGCCGAGCTTGTGCCCGGCCAGACTGATCGCGTCGACGCCGAGCGCCGGCAGCGAGACATCCACCCAGCCCGCGGCCTGCACCGCGTCGGTGTGGCTCGGGATGTCGCGGTCCCGCGCCAGCGTCGCGATGTCGACGATGGGCTGCACACTGCCCACCTCGTTGTTCGCGGTCATCACCGAGACCAGCGTGGTATCCGGGCGCATCGCGGCCGCGACATCCGCCGGTCGCACCATGCCGAACCGGTCGACGCCGACCACGGTGACCTCGAAGCCGTGGTGCCGCGCCAGGTAGTCGCAGGACTCGAGCACCGCAGGGTGCTCGATCGCCGAGGTGATCAGGTGCCGCCCGCGTGGGTTGCCGAGCCCGATCCCCTTGATCGCCAGGTTGTCTGCCTCGGTTCCGCCCGAGGTGAAGATCACCTCGCCCGGCCGGCAGCCCAGCAGCTCGGCCACCGACTCGCGGGCCGCCAGCAGGGCGCGCGCCGCGGCGTCGCCGAGTTCGTGGTGGCTGGACGGGTTGCCGAACTCGCCGGTGAGGTACGGCCACATTGCCTCCAGCACCTCGCGGCGCACCGGGGCGGTGGCCGCGTGGTCCAGGTAGAGCACGTCGTCAGTTGTCATGGAGTGTCCAGACGGATGTCGAGCCCCAGGTCAAGCGCGCGGGCGCTATGTGTCAGCGCGCCAACCGAAATGAGGTCCACCCCGGTGTCGGCGATGCCGGCGACCGTCGACAGGGACACCCCGCCGCTGGCCTCCACCAGCGCGCGTCCGTTCACCAGGGCGACGCCCTCGCGCAGCTGGTTGAGGCTGAAGTTGTCGAGCATGATCGTGTCGACGCCGGCGCTCAGCACCGGCTCGATCTGGTCGATTCGGTCGACCTCGACCTCGAAGTGGGTGGTGTGGCCAAGCCGGGCGCGCACCTCGCGCAGTGCCTCGCCGAGGTCGCGGCCGCCCGCGGTGAGCACCGCGAGGTGGTTGTCCTTGACGAGCACGGCGTCGGAGAGCGAGTAGCGGTGGTTGCGTCCGCCGCCCGCGCGCACGGCCTGGCGTTCCAGGGCGCGCAACCCCGGCGTGGTCTTGCGGGTGTCGACGATGCGAGCGCGGGTCCCGGCGACGGCCGCCACGTACTGCGCGGTGAGGGTGGCGATGCCCGACAGGCGCTGCACCAGGTTCAGGGCGACCCGTTCGGCGGTGAGCACGGCGCGCGCATCCCCGTCCACTGTCGCCAGGGTGTCGCCGGCCAGGAACCGGTCGCCGTCGCTGAGCGTGAAGGACACCGTGGTGGCCGGGTCGACCTGGCGCATGGCGGACGCGAACACGGCGCTGCCCGCGAGGATGCCGTCCTCCCGAGCGGACAGCACCGCACTGGCGCGGGCGGTCGCGGGGATCACCGCTTCCGAGGTGATGTCACCCCAGGGGGCGTCTTCGGCGAGGGCGGCGGCGACGATCGAGTCGATTAGCGGTGTGGTCAGCATGGTGCTCCTGGTGCTACGCGGCGGGGTGGGTGAGTTCATCGAGCGAGCCTGCGAGCGAGGACGCCGCAGGGTAGTCGGAACGGAAATGGGCGCCGCGGGACTCGCGGCGTGCGAGCGCGGCCGACACCAGAGCGGTGGCGACCGTGAGCAGGTTGCCGTCTTCCTGGTCGGCCATGGTGTGGGTGGATGCGCGCCAGCCGGCGAGCCGATCGGCGGCCGTGCGCAGGCCGGACTCGGTGCGGTACAGCCCGGCCTCGTCCCACATCAGGCGCTGCAGATCCACCCTGACGAAAGGGTCGCCGGCTGACGCTGAACTCGGAAGTACCGGGGCCGGTCCGCGCCCCGACCGGGCGACGGCGGGAGTCGGCAGGGCGGCGGCCCGCTCTGGCCGGTCAGCGGCGGCGCTCGGCCACGGTTCGCCGAACATGGCAACGCTTCGCCAGGCGAACACCAGCGCTTCGAGCAGCGAGTTGGAGGCGAGTCGATTGGCGCCGTGCACACCGCTGCAGGCGACCTCGCCGACGGCGAACAGGCCAGGGATCGAGGTGCGGCCGAAGTGGTCGGTTCGGATGCCGCCCATCCAGTAATGCGCGGCCGGGGTGACCGGCACCGGGTCGGCCGCCCAGTCGAGCCCGTTCGCCCGGCAGATCCGGGTGATCTCCGGAAAGCGCTCGGACAGGTAGCCGCGGCCGAGCGCGGTCGCATCCAGCAGCACCGGCGCGCCATCCTGTCGCTGCATCTGCTCGGCGATCGCCCTGGCCACCACGTCCCGTGGGGCGAGTTCGGCGTCGGGGTGTTCCGACGGCATGAACCGCCGCCCGCGAGCGTCGAGCAGCACCGCACCCTCGCCGCGTACGGCCTCCGACACCAGCGGGTTGCCCGGAACCGCGAGCGAGGTGGGGTGGAACTGGTAGAACTCCAGGTCGCGCACGGCGGCGCCGGCCCGAATCGCGGCGGCGAGCCCGTCGCCGCAGCTGACGGCAGGGTTGGTGGTGTGCCGGTAGAGCTGACCCGCGCCGCCGGTGGCAAGGATCACGACATCCGCTCGCAGCATCGAGCGCCTGCCGGTGGCGTTCAGGGTGTGGATGCCGCCGACTTTCCCGTCTGTGACGGCGAGGTCGGTCAGCATCGTCTGCTCGAGCACGGTGATGCCCGCCGCACGAACCGCGGCAACCAGCGCGGTCTCGATGGCGCGGCCGGTGGCGTCTCCCCCGGCGTGCAGCACCCGCGCGACGGAGTGGGCGGCCTCGCGTCCGCGGGCCAGGTCGCCGGCCACGCCGTGCTCGCGGCCGACGCCTGCCCCACCGCCAACACCTTCCTGACCACCAACCCGGTCGAACGGCACGCCGAGTCGAATCAGGTCGAGGATGCGCTGCGGCCCCTCGTTGCAGAGGATCTCAGCCGCCCGGCGGGAACCGACTCCCGCAGCCGCACGCACGGTGTCGGCGACATGGCTGGCGACACTGTCGTCGGGGAACATCGCCGCGGCGATGCCGCCCTGGGCGTAGCGGGTGGCGCTGTCGGTGACGCCCGCCTTGGTCACCAGCGTGACGTCGTGCCGCTCGGCGGCGCGCAGCGCGCAGATGAGCCCGGCGATGCCGGTTCCGACGATGACGACGGCGGACATGCTCAGGCCGGCTTCGCCGCAAGCATGCGCTCGAGGGCGACCCGCGCGGACGCGGCCACCGTCTCGGGCACGGTGATCTGGTTCGGCGTCCTGCCCGCCACCAGTTCTTCCAACACCCAGGCGAGGTAGCCGGGGTGGATGCGGTACATCGTGGAACACGGGCAGATGACCGGATCGAGGCAGAAGATGGTGTGCTGCGGGTACTCTGCGGCCAACCGGGACACCATGTTGATCTCGGTGCCGATCGCGAACGTGCTGGGCTCGGTGGCCGCGGCGACCGCCTTCTTGATGTAGTCGGTGGAGCCCGACTCATCGGCCGCGTCGACGACCGGCATCGGGCATTCCGGGTGCACGATCACCCGCACGCCGGGATACTCCGCGCGCGCCTGCTCGATCTGCTGCACCGTGAAGCGTTTGTGCACCGAGCAGAAGCCGTGCCAGAGGATGACCTGCGCGTCGTGCAGCGTGTCAGCGGCGTTGCCGCCAAGCGGCTTGCGCGGGTTCCACAGCGGCATCCGCTCCAGCGGCACACCCATCGCCTTCGCGGTGTTGCGGCCGAGGTGCTGGTCGGGAAAGAACAGCACCCGCTGGCCGCGTTGGAAGGCCCAGTCGAGCACCACCGAGGCGTTCGAGGAGGTGCAGACGATGCCGCCGCGCTCGCCGCAGAACGCCTTGAGCGCCGCGGACGAGTTCATGTAGGTGACCGGGATGACGGGCATCCGGCCGTCGGCGTCCGGCTCGGTGCCGTACAGAGCCTCGAGTTGTTCCCAGCATTCGCTGACGGAATCGATGTCGGCCATGTCCGCCATGGAGCAGCCTGCCGCCAGGTTCGGCAGGATCACCGACTGCTCCGACGAGGTGAGGATGTCGGCGGTTTCCGCCATGAAGTGCACACCGCAGAACACGATGGCTTCGGCATCCGTCCTCGCCTTGGCCGCGTTCGCCAGTTGGAACGAGTCGCCCACGAAGTCGGCGTGCTCGATCACCTCGTCGCGCTGGTAGAAGTGGCCGAGGATCACCACCCGGTCTCCGAGCGTCGCTTTCGCAGCGCGGATGCGGTGGTCAAGCTCCGCCTCGTCGGCGGTGCGGTACTCGGCGGGCAGCTGCCCCTGGCGTGGCGTTCCGGTCGGGATGACGTCACCCATCGACGCGCCGGGCCCGTACGACGGGGTGGGCAGGGCATCGAGCTGCCAGGGCCCGTCGGCGAGTTCGGGAGCGCAGGTGGCGCCGGTGCCTGTGCCGGTGCTGCGGATCAAGCGGATGGTGCTGTCGACCGACGTCATGGTCGGACTCCTTCGTCAGATGTGGTTCGTCAGGTGTGGATGGTCAGGTGTGGATGGTCAGGTGTGGATAGTCGGTGCGGATTTCGGATGCGGGATCGTCGGGCGTGGGGCCGTCAGATGCCGGGTAGCGGTCCGATGTCGGTCATGCTGACCGAGTCGTCGTACCGGTACAGGCGCGGGGGGCGGTGGCGACCTCCCATGACGACACGGTTGGTCGGCACGAGGGTCTTCTCGACCTGCCGGCGGAAGTTCGCCGGGTCGATGGGTTTCTGCAGCACGGCCTCGTAGACCTGGCGCAGTTCGGCGAGCGTGAAGGTTTCGCCGAGCAGGGCGTGCGCGATCCGGCTGTACTCCATTTTGTTGCGGAGCCGCCAGAGCGCGTAGTCGACGATCGTGTTGTGGTCGAAGGCGAGTTCCGGCAGGTCGTCGGCGGCGAACCAGCGCACGTTCTCGCCCACGGTCGCCCGCTCGGCCTCTTCGGGGTGCACGAGGGCCCAGTACACGATCGAGACGACGCGGTTGCCGGGCGAGCGATCCGGATCACCGAAGGCGTAGAGCTGTTCCAGATACTTCGGTGCCAGCCCGGTGGTGTCGCGCAGCGAGCGACGGGCGGCGGTCGCCAGGCCCTCATCCACCAACAATGGACCACCGGGTAATGCCCAGCGCCCCGACCAGGGATCGCGGATGCGGCGCACCAACGGCAGCCAGAGCGCAGCGACTCCGGTCTCGTCGTCGACCTGCAGCGCAAAGATGACGGTGGACACGGCGAGCGTCACGTCGCTGTGCTCTGCACTGTGCGCTGCGTCCATCATCGGCTGCCCATCTCGGAGTAAAGGTCTTTGTGACCTTAAGAGATTGTACAGCCTGACGGAGGGTTGTGCTGCCAGCTGCACCGCTCAGGGCGACCATGCGGGGTCTCTCACACCATGCGGGGCTACGTAGCTCCGCATGGTGTGAGAAACCCCGCGCGGTCCGCGAATCCGCGGGTCGCGTCCGCCGACGTCAGCGCGGGGCTCCCCAAACCGACGCTCCCTGCCAGTCCACGACGACGACCTGTTCGTCGCCGACCACCCAGGCGTCATGGCGCGAGGGCAGGGAGATGACGTCGCCCGGACCCGCGTCCATCTCCGTGCCGTCTTCCATCTGAACGTGGATGCGACCGGCGATATGGTACTGCTGGTGCGGCGCCTCGCACAGGTCGGTTCCGGCTACCGGTTTGACGTCGGTGGTCCAACGCCACCCCGGCTGCAGTGTGAGCCGACCGATCTCTGCGCCGCCGGCGAGCTTGACGAGTTCGAGCCGCCAGTTCGACCCTTCGCGCACCTCGTCGGGCTTCTCGAACGTTCCTTTTTCAACGGGTTGAGACATGACCGCTCCTCCGTGAGTGGGGTCACCGCGGCGCCGATCGCCTCGACGATCCTTCTCGCAGGCTAGATCCGTTCCTCAGCTGTAATCCGGATGCACGGAACTCTCCCAGCGGAGGTTCAGGCCTTCGGCGTGTCGACGGCGCCGCCGAAGCGCCGGTTGCGCTGGGCGTAGGTGGTCACGGCATCCCAGAGCTGTTCCCTGGTGAAGTCGGGCCACAGCGTGTCGAGGAACACCATCTCGGCGTATGCGCTCTGCCACAGCATGAAGTTGCTGGTGCGCTGCTCCCCCGAGCTGCGCACGAACAGGTCGACATCCGGCAGCTCCGGCGCGTACAGGTGCTTCTGGATGGTCTTCTCGCTGATGCCGGATGGCTTGAGCCGTCCGGCCGCGACATCCTCGGCGATCTGCCGCACCGCGTCGGTGACTTCCACTCGTCCGCCGTAGTTGACGCACATGGTGAGGGTCATGGTGCTGTTGCCCTCGGTCAGCCGTTCGGCGAACTGCAGTTCCTTGATCACGGACCCCCACAGCCGCGGCTTGCGGCCGGCCCAGCGCACCCGCACTCCCCAGGCGTTCAGCTGGTCGCGGCGGCGGTGCAGCACGTCGCGGTTGAAGCCCATCAGAAAGCGCACCTCGTCGGGTGAGCGTCGCCAGTTCTCGGTGGAGAAGGCGTACACGCTGAGGTGCTTGACCCCGATTTGAATGGCGCCGGCGACCACGTCGAGCAGGCTCGCCTCGCCAGCGCGGTGACCCTCGACGCGCGGCAGGCCGCGCTGGTTCGCCCAGCGGCCGTTGCCGTCCATCACGATGGCCACATGCTCGGGAACCGCGCCCTTCAGGAACTCCGGAGGGTAGACGCCGGTCCAGTCCAGCGGGCGAAAGTCGGCGGCATCCTTGTGCGTCTTCTTCATGAAGTCCTTGGCATCTGGGGGGAACGGTCGACGTGTTCGAGCGAGCGCAGGCTGCGCTCGAGGTGGAACTGGGTGTACGCGGCGACCACGCCGCTGGCCTGGGAGCGGGCGCGGGGCTCGGCGGCGTCGGCGCGCTGCCAGTCGCCGGCGAGGAGCGCGCCGAGCAGGCCGATCGTCTCGGCATCCAGCCGGGGTGAGCCCGGGGGTGCCACCTCGTCGGCGACGACGCCGCCCATCTGCACCACGAAGGCGGTGTGCGGACCGGGCGCTCCGGTGACCGCGCAGTCGATGAAGCTCGGCGCCCAGCCGGCAACCGCCAGGGCGCGCAGCAGGTAGGAGTCCAGGGTGAGCGCCGCCCCGTGCTCGCGGCGGGCCAGCGAGCGGAGCGCTCCGACCAGCAGCACGTACTGCTGAACGCTGCCGAGGTCGTCGGTGAGCTTGTCCGCGGTTTCCACCATGGCGGTCGCGGCGGTGTAACAGGCGTAGTCGCTGACGATGTCGGCGCCGTAGGAGGCGAGCGTCTCGGCCTGGGTGATGGTGTCGAGGGAACGGCCCTCGTACAGCTGCACGTCAACGAGCATGAACGGCTCGAGGCGCGCCCCGAACTTGGAGGCGGTGCGCCGCACCCCCTTCGCCACCGCACGGATCTTGCCGTGCTGCCGGCTGAGCATGGTCACGATGCGGTCTGCTTCCCCCAGCTTGTGGGTGCGCAACACCACAGCTTCGTCACGGTAAAGGGGCACGTTTCCAGTATCCCCCGTCGCGGGCGCGGCACCGTGACCAGCGCGGGCGCGGCACCGTGATAGAAACAGAGAGTGACGACCGCCGCCCTTGTGACCCCGCTCTGGGCAGACCTCCTCGCCGCGGGCGTCGGCGCGTTGCAGGGGGCGATGTACGCCGCACTGTTCAAGGGCCAGCGCCTCGACTGGCTCGGCGTCGCGATCATCGGCATGGCCACCGGGCTCGGCGGTGGTGTGCTGCGCGACATCCTGTTGAATACCGATCTCGCCGCCCTGCAGAGCAACTGGTATCTGGTGGTCACCACCGGCGCGGCGCTGCTCGGCATGCTGCTGGAGCGGCTGTTCTCCCGGCTCGGGCACGTGATCACCGTGCTCGACGCGCTCACCATCGGCCTGTTCGGCGCGATCGGCGCCACCAAGGCGCTCTCGCTCGGCCTGCCCGAGGTGCCGGCGGTGTTCGTCGGTGTGCTGTCCGCGGTGGGCGGGTCGATCATGCGGGACGTGCTGCTGAACATCCCGGTGGCGATCATGAACGTCGGGTCGCTCTACGCGGTCGCGGCATTCTCCGGGGCGGCGTGGGTGGTGATCTTGCTGTCGTTCGACGTTCCCATGGCGGTGGCGGCCACGGTCGGCGTGGCGGTGACCTTCGGCGTGAGAGTGCTCGCCGTCAAATTCAACTGGCGACTGCCAGAACAGCGTCAACTCGAGCGGATGCCGCGGATTCCGAGGCTTCCCCGACCGCGGCTGCGCCGCCCCGGTACGCGCGACCGCTGAGCCGCCCGCCATGCTGAAACGGCTCCCGGCGCGTGATGTCGCACGCGCGGGGAGCCGTTTCGTCAGCTGCGGTTAGACGGCCGCGAGGTTGCGGTCGCCGACGCCGGCCCGGATTGCCCGGTTGACCGCCGAGACGATGGCCTTCAGCGAGGCCGTCGAGATGTCCGCGTCGATGCCGACGCCCCACAGGGTCATGCCGTTCACGCTCAGTTCCACGTACGAGGCGGCCAGCGCGTCACCGCCGGCGCTCAGCGCGTGCTCGGAGTAGTCGAACAGGCGGATGTCGAGGCCCTGCTCCTCCATGATCTTGAGGAACGCGGCGATCGGCCCGTTGCCGGTGGCCGCGGCGTCCACCATCCGGTCGCCGACGCGCAGCTCGATGTCGAGCATCACGTCGCCGGACAGGTCGCTCGCGGTGCGCGTGCGGGCCAGCTCGAAGCGGCCCCACTTGGCCTCGGGGTGCTCGGCGGGAGCCGGCAGGTACTCGTCCTGGAAGATCGTCCAGATCTCGGCAGAGGTGACCTCGCCACCCTCGGTGTCGGTCTTCGACTGCACCACGCCCGAGAACTCGATCTGCAGCTTGCGCGGCAGCTCCAGCGAGTGGTCGGTCTTCAGCAGGTAGGCGACGCCGCCCTTGCCGGACTGCGAATTCACCCGGATCACGGCCTCGTAGCTGCGGCCGACATCCTTCGGATCGATCGGCAGGTAGGGAACCGCCCAGTGCAGGTCGTCGACCGAGACGCCCTTCGCCTGGGCTTCCGCCTCCATGGCCTCGAAGCCCTTCTTGATGGCGTCCTGGTGCGAGCCGCTGAACGCGGTGTAGACCAGGTCGCCGGCCCACGGGCTGCGCTCGCCCACCTTCAGCTGGTTGCAGTACTCGGCGGTGCGGCGGATCTCGTCCAGGTCGCTGAAGTCGATCTGCGGGTCGATGCCCTGCGTGAACATGTTCAGGCCCAGCGCCACCAGGTCGACGTTGCCGGTGCGCTCACCGTTGCCGAACAGGCAGCCCTCGATGCGGTCGCCGCCAGCCAGATAGCCGAGCTCGGCGGCGGCAACGCCGGTGCCGCGGTCGTTGTGCGGATGCAGCGAGAGAATCACGTTCTCGCGGTGGTTTAGCCGCCGCGACATCCACTCAATGGAATCGGCGTAGACATTGGGCGTTGCCATCTCGACGGTGGCCGGCAGGTTGATGATCACCTTGCGCTCGGGCGTGGGCTCGAACACCTCGATCACCTTGTTGCAGACCTCGAGCGCGTAGTCGAGTTCGGTGCCGGTGTAGCTCTCCGGCGAGTACTCGTAGTAGACCGTGGTCTCGGGAATCGTCTTCTCGTACTGGCGGCAGAGCGTCGCGCCCTCGACCGCGATGTCGATGACGCCCTGCTTGTCGGTGCGGAACACCACCTCGCGCTGCAGGATGCTGGTCGAGTTGTACAGGTGCACGATCGCCTGCTTGACGCCCTTGATCGACTCGTAGGTGCGGGCGATCAGGTGCTCGCGCGCCTGGGTCAGCACCTGGATGGTGACGTCATCCGGGATGGCGTTCTCTTCGATCAGCGAGCGGACGAAGTCGTAGTCGGTCTGGCTCGCCGACGGGAAGCCGACCTCGATCTCCTTGTAGCCCATGCGCACCAGCAGGTCGAACATGAGGCGCTTGCGCTCGGGGCTCATCGGGTCGATCAGCGACTGGTTGCCATCGCGCAGGTCGACGGCGCACCAGCGCGGCGCCTGCGTGATGTGCTTGTCCGGCCAGGTGCGATCTGGCAGTTCCACGGTGATCTGCTCGTGGTACGGACGGTACTTGTGCGTCGGCATCGGCGACGGCTTCTGGTTGTTCTTCATTTCCTAGTGCTCTTTCCCAAGTCTTCTGTGGTCAGCCAACGGCAAACTCCGCGACGAGGGAGGCCTGAAACTAGGACTCGTCGCGGCAGCTAAGAAGGAGCAGACCGAACAGCACAGATTTAGGGTAGCACCTCGCTGTCAACCGCTGGCGGCACTGCCGCGATCGGGAGTACTCTCACCGCACAACGGGGGCATGAGTTCCAAGGAGGCACGCATGTTCCCTACCCGCCGGCCCTCACGCGACATCCGAATCCTCGCCGCGGCCGCAGTCGCTGCCATCACGGCCATCGCGCTCGGCGCGTGCACTGCCACGTCCGCGAACGAACCGGCCCCGGTCGAGTTCGACGATCTGCAGAGCGCCACAATTCAGATTCAGGCGCAGGGCACGTTCATCGACAAAGGCACCACGAACGCTTCGGAAACTGCCGGGCGGGGATCCGGGTTCCTGATCGATCCCAGTGGCATTGCCGTGACCAACAATCACGTGGTCACCGGCGCCGGTACCCTCAAGGTCTGGCTCGGCGGCGACACCGACCGCGAGTACGGGGCGACGGTGCTCGGCGCGTCTGAGTGCCTCGATCTCGCGGTGATCCAGTTGGATGCGGACGAGCTCCCGTTCATGGCGTGGCGCGAGGGTGAGATCAAGAACGCGCTCGACGTGTACTCCGCCGGCTTCCCGCTGGGCGACCCCGAGTTCACCCTCACCAAGGGCATTGTGTCGAAGGCCGATACGGCATCGGAGGACGCGTGGGCCTCGCTCGATCACGTGATCGAGCATGACGCGCGCATCCGCGGGGGCAACTCTGGCGGGCCGTTGGTGGACAGCAACGGCCGGGTGGTCGGAGTGAATTACGCCGGCATCGATGAGCTCGACTACAACTACGCCATCCATCGCGATCAGGTGATGCCGGTGATCGAGGACCTGACGGCCGGTAAGCCGGTTCTCTCACTCGGGATCAACGCCGAGGCGATGCCCCCGGCCGACGACGGATCCGCGGTGGGCATCTGGGTGGCGTCGGTGAAGGCGGGCGGCCCGGCGGACGAGGCCGGTGTCGAATCCGGTGACCTGCTGGTGGACATGGCCGGGATCTCGCTTGGCCAGAACGGCACCCTGGAGGACTATTGCCGCGTGCTGCAGACGCAGGGCACCGAAGCCATCGATGTGACCCTGTATCGACCGGCCACCGAAGAGCTGTGGGAGGGACAGTTCAACGGCCGCGCGCTCGAGCTCGTCTCCCGGGGCGACACCGGCGGCGGCGGCACAGGCGGCGCCGAGACCGTCGGCTCGTTCGTGACCGTGACCGACGACAGTGGCGCGGTCACTGTGCAGGTTCCCGACACCTGGACGGATGTCGGCGGTGCCGGATACACCGATGACGCCGGCGCGCAGTGGTTCGACATCTCCGCCAGTCCCGACCTGAACGAGTTCTTCACCACTTGGACCGTCGCGGGTGTCAGCGTGTCGGCGTCGAGGGACTTGGCCGGCACCGACACCGCCGCGTACCTTGCCGCGGTCGGCGCTAAGAGCGTCGGCGATGCGTGCACGCTCCGGGAGACCGACGTCTACGACGACGGTTACTACACCGGTCACTACACGTACTGGACCGCGTGCGACGGTGTGAGCGATTACGTCGTGGTCGTGGCAAACGATTCGGCCGGAACCCATCTCGTCATGCTTCGCCTTCAGATGCTGAGCGAGCTGGATCGCAGCACCGTGCTCGAAACCATCGTGTCGTCCTTCATGGCCAAGTTCTGACGCGCGCTCGACCGAACTGACGTCGAACACGAACGAATCGTTGGGTGGTGCCGGCTGCCGTCCACCGGGAAACTGATCGCATGAGTGCATCTCCTTCTCTGCGGCGGCTGGCGACGCTGTCCGGCGTCATCCTGCTGACCGGCGCGCTTCTGACAGCCTGCGCGACGCCCGCTGCTCAGCCCTCCGACGACGGCCCGGGCGCGGCGCCATCGGGGCACAGCGCGGCCGCAGGCGAGGTGATCGGTCAGGGCACCGTGCTGCAGGTGGAACCGGATGCCGCGCAGCTGTGCCTCGGCGGGGTGATGGAGTCCTATCCCCCACAGTGCTCCGGCCCCGACATCGTGGCCTGGGACTGGGCAGCGGTGGAGTACGAGGAGAGCTCGGGTGGCGTGACCTGGGGCACGTACGCGGTGCAGGGCACCTGGGACGGCGAGATATTCACTCTGACCCAGCCGGCCATCCCGCTGGCGCTGTACGACCCGATGGCCGACATCGATCCGCGCACCCTGCCGGAGAACGCCGGTTCCGCGACCGAGCCGGAGCTCGAGGCGATCCAGCAGCAACTGATCGATGAGGCCAGCGTCGACGTGCTGATGACGTGGCCCGAGAACGGGTACCTGTTCGTGACGGTCGTGCACGACGACGGCGCCCTGCAGGGGTACTTCGACGAGAGGTTCGGACCCGACGTGATTGCCGTCGGGTCCGCCCTCAAGCCGGTGAGCTGACCGGGCCGTCCGCCGGTCGGCCGGTCGGACTAGTCGACGGCTAGCGCGGCAACCGGGCTGATCCGCGTCGCGCGACGGGATGGCGCGACCGAGGCGACCCAGGTGAGCAAGGCCGCTCCGCCGGTGAGCACCGCCAGCAGCGCCCACGGAATGCCGGGGGCGATCCAGCCGACACCGGGCAGCGAGCCGAACAGCGACTGCGCGCCGGCCCAGCCGTAGAAGCCACCGAGGAGCACGCCGACCAGCACGGAGGCGACCGTCAGCTGCGCGCTTTCGGCAAGGATCGTGCGGCGCACTTGGGAGGCGGTGAAGCCCAGAGCGCGCAGCAGCCCCAGTTCCCGGCGGCGCTGCATCACGCTGAGCGACAGGTTGTTCACCATGCCGACTGCGGCGATCAGTGCGCTGAAGCCAATGAGCGCCGAGAAGATGCCCACGGTCATCATGATCACCTGTTCGACCGCCTGGTAGAGGCCGGGTTTGAGCTCGTTCATGCGCAGCAGCACCTCCCAGTACGACTGGGCGGCCACCGCGAACATGGTGACCAGGGTGACGCCGATCACCAGACCGATGGTGGTGCGGGAGCTGCGTTCCGGGTAGCGCACCGCGTTCTCGGCGGCGAGCCGGGCGGGCGCGCTGGGGCCGAGCAGGCGGCCAACCAGACGGAGCGCGGGAGGCATCACCAGGTGGGCGCCCTGCACCAGACCGGTGAAGGAGAGCATGCCGCCGACGATGCCGATCAGCACCCCCAGGCTGGAGACGAGTCCGACCACCACGCCGGTGGCGAGCAGCCCGAAGCCGAGCACGAACAGCACGATGGCGAACACGGTGCGGCGCGGGCGCGCCAGGGTCTCCTCCCGACTCGGTTCGGCGGCGGCGCCGGTGGCCTGAATCGGCGTGACCGCGAGCACCCGTCGGGAGCCGACCCACGAGGCCAGCCAGGTGGTCAGCACCACCGCGATGATCGGCACCAGCACGATGGGCTGCGCGTAGTCGATCGGGAACTGCGGCATCCACGCGGCGGCAACTGCGGCCTGCACGCCCACGACAACCAGGGCAGTGCCGAACAGGGCACCCAGGATGCCGCCGACCAGGCCGACGAGAAGTCCCTCCTTCGCCACATTTCGCCGCAGCGAGCCGGCCGTGGCGCCGATCAGCCGGTACAGCGCGATCACCCGGGTGCGCCCAGCGATGATCGTCGCGAAGGTGTTAGCGGTGACGATTGCGCCCACATAGATCGCGATGGCGAAGAACACGGCCGCGACCAGCCCGTACATCAGGGCGATCTGCCCGCTCTGGCTCGCCAGCCCGTCTGCGGCAACTGCCGCGCCGAGTACGCCGACTGCTTGCAGCAAGGACACTCCAAACGCGCTGCTCAGGGTGGCGACGAGGATGCTGGCTGCGTGCTCTTTCGGGATGCTCATGCTGCCCGCTCCATGCTGAGCATCAGTGCGCTGATCTCTTCCGCGGTCGACCGGCCTCGGTCGGCGACGACCTGGCCGTCGGCCAGCACGAGGATGCGGTCGGCGTGGCTCGCGGCGATCGGGTCGTGGGTGACCATGGCGATGCTCTGCCCATACTCGGTGGCGGCCGCCGCGAGCAGGCTCAATACTTCGCGGCCGGTGCGCGAGTCGAGGTTGCCGGTCGGCTCGTCGGCGAACACGAGGTCTGGGCGAGCGGCCAGGGCGCGGGCGATCGCCACTCGCTGCTGCTGGCCGCCGGAGAGTTCGTGCGGTCGGTGCCGCAGACGTTCGGTGAGTCCCAGCGTGTCGACCAGCTGGTCGATCCAGGCGCGCTCGGTGGTGGACGGCTTGCGGCCATCCAGCTCGAACGGCAGGGCGATGTTGCCGGCGATGTCGAGCGTCGGCACCAGGTTGAACGACTGGAACACGAACCCGACCCTGCGCCGACGCAGCAGGGTGAGCTCCTTGTCGCCGAGGCCGGTGATGTCGGTGTCGCCGAGCCAGACCTGGCCCGAGGTGGCGGAGTCGAGGCCCGCCATGATGTGCATGAGCGTCGACTTGCCGGAACCGCTCGGACCCATGATGGCGGTGAACTGGCCGCGCCGGATGCCGATGCTGACGTCGCGCAGGGCGTCGACCTGTCCGCGGCCGTGTCCGTAGGACTTGCTGAGATTGCTGACCCTGGCGACCAGGCCGAGGTCGGAAGTGGTGATGTGCATGTATTCCACGCTAGGCATGTAGAGGAATACTCGCGTCAGTCTGCGGGGTGAACCCGCGTACATCGTTCGGATGACCTTCGGTCGCCAGCCGTCAGTCGACCAGCCCGTGCTCGAACGCGAACACCACCAGCTGCACCCGGTCGCGCAGGCCAAGCTTGCCGAGCACCCGGCTGATGTGGGTCTTGACCGTGGCCTCGCTGAGAAATTCGGATGCCGCGATCTCCGCGTTGCTCAGCCCCTTGGCGGCGTGGGCGAAGATGTCGCGTTCCCGCGCGGTCAGGGTCGCGAAGCTGGCGGGCTTCTCCGGTCGGCGTGACGCGCCGGAGAAGTGCTCAAACAGGTCGCGGGTCGCGGATGCCGCGATTACGGCGTTCCCCGCGTGCACGGTGCGGATGGCGGCGAGCAGAAACTCGGGATCGGCGTCTTTCAGCACGAACCCGCTGGCTCCCCCGCGGATCGCCCTGGCCGCGGCCTCATCGAGGTCGAAGGTGGTGAGCACGATCACCCGCGGCGGGGTCTGGCCCCGGCGGTCCGCCGCGGCGAGGATCGCCATGGTCGACTCGATGCCGTCCATCACCGGCATCCGGATGTCCATCAAAATCACGTCGGGACGCTCGGTTGCGGCGAGCTCGATCGCCTGCCTGCCGTCGCCGGCCTCCCCGGCGAACTCGAGGTCGGGCTGTGAGCTGACCAGCATGCGGATGCCGGCGCGGAACAGCGCCTGGTCGTCGACCAGCGCGACGCGAATGCGGGTCACGCGGGCACCGCTGGTTGGGTGGGCCCGGCGGGCTGCGCCGGGGTGGGCAGCGCCATCTGCGCCGTCTGCGTGAACGGAATCTCGGCGTTCACCCGGAACCGGCCGTCGATGGCGCCCGCGGTCAGGCGGCCGCCGACCAGCGTCGCCCGTTCGCGCATGCCGGCGAGGCCGTGCCCGAGCCGCGTCTCGGCGGCATGCTGGGTGCCCTGGCAGGCGTTCTGCACCTCCAGCTCGACGCTGTCCACGTGCCAGGTGAGGGTGAGCCGCACCGGTTCGGCCAGCTCGCCGTGCCGCAGCGCGTTGGTGAGGGCTTCCTGAGTGATCCGGTACACCGCGAGCTGGTGCGCGGTGCTGAGCGGGCCGGGGTCGCCGTGCTCGGCGGCATCGATCGTGAGACCGGCGGCGCGCAGCTGGTCGATGAGACGGTCGAGGTCGCCGAGTCCCGGCTGCGGCGCGTCGCCCTGGCTGTGCCGCAGCTGGCCGAGCAACACCCGCACGTCGGCCAGCGCCTCCCGCGCGGTGCTGGAGATCGCGGTCAAGGCGGTGTCCACGGCATCCGGATCGGTCTGGCGCACATAACGGGCACCGTCGGCCTGGGCGATCACCACGGCCAGCGAGTGGGCGACGACGTCGTGCATGTCGCGCGCGATCCGGTTGCGCTCCTGTTCGACGACGACCGTTTCCTCGGCCGCGCGGCGGGCGCGGGAGGCCTCGCGGTTGCGCAGCACCGCCATCAGCAGCAGGCCGGCCAACCACGGCAGGCCGAGCACCGCGAGCATCGCGGCGAAGGTCAGCCCGAACTGCAGCAGCAGCTCGGGCAGGCCGGTCCAGCCGAGCAGGGTCCCGGATCCACCGAGCGCCATTCCCTTCAGCACCAGGTACAGGGCGGCCGTCGCCGCGCCCACTCCCACCGAGGCCAGGCCCAGCCAGCGCACCAGGCGGGTGCCGTAGGCGGCGGTGGTGAACAGCACCAGCAGGATCGCACCGTTGTGCAGGTTGGGCAGGATGTCGCCGACCATCTGCAGGATGGCGCCGATCCAGGCGATGCCGAGCGCCAGGCCGGGGCTGACCCGGCGCAGCCCGACCGCGATCGCGTAGAGCACGATCAGCACGGGCCAGACCGGCGTGGCATCCTGCATCACCGAGGGCTGCCAGAACAGCAGGGCGAAGAGCAGCGCGAGCACGCCGTCGACGACGTACTGGTAAGGCTTGAGCGCGCGGATCATCCCTCCACGCTATTGGCTCGGCGTCGCGACATCCTCACGTTCACCGCAAAATCATCCTCGCGGTGTACGTCGAGGGTCGCGGATGGGTCAGAACCCGAGCCGGCCGAGCTGCTTCGGGTCGCGCTGCCAGTCCTTCGCCACCTTCACCCGGATCGACAGGAACACCTGCTTGCCGACGAGCGGCTCGATCTCGGCGCGGGCACGGGCGCCGACATCCTGCAGCCGGGCGCCGCCCTTGCCGATGATGATGCCCTTCTGGCTGTCGCGCTCGACGAACAGGTTGACGTAGATCTCGACGAGGTCCTTGTCCTCCCGCTCGACCATGTCGTCGATCGTGACCGCCAGGGAGTGCGGCAGCTCCTCGCTGACGCCCTCGAGCGCGGCCTCGCGCACCAGTTCCGCGACCCTGGCCTCGAGGCCCTCGTCGGTGACCGCGTCGTCGGGGTAGAGCGCCTCGGAGATGGGCATCAGTTTGAGCAACTCGTCGACCAGCGTGTTGAGCTGGATCTTGTCGATGGCGGACACCGGGATGATGGCGTCCCAGTCGCGTAGCTCGCTGACCGCGAGCAGCTGCTCCGCCACGGCGGTCTTGCCTGCGGCGTCGATCTTGGTGACGATCGCGACCTTCTTGGCGCGCGGGTACTGGTCGAGCTGCTCGTTGATGAACCGGTCGCCCGGGCCGAGCTTCTCGTCGGCGGGAATGCACAGGCCGACGACATCCACGTCGCCGAGGGTGGACTGCACGACGCTGTTCAACCGTTCACCGAGCAGGGTGCGCGGGCGGTGCATGCCTGGGGTGTCGACGATGATCAGCTGCCCGGCGGGATCGTGCACCACCCCGCGGATGGCGCGCCTGGTGGTCTGCGGCTTGGAACTGGTGATGGCGACCTTCTCGCCTACCAGCGCGTTCGTGAGCGTGGACTTGCCTACGTTCGGGCGCCCGACGAATGAGACGAATCCCGCGCGGAAGGTGTCTGGGTGGGTCATGATGTGGTCTCTTCCGGTTGTGGCTCGAATGCTCTCTGCACGTCGATCAAGGCCTGGTCCCGTTCGACGAGCACCGTGGTGACACGCTTGCGTCGCCCCTCGGTGCGTTCCGCGGTGAGCACGAGGCCGCTGGTGGTGGCGGCAGAGCCGGGGTCGGGCAGTCTGCCCAGCACCTTGGTCAGCAGTCCGCCGACCGAGTCGACGTCATCGTCGTCCAGTTCCAGGCCGAACAAGTCGCCCAGCTCGTCAACCGGCAGGCGCGCGCTGACCCGGTAGATCCCGTCGCCCAGTTGCTGCACGTCAGGGACGTCGCGGTCGTACTCGTCGGAGATGTCGCCGACCAGCTCCTCGATCAGGTCTTCCATCGTCACGAGGCCGGCGATGCCGCCGTGCTCGTCGACGACCATCAGCAGGTGGTTGCTCTCCAGCTGCATCTGCCGCAGCGTGGCGTCGGCCTTCTTCGACTCGGGCACGAAGCTGGCCGGTCTGGCCAGGTCGCGGGCGGTGATCCGGTCGTAGTCGAGCGGTCGCTCGTAACTCAGGCGGGCGACATCCCGCAGATACAGGATGCCGAGCACCTCGTCGGCGTCCTTACCTTCCACGGGAACCCGCGATACGCCCTTGCTGAGGAACAGTCCGGTGGCGGCACTGATCGACGCGTCATCATCGATGGTGACCATGTCGGTGCGCGGGACCATCACCTCGCGCACCACCGTCTCGTTGAACTCGAAGATGGAGTGGATCAGCGCGCGGTCGTCCTCTTCGAGCACCCGCAGCTCGGTGGCCTCGTCGACCATGCTGAGCAGCTGCTGCTCGTTCGCGAACGCCACGGTCTTCGGCCGTCCGGGCGTCACCTTGTTGCCGAGGAACACCAGTGCGTTGGCGAGCGGGCCGAGCAGCACCCGGATGCCGCGGATCAGCAGCGCCGTGGAGCGCACCAGCACCTCGGGGTGCGCGCGGCCGACGCTGCGCGGGCTGGAGCCGACGAGCACGAAGGATGCCGCGGTCATGATGAGTGCGCTCAGCAGCAGCGTGAGCCACCACTGGTCGACGGTGTACGCCAGCGCGAGGGTGACGAGCACGGCGGCGGTGGTCTCCGCCACGATGCGCATGAAGTTCAGCGCATTGATGTGGGCGCCGACGTCGGCTGCGATGGCGAGGATCGACTTGCGGGCTCGGCTGTGGTGGGCGAGCTCGACCAGGTCGTTGCGGCTGAGCGACGCCACCGCGGAGTCGGCGGCTGCGAGCAGACCGCCGAACGCGACGAGCACCACCGCGACCGCGATGAAGACGGGGATCATCATGGATGCGTTACTTCGACCGTTCCGTCATGTGGAATCCGATCAGGATGTCGCGCTGTAGCCCGAACATCTCCTTCTCCTCGTCCGGCTCCGCGTGGTCGAACCCGAGCAGGTGCAGCAGCCCGTGGGTGGTGAGCAGCAGCAGTTCCTCGAGCGTGGAGTGCCCGGCGGTCTCGGCCTGCGCTGCGGCCACCTGGGGGCAGAGCACGATGTCGCCGAGCAGTCCGGCGGGGGTGACGGCGTCCTCGGTGCCCGGGCGGAGCTCATCCATCGGGAAGCTCAGCACGTCGGTGGGGCCCGGCTCATCCATCCACTGCACATGCAGTTGCTCCATGGCGCCCTCGTCGACCAGCACGATCGCCAGCTCCGCCTCCGGGTGCACGTGCAGCTGATCGAGCGCGTACGCGGCCAGCCGCTGCAGGGCAGTTTCGTCGACCGCGATCGTCGATTCGTTGTTGATCTCAATGCTCATGTCTAGCGTCCCCATCTGCGCTCGGGGCGCGGCGATCGTGATTGGTGGTCGCGCGGCGCGGCGCCGCGGCGTTCGGCCCGGTTGGCCGCCTCGACGGCTTCCGCGTGCGCCTGTTTGCGTTCGAACTTCTGCGCCTGCTTCTCGGCATCGAACTTGGTGTAGGCGTCGACGATGCGGCCGACCAGCGAGTGGCGGACGACGTCCTCGCTGGTCAATTCGGCAAAGTAGATGTCGTCGATGTTCCTCAGCACCCGCGTGACCAACTGCAGTCCGCTGGCGCCGAGCGGCAGGTCGACCTGGGTGATGTCACCGGTGACCACCATCCTGGAGCCGAAGCCGAGCCGGGTGAGGAACATCTTTATCTGCTCCGGGGTGGTGTTCTGCGCCTCGTCCAGCACCACGAACGAGTCGTTCAGGGTGCGGCCGCGCATGTAGGCGAGCGGCGCCACCTCGACTGTGCCGGCCGCGAGCAGCTTGGGCACGAGCTCGGGATCCATCATCTCGTTCAGGGCGTCGTACAGCGGCCGCAGATAGGGGTCGATCTTGTCGGTGAGCGTGCCGGGCAAGAAGCCCAGGCGCTCCCCCGCTTCCACGGCCGGCCGGGTGAGGATGATGCGGTTGACCTCTTTGCGCTGCAGCGCCTGCACCGCCTTGGCCATGGCCAGGTAGGTCTTGCCGGTACCGGCCGGGCCGATGCCGAAGACGATCGTGTTGTTATCGATCGCGTCCACATAGTTCTTCTGCCCGAGCGTCTTCGGGCGGATGCTCTTGCCCCGGCTGGTGAGAATGGCCTGACTGAGCAGGTCGGCCGGGCTGCCCGCGCCGCTCTCCAGGATGCGGGCGGATCGTGTCACGTCGGCCTGTTCGAGATCGCTGCCGTTCTGCACCATCAGGATCAACTCCTCGACCAGTCGTCTGGCCGCTTGTACCTGACGCGGGTCACCGCTCAGGGAGATCTCATTGCCTCGTACGAGAACCTGCACGAGGGGAAACTGGCGTTCGATCGTGGTCAGCAGGCGGTCCTGCGGACCCAGCAACCGCACCATGGCGACGCCGTCGACCTGCATCTCGACGCGATCCTCTGGGGGCGTCGACGGGCGGGTGTTGTCGCTATCGACCAAGTGAGCCTTCTTCGAGGGCGCCGCTCAGCACGTGCGCGTGGACATGGAACACGGTCTGACCGGATGACGGGCCCGTGTTGAAGATGAGGCGGAACTCGCCGTTGGCGTGTTCCTCGGCGATCTGCTGCGCCGTAGCCACGAGCTCGGCGAGCAACTGCGGGTCGCCCGCCGCGAGTTCCACCACGTTGGCGTAGTCCTCGGTTTTCGGCACCACGAGGATGTGGACCGGCGCCTTGGGGGCGATATCGCGGAACGCGATCATCCGGTCGGTCTCCAGCACGATGTCGGCTGGAATCTCGCGGTCAATGATGCGCGAGAAGATCGAAGTGCTCATGTGCCCATCTTAACCGGGTGGGGTTATCCCCCGCGGAAGTTTCGTGATGGCCCGGTCGAGCGGCGGGCGCGGCGCCAATACGGTTGAGACATGAGGAAAGCCGCGCTATCGACCTGGGTCTCGGCGATCGACCTGCTGCTCGACGCGATTCTCGGCGCAATCTGGCTGACGATCATGCTGACGCTGCTGATCACCGGGGTGTCCCTGCTGCCCGTGCTCGGCATCGGCATCCTGTTGATCTTCGCCGCCGCGCTGCTGACCCGGTTCACCGGCACCGTCGAACGGCTGCGCGCGAACGCGATCTACGGCCTCGATATCGCACCCGCACCGCGCAAGCCGTCGTCGATGACCGGCTGGCGGCGACCGTTCAGCCAGGCCGCGCTCGACCTCACCACGGTCAGCACCTGGCGCATCATGCTGCACCACCTGGTCAGCGCGGTGCTCGGCTATCTGGTCTTCATGCTGGCGGTGTGGGCGGTCGTCAACGCTGTGCTGCTCATCATCTACCCGTCCGAGGATCCGGCCGGCCTCACGCTGCTGGTCCCGGTGCTGCAGGACTGGCTCGGCGCCGCCGGACGACCCTGGGCGATCATCATCGGCGTCATCCTGATCGGCGCGGTGCCGCTGCTGATCTACTTCGCCGGGCACTTCGACCGGTCGATCCTCGCCCCCCTGCTCGGGCCGCCGGTGGTCGACGAACTGGAACAGCGCATCGAAACCCTGGCGGATGCCCGTCAGGGTGCGGTTGACGCCGCCACCTCGGAGCGCCTGCGGATTGAACGCGACCTGCACGACGGGGTGCAGCCCCGGCTGGTCTCCGTCGCGATGACCCTGGGGATGGCGCGAAACAAGTTCGAGAGCGACCCGGCCGCTGCCCTCGCCCTGGTGGAGCGGGCGCACGAGGACGCCAAGGACGCCATCACCGACCTGCGGCAACTCGCGCGCGGCATCCACCCTGCGGTGCTCACCGACCGCGGCCTGGATGCGTCGTTGTCAGCGCTCGCCTCCCGCTGTGTGGTGCCGACCAGCGTGTCGTTCCGACTGCCGTCACGGCCGCCGGCCGAGATTGAGGCGGTCATCTACTTCACCGTCGCCGAATCGCTCACCAATGTGGCGAAGCACTCGGGAGCCACGCTCTGCCACGTCGACGTGACCTACGAGAGCGGTCGGATCCTGGCCACGGTCACCGACAACGGCCGGGGTGGCGCCGCCATTCCGCCGGCCGGCGGCGGCCTGTCTGGCATGCGCGATCGGGTGCGGTCCGCCCGCGGCTCGCTGCGGGTCGACAGCCCGACCGGCGGCCCAACCATCGTCACTGTGGAGGTGCCATGCGTGTTGTAATCGCCGAGGACTCGGTTCTGCTTCGAGCCGGCCTTGAACTGCTGCTCACCGATGCCGGACATGAGGTGGTGGCCGCGGTGGACGAACCCAACGCCCTGCTCGCCGCCGTGAACGAACACGCGCCAGACCTGGCAATCGTTGACGTGCGGATGCCGCCGACGTTCACCGACGAGGGAGTGCGGGCCGCCGCGCTGATGCGTGCCCAGAACCCGGAGGTCAAGGTGCTGGTGCTCTCCCAGTACGTCGAGGAGCGCTACGCCAGCGAACTCATCGCCGGCGGCACCAGCGGTTTCGGCTACATGCTGAAGGACCGCGTCGCCGACGTCAACGAGTTCCTCTCCGCGGTTGACCGGGTCGGCTCCGGCGGCACGGCGCTCGACCCCGAAGTCGTCTCGCAGATCGTGATCCGCTCCCGCCGCACCGACGGCCTCGAGCGGCTCACCGAACGGGAGAACGCCGTGATGAAACTCGTCGCGGAAGGCCGCTCGAACCAGGCCATTGCCGCCGCACTGTTCATCGGCGAAGGATCAGTGGAAAAGCACATCACCGCCATCTTCAGCAAGCTCAACCTGCCCGCCGAGGACAGCGGAAACCGCCGCGTGCTCGCCGTGTTGCGCTACCTCGAGAGCGCCCGCTAGGCCGCCCGGCCGCACACCCTCACCTCCCCAAACAGGAAGAATCGCCATGTCTACCCAGGTACCAGCGCCCGTCCAGCCGACCCCGCGCAAGTCGCATGCGTTGCGCACGACGCTCATCGTGATCGGCTCGGTGCTGCTCCTGCTGCTGATCGCGTCCGTCATCGTGAACATCGTGACCGCGCTGACCCGCACCGACGCGTCCGGCACCTACGAGGTAGGTGAATCGTTCGAGTCGATCCGACTCGACGCGGACGCCAGCGATGTCGATGTCAGCTTCGCGGATGTCAATGAGCCGACCATCACGTTCGACCAAACCGACTCCAACCGGGCGGTCACCTTCGAGCAGGGCGTGCGCGGTGATGAACTGCGCATCGTGGCGAACAGCCGTGGCGGGTTCTTCCCGTTCGGTTTCTGGCCGTGGGGCGTCAGCGACTCGTCCACGATCGACCTGGTACTGCCGGAAGCCATGAACGATGGCTCGCTGTCGCTCGACCTGACGAGCGCCGCGGGGAACATGAGCGTTGACGGCGACTTCGCCGATGTGACCGTCTCACTCACCGCCGGCAACCTCGATCTCGTCGGATCCGCCGACGTCGCCACCCTGGAGTCGACCGCCGGCAACGTGCGTATCGATGACTTCACGGCCACCGAGCTGACCGTGGACTCCACGGCCGGCGATGTGAGGGTCGAGTTGACCGAGCTGCCCGATGAGCTGCGGTTCTCCTCGGTGGCCGGCAATCAGGAAGTCGTGCTTCCCGACGGCGAGTACCGGATCAACACCGACACCGTGGCCGGCAATGTGACCATCGACGTACCGAGCGACCCGAATGCGGAGCGGGTCTACCACTTCGAGTCGGTGGCGGGCGACATCCGAATCTTGAACCGGTAGCCCTACCAGCGCCCCAGCATGGCGCTCAGCACGGCGACCGCCGCGGGGCCGGCGGTCGACGTGCGCAACACGTGCTCGCCAAGGCGAACCACCGACGCCCCGCCGGCTCGCAGCAGGTCGAGTTCGGCGGGGGCGATCCCGCCCTCCGGACCCACCACGAGCAGCAGGTCGCGCTCGTCTGGCCCGCCGCCATCGCGGAACAGCTCGGTGAGCGCGATCTCCCCGGTCGGGTCGAGCACGATCAGCCGCTCGGGTCTGGCGGCGAGCTGCTTGGTGGAGTGCAGCTCGGTCACCTCGGGCAGCCAGGCGCGCATCGACTGTTTGGTCGCCTCCCGCACGATGCTGGCCCACCGCTCCCGGCCCTTGGCCAGCTTCTGACCCTCCCACCGGCTGATCGAGCGCTGCGCGGCCCACGGCAGCACCGCGTCGATGCCGAGTTCGGTGGCGGCCTGCACGGCGAGCTCGTCACGGTCGCCCTTGGCCAGCGCCTGCGCCAGCGCCAGCCGCGGGGTCGGCGGCGCCAGCTCGGTCACCGTCTCGACCCGCAGGGCGAGGCGCGCGGCATCCGCTTCGGTGATTTCGCCGTTGACGACGAGGCCGGTCCCGTTGCCGATCGACAACTGTTCACCGACCCGCATCCGGCTCACCGTGACGGCGTGCTTCGCCTCGGCGCCGGTCAGCTCCACCGTGCCGCCGACGACTGCCGTCTGGAGCGCCTCGTTCAGGTAGAAGTGCGCCACCGGGCTAGATGTTCAGAAACCGGTCGCGCAGCTTGGTGAACAGACCCTGCTGGAAGTGCGCCAACTTCGGCGGCTCCTGCCGGTGCTTCTGCGCGAACTGCCTGATGAGGTCTTCTTCCTTGCGGTTGAGTTTCATCGGCGTGACAACCTGCACACCGATGCGCAGGTCGCCTCGGCCGACACCGCGCAGGTGCGTGATGCCGCGATCCTTGATCGTGATCACTTCGGCGCTTTGCGTGCCTGGCTTGATGTCGATAGCCACGTCACCGTCGAGGGTCTGCAGCGTGGTCGACGTGCCGAGGATCGCGTCTGCCATCGACACCTCGAGGGTGGCGAGCAGGTCGTCGCCGTTGCGGCTGAAGGTGTCATGGTGGCGCACCTTGATTTCGAGGTACAGGTCGCCTCGCGGGCCGCCGGCCTGGCCGACCTCGCCCTGGCCCGGCATCTGCAGCCGAACGCCGGTGTCGACGCCCGCCGGAATGTCGACGGAGATCGTGCGACGGGCGCGCACCCGGCCCTGGCCGGCGCAGCTCGGGCACGGGTTCGGGATGACGGTGCCGTAGCCGCGGCAGGTGCCGCACGGGTTCGACGTCATCACGTTGCCGAGCAGGCTGCGAACCGCGCGCTGGATGGTGCCGGTGCCGTGGCAGATGTCGCAGGTGACGGGCGACGTGCCCGGCGCGCAGCATGAGCCGTTGCAGGTCTCGCAGAGCACCGCGGTGTCCACCTCGATGTCGCGCTTGGTGCCGAACACCACCTCGTCGAGGTCGACCTCGACCCGAAGCAGGGCGTCCTGTCCCCGCTCGCGGCGTGATCGGGGACCGCGACCGCCGCCGGCGCCCGAGCCGAAGAAGGTCTCGAAGATGTCGCCGAACCCGCCGAAGCCGGCTCCGCCGAAGCTCGGTTGCGGGCCGAGGTCGTACTGCTGGCGCTGCTGCGGGTCACTCAGCACGTCGTAGGCGTGCGTGACGAGCTTGAACCGCTCCGAGGCGTCCGGGCTGGGGTTCACGTCGGGGTGTAATTCCCGGGCAAGGCGGCGATAGGCCTTCTTGATCTCGTCGGGGCTTGCGTTGCGATCGACGCCCAAGACGTCGTAATGGTCTGCCACTACCTGGTTTCCTCACCGAGCAGCCGCGAGAGGTAGCGAGCTACCGCCCGTACAGCTGCCATATTGTTTGAATAGTCCATGCGGGTCGGCCCGAGCACGCCGAGACGCGCGAGGCCGGTTTCGGATGACGCGTAGCCGCTGGTCAGCACCGAGGCGTCGGCGAGCCCGAATTCCGCGTTCTCCCGCCCGATGCTCACCGTGACGGTGCTCGGGTCGATTCCCATTTCATGGAAGAGCTTCAGCAAGGTCACCTGTTCTTCGATGGCCTCGAGCACAGGATAAAGGTTGCCGCTGAAGTCTTCCTCTGTGCGCACCAGATTGGCGGTGCCCGCCATCACCAGCCGGTCGTGGCGGTTGGCCGCCACCTGTTCGATCAGGCTGTTCGCCACCTGGGCCACCACGCCGGCGCGCTCCGGCGAGAACCGGTCGGTCAGCGAGCCCAGTAGCCCGGTCGACTCTGCCAGCGACTTACCGACGATCGCACCGTTGATCTTGGCCCGCAGCTCGCCGAGGAACACCTCATCGGGTGCCTCCGCAATGTCGATCACGGCCTGATCGACGCGGCCACGGTCGGTGATCAGCACGCTCATCACCCGGGTTGAGCCGATCGGCACCAGTTCCACGTGCCGGACGCGGGCCGCGGAGAACGACGGGTACTGCACGAGCGCCACCTGGCTAGTCAGCTGGGACAGCAGCCGTACCGCCCGCGACAGCACGTCGTCGAGGTCTGCGGACTGGCCGAGGAAGGTTTCGATGGCGGTGCGCTGGGCGTTGGTGAGCGGCTGGAGGTCGGCCAACTGGTCGACGAAGACCCGGTAGCCCTTGTCTGTGGGAATCCGGCCCGACGACGTATGCGGCGCCGTGATCAGTTCCTCTTCTTCCAGCAGCGCCATGTCGTTGCGAATCGTCGCCGCCGACACCCCAAACGCATGCCGTTCCACGATCGACTTCGAGCCGACCGGTTCGCGCGAGGCGACATAGTCCTGCACGATCACGCGCAGCACTTCAAGACTGCGTTCAGAAGCCATGTCTCACCATCCTTCGCCGCTCACTCCCGTGCCCCTCTGGCACTCCCAATCGGAGACTGCCAATTCTACCGCGAGGAAGCGCGTGGCGGTGATTGCCACGACACAGCCGAGGCGCTAGCTTGTGACTGATCGCCGCCACACCCCCATCCGGGGGCGTTCGGAGCGCACCGAAGCGATTCCCTGCTCAACCGGAAGGCACCCACCATGACTGACCCCAACGCACAGCCGGCACAGCCCGTGGTTCCGCTGACGGAGGCCGAGGACAAGCAGTGGGCGTCGTTCGCGCACCTCGGCGGCATCCTGAGCTTTGTGCCCGCCCTCATCATCTACCTGGTGTTCAAGGATCGCGGCGCGTTCACCCGTCAGGAGGCGAAGGAAGCGCTCAACTTCCAGATCACGCTGGTGCTGGCCTACGTGGCGCTCTGGATCCTCGGCGCCATCCTGCTCTTCTTCGTGATCGGCCTGCTGATCTGGAACGCCACCTGGCTGGTCTGGGTCGCCGGCGTGATCTTCTCCATCCTCGGCTTCGTATCGGCGAAGGATGGCACGGCGTACCGCTACCCGTTCAACATCCGGTTCATCAAGTAGCAGCCGACTGCTTTAATGAGGGCATGTCCAACCCTTATGAATCGCAGCAGCAACTGAGCCCAGCCGATGAAAAGATGTGGGCAACCCTGATCCACATCGGCGGGATCTTCTTCAGCTTCGTGCCGGCCCTGATCGGTTACCTGGTACTCAAGGACCGCGGGCCGTTTGTGCGTGAACACAGCCGCAACGCCCTGAACTTCCAGCTCACCATGCTTCTGGCGAGCTTCATCGGCGGAATCACCAGCGTCATCCTGATCGGATTTCTCATCCTCGGGGCGGTGTTCATCGTCGTCGTGGTGTTCAGCATCCTCGCGGCGGTGGCGGCCAACCGCGGCCAGATGTACGTGTACCCGTTGACGATTCAGTTCGTCAAGTAGGGGCTCGTCACGTGGTCAGTCGCCGAGCAGGCGTCTGACCACGATGTCTGCCAGCAGTCGGCCGCGCAGTGTCGGCACGATGGTCCCGGCGATGGCGGCAGCCGGGTCCACCAGTTCATCGGCGATCAGGCCGGCAACGGCCACTCGGCCGGCGGGGGTGAGTTCGCCGGTGCTCAGGCCGTCTCGGATGCGGGAGCGCAGCAGCACCCGCTCCACCCGCCGCGTTTCCGGGTCGAGCGTTTCGCGTCCGGCGGCCGGTGACTGCCCGCCCAGGATGCGGTCGGCATAGGCAGCCGGATGCTTCACGTTCCACCAGCGCACGCCGCCGACGTGGCTGTGTGCGCCGGGCCCGACGCCCCACCAGTCCGCACCCTGCCAATAGCTCAGGTTGTGCCGCGAACGGTGTTCGGCCGTGCGTGACCAGTTGCTCACCTCGTACCAGTCAAACCCAGCCTCTGCCAGCATCCGGTCGGCAAGCTCGTACATGTCGGCCTGCAGGTCGTCGTCAGGGGCGGCCACCTCGCCGCGTTTGATCTGTCTGGCCAGCTTTGTGCCGTCTTCCACGATCAGCGCGTAGGCGGAGACATGGTCGGGCTGCTGGGCGATGGCGTGTTCCAGCGACCGCTGCCAGTCGTCCAGGCTCTCCCCCGGTGTGCCATAGATCAGGTCCAGGCTGACCTGCAGCCCGGCTTCCCGCGCCCACTGCACCACCAGCGGAACCCGCTCGGGATCGTGGGTGCGCTCGAGGGTTGCCAGCACGTGCGGCACCGCCGACTGCATGCCAAAGGAGACCCGGGTGAACCCGGCGGCCTTCAGCGCCTGCAGGTAGTCCAGGTCGACGGAGTCGGGGTTCGCCTCGGTGGTGACCTCGGCCCCTGGCACCAGCCCCCAGGTGTCGACGACCGCGTGGAACATCTCGATCAGGTCGCTGGCCGGCAGCAGCGTGGGCGTTCCGCCGCCGAAGAACACGGTGGACACCGGGCGGGCCGGTACACCGCTGTGGTCGAGCACGGTCTGCGCCAGGGCGATCTCGGTGACCGCCTGCGCGGCGTAGTCGCTGCGCTTCACCCCGCGCAGCTCGGTGGCGGTGTAGGTATTGAAGTCGCAGTATCCGCAGCGCACCCGGCAGAACGGCACGTGCAGGTACACGCCGAAGTTGCGGGCGTCGGCGCCCTCGGCGACGGAGGCGGGCAGCAGTCCGTCGGGTGGTGCCGGATCGGCGAGAGGGAGGGCGCTGGGCATCAGTCGACGCTCGATGTCAGATCGGTCGGTGTCGCATCGGTCGGGGGCGCCGCGTCCGCTGCCACCACCAGCGCCTTGAGGTAACGCTTCACGTACATCCGCTGCAGCACGACCAGGCCTGGGTACGCAGCCCACCAGTACCAGGTGGACGGCCGCCAGAACAGTCGAATGTCGAGCCAGACTGATCCGTCGTCGGTCTGGTCGATGACGAAGCTCTCTTCGCCGGTGAGCGGATGACCGTCCCGAGTGCCGTAGGCCAACCCGCGGCGGTGCGGCTCCTCGACGAAGAAGACCACCCGCACCGGCGCCTGCCAGCGGATGCCCAGCGCCTTCAGGGTGAGGGTCGCGGTCGTCCCCGGGGTCGCCAGCTGCGCACCGTCGGCGGTGTACTCGATCTCGGCCGTCTCGACCGGGGCGGCCGGAACGACCGGTTTACCCGCCTGGTCGAACCCGACCGGCGTGTACGACGTCTCATCGACGGGCGGCACCTCGTCGACCTGCACCTCGATGCCGCTGTACTTGTGCAGCTGCCAGGTGCGCAGTTGCTCAACAGCCGCCTCGAATCGGGCGTCGCCGTGCCCGATGCGAGTGCGGTAGTGCGCCGCGCGGAAGCCCGTCGGCGGGTAGGTCAGCAGGTCGTCGGCTTGCGTGCCGCCGATCGCGCCGTAGGTGACGTTCGAGGGCTGGTGAGATGCGCGTCGCATGGTTACTTCTTGTCTTTCTTCTCCACATCGCCACTGAGGGCCGCGATGAAGGCCTCCTGCGGCACTTCCACGCGTCCGACCATCTTCATGCGCTTCTTGCCCTCTTTCTGCTTCTCGAGCAGCTTGCGCTTGCGGCTGATGTCACCGCCGTAGCATTTGGCGAGCACGTCCTTGCGGATCGCCCGGATCGACTCGCGGGCGATGATCCGGGCGCCGATGGCGGCCTGGATCGGCACCTCGAACTGCTGGCGCGGGATCAGCTCGCGCAGCCGGCCCGTCATCATCACACCGTAGGCGTATGCCTTGTCGCGGTGCACGATGGCGCTGAACGCGTCGACCTGTTCGCCCTGCAGCAGGATGTCGACCTTCACGAGGTCTGCCTCCTGGTCGCCGTCCGGCTCGTAGTCGAGCGAGGCGTAGCCGGCGGTCTTCGACTTCAGCTGGTCGAAGAAGTCGAACACGATCTCGCCGAGCGGCATCCGGTACTTGATCTCCACCCGGTCTTCGCCGAGGTAGTCCATGCCGAGCAGGGTGCCGCGCCGGCTCTGGCACAGCTCCATGATCGTGCCGACGTAGTCCTTGGGCGCGAGGATCGCCGACCGCACCATCGGCTCGGTGACCGCGTGGATCTTGCCGGTGGGGAACTCCGACGGGTTGGTCACCTCGACGGTCTTCTTGTCTTCGGTGGTGACCTGGTAGATCACGCTGGGCGCGGTGGTGATCAGGTCGAGGTCGAACTCGCGGCTGAGTCGCTCGGTGACGATCTCCAGGTGCAGCAGTCCAAGGAAGCCGCAGCGGAATCCAAAACCGAGGGCGACGGATGTCTCGGGCTCATAGTTGAGCGCGGCGTCCGACAGCTTCAGCTTGTCGAGGGCCTCGCGCAACTCGGGGTAATCGCTGCCGTCGATCGGGTAGAGCCCGGAGAACACCATCGGCAGCGGCTCGGTGTAGCCGGGCAGCGCCTGGGTGGCCGGCTTCATCGCGGTGGTGACGGTGTCGCCCACCTTCGACTGGCGCACGTCCTTCACACCGGTGATCAGGTAGCCCACCTCGCCGACGCTGAGCCCCTTGCTCGGCGTCGGTTCGGGTGAGCTCACGCCGATCTCCAGGATCTCGTGAGTGGCCCTGGTCGACATCATCTGGATGCGCTCCCGCGGGGAGAGCTGGCCGTCGATCATCCGCACATAGGTGACGACGCCGCGATAGGAGTCGTAGACGGAGTCGAAGATCATGGCCCTGGCCGGGGCATCCTTGTTGCCCTGCGGCGCCGGGATCAGCTCGACCACGCGGTCGAGCAGTTCCTCGACGCCTGCACCGGTCTTGCCGCTGACCCTGAGCACGTCGTCGGGGCTGCCGCCGATCAGGCTGGCGAGCTCCTTCGAGTACTTCTCCGGGTCGGCCGCGGGCAGGTCGATCTTGTTCAGCACCGGGATGACGGTGAGGTCGTTCTCGAGAGCCAGGTAGAGGTTCGCGAGGGTCTGCGCCTCGATGCCCTGCGCCGCGTCGACGAGCAGGATCGCACCCTCGCAGGCGGCGAGCGAGCGGGACACCTCGTAGGTGAAGTCCACGTGCCCAGGGGTGTCGATCATGTTCAACGCGAAGGTCTGCGCGCCAGCCTGCCAGGGCATTCGCACGGCCTGGCTCTTGATCGTGATGCCGCGCTCGCGCTCGATGTCCATCCGGTCGAGGTACTGCGCCCGCATCGCCCGGTCATCGACAACCCCGGTCATCTGCAGCATCCGGTCGGCGAGGGTGGACTTGCCGTGGTCGATGTGCGCGATGATGCAAAAGTTGCGGAGGAACGAGGGGTCTGTCGACGCCGGCTCCAGGGCCTTCATAGCTCGTGGACTCACGCGTTCCTCACTGTGCTGCTCGCTGTCTGAATCGTGGGGTCCTGCATGGGCAGGACTTCCGATCAGGCAATTCTCCCATGACCCGGCCTCGGTCGTGCGCCGCGCAGCAGAAAGGGCGCCGCGTGACGCGACGCCCTTGCTGGGAGGTGCTGGGTTAGAGGGCGAACAGGAGGAACGGTCCGAAGAACAGGATCGGCAGGATGACAAGCAGCCAGCCGAATAGCGACACGAAGCCGAGCACGATGCCCCACGTGCCCATGGTGCGACTGGCGGGTTCCCGGGTGCGAGCCAGGAAGCCGAGCACGATGGCGGCGACCGGAATGAAGAAGGTCTGCCCGAACACGAGCGACACGATGCCGAGCACCAGGGCCAGAATGCTCAGCGTCTGGTTCGGCGCCGCGGAGTAGGCGGGATAGCTGTGAGCGTCAGAGGCCGGGGCGCCCACCGGGTTGTTGTCTGTGGTGGTCATGGCTCCACGTTACGAGAGGCGCCGCACGGGTCGATATGGGGGTATCCCCCGAACTGCCCTGCGGTTACCCTGATTTTCCTGCGACGCCTGTTTTTCTGGGGTGCCCTGATCGTCCCGCGACGATCTCCCGCACCGCGTCCTCGAGCGCGGGATGCGCGAACCGGAACCCGGCCTCGGTCAGCCGCGCGGGCTGCACCCAACGGCTCTTCAGCAGCAGCTCGGTCTCGGTGCGCATCAGCCACGCCCCGATTTCGAGCATCCACCGATATGCCGGCAGCCCAAACGACATCCCGAGCACGCGGCGGAGGGTGGCCATCAATTGCCGGTTGGTCACCGCCTCTGGCGCGGACAGGTTGACCGGGCCGCTCAGCTCGTCATGCTGCTGGATGAACCGGATGCCGCGGTAGACGTCATCGATGTGGATCCAGCTGAACCGCTGCCCGCCGTTCGGGGTGGCGCCGCCGATTTGCGGGCCGCCCAGGCCCAGCCGCACCAGCGCCAGCATGGGCGCCAGCGCGGATCCGTCGCCGAGCACGATGGCCAGCCGCATGGCCACCTGCCGGCAGCCTGCACGGTCGTGCGCGAAGAACTCCCGCTCCCAGGCGGTCGCGATGTTGACCGAGAATCCGGTGCCGATCTCGCCGGTGTCCTCCGTCATCGGCCGGTCGTCGGCGTGCCGGTAGATGGTGGCGGTGCTGGCATTCAGCCAGAGCGCGGGCGGCTTGGGCGCGGCCTCGACCGCCCGTCCGAGCTCCCCGGTGGTGAGCACGCGGGAGGCCATGATGCGCTTCTTGTTCTTCAGGGTGTAGCGGCAGTTGACGTTCTTGCCCGCGAGGTTGATCAGCAGGTCGGCACCGTCAACTGCTGCCTCGAGCGCCGCGGTGTCGCCCCAGGTCACGTCGGCGCCGGATCGGCCCACCGTGATGACGGTGTCACCGTCGGCGCGGAAGCGCTCGGCCAGGTACCGTCCGATGAAACCGCTCGCGCCGGCGATCACGACGCGTCCGGCGGTCATGCCGGCAGTCTCCGGATTCCCTCGAGCAGGTCGTTCTCGTTGGAGGCAAGGCAGACGCGGATCCAGCCCTCCCCGGAGCGGCCGAACGCGCTGCCGGGAGCCACCGCCACCCGGTCGACCAGCACGAAGCGCTCCGCCCAGGCCGCGACATCCCCATCGGTGGCATGTCGCATGTCGATCCACAGGTAGAACGCGCCGTGCGGGTCGAGGTACCGGATGCCGCGCTCCTCGAGCAGCGCGGTTGCCGCCCGCAGGTTCTCCGCATAGTGGGCGCGGGCGTCGTCGATGTGGTGCTGCTCGCCGGTGAGAGCCGCGATGGCCGCGTGCTGCGCCGGCGTGTTCACACAGCTGATCGAGGCCTCCTGCATGGTGCGCATCGTGGCGGCCAGGCCCTTCGGCGTCACCAGATAGCCGACGCGGATGCCGGTCATGGCGTAGGTCTTTGACAGCGAGAACACCGAGAACACGCGGTCTTCGGTATCGAGCGCGGCCAGGCTGACGTGCGGTTCACCCCAGGTGAAGTACTCGTACACCTCGTCGCTGATCACCCACAGGTCGTGTCTGCTGGCGAAGGCGAGCAGCTCGCGTAACACCGGCTCGGGGAACACCGTGCCGAGCGGGTTCGACGGCGAATTGACGATGAGCACCCGGGTGCGCTCGGTCACCAGGCGCTCGAGCTCGTCGAGCGAGGCCATGAAGTCGCGGTCGGGAGTGAGCGAGTACGGCACCGGTGTGGCGTCGAGCATCCGCGCGTTCATGGTGAAGATGGTGTAGCCGGGATCTGGGATCAACACCTCGTCGCCGGCCGCCAACAGCAGCTGCATCGCCAGGTGCAGTCCCTGGGTCGCGCCTACGGTGACCCAGACCTGCTCCAGATCGACGGTGATGTTGTTGCGGGAGGCGAGCTTGTCGACGATCACACGGCGCAGCGGCGCGATACCGCCGTTCGGCCCGTAGTCGGTGTCGTCCCGGTGCCAGGCGGCGGTGGCCGCTGCCGCGATGTGCGGGGCGACCGCGACATCCGGTTCCCCCACCGCCAACGAGATGACGTCGTCCAGCTCTGTGGCTATTTCGAAGATCCGGCGGATTCCGCTGGCAGGCACCGAAGCAATGTGGGGCGCGAGGGACGGCATGGCCACATGCTATTACGCGTGTCGGCGGGGTACTAATTGCCGAAATCGGCCATTCACTGGTAATGTTTCCTGTTGGCTTGCACGCGCAGCCCGCATGTCGGATGCAGCGTGATTCGCGGCCGAGAAATCAATCGGGAGCTCGGCTGCCCGGAACTGTTCGAGAAAACAAGAAGGTTATATAAGTGGCAAACATCAAGTCGCAGATCAAGCGCATCGGCACCAACAAGAAGGCCCAGGACCGCAACAAGGCTGTGAAGAGCGAGCTGAAGACCGTTCTCCGTTCCGCTAAGGATGCCGTTGTCGCCGGTGACAAGGACAAGGCTGTCAAGGCGCTCTCCATCGCGGGCAAGAAGCTCGACAAGGCTGCCAGCAAGGGCGTCATCCACAAGAACCAGGCGGCGAACCGCAAGTCGGCCATCGCCAAGAAGGTCGCGGCCCTCTAGGTCCACCCTCTGCGTGTGTAAAGGCCCGTCCCGCAAGGGGCGGGCCTTTCGCGTTCCCGGGGGCCGGGACGCCGGGATGCCGGGAGGCCGGGATCAGGACGTGGCCGGAACGTCGGAGTTCGGGGGCTCGGTAGGACCGATCGCCGGATTTCGACCGTCCGAGCTCGCGATCTCCTTCGCTCGGGCGTCGGCCGGGCCGACGCAGGCTAGGCGCGGGCTAGGCACAGGAACATAACTGGTGCACCGGGTTCACTCGGGAACTCGGGAGTGGTTTGCTCGAGACGGAGGTGTCTCGTGGGAACCGACAGTGAGATTGTGTCCCCGGCGGCCGACCCGTCCGGGCAAGAAGGCTCTGGGCGGGGCGCCTCGGCGAAACGCGCGGTGCGGCGGGCCCGGTCTTGGCTGGATGCGCAGGCAAACACGACGGCAGTCGGTCGTTTCGCCCTGCGCGCCGCCCGGGCGCTCGTCGAGATCGAGGTGTTCGACCGTGCGATGACGCTCGCGGCGCAAGCCTTCATCTCGATACTCCCGCTCGTCATCGCCGTCGCGGCGTTGCGCCGCGGCGATGCGGAACCGATCGGCCGGGGCCTGTCCAGCTATCTGGGGCTGAACGAGTCCGCCGCCGCGGCCCTGGAGAGAGTCGTGCCGTCATCGTCCGACGTCTTCAGTGCGCTCGGTTGGTTCGGCACGCTACTCCTCGTCGTTTCGGCAACGGCATTCTCACGGGCACTCGAGCGGTTCTACGCCCGCGTCTGGTCGAAGCGCAAGCTTGGATTCCGCGCCACGTGGCGGCTGTTCGCGGTTCTCGCGACCATCCTCGTTGGACTGGTCGTACTGCAGTTCAGCCGTTCTATCCTGCGGGCAGACGGGACCGACATCGCGCTCAGGGGCGTCATCGAGTTCGTGCTCTGGACCGGGGTGTGGCTGCTCGTCGGATGGATTGTCCTGAACCGGAGCGTCAGCTTCAGGTTGCTACTCCCCGGCGCGGTTCTCTGCGGAATCGGGCTTTCGGTATTGGGCGGAGTTGGCCGGATTTATCTTCCGAGAGCCCTGACCTCGTCTGCGGAGCAGTTCGGCGCGCTCGGCATCACCATTGCCTACGTCGGATGGCTCTTCGCGATAATGTCCGTGGTCGTCGGCGCCGTGACGGTAGGGCACGTGCTCACCGTGGAGTACGGCATCATGAGCCGAACGCAGCCGCGCAGCGACACACCCGCCAACGGTGGCAATTAGGGGGCCGCTGGCCAACCGGGTGGGCCTTGCGCGCTTCTGATCCAGTTTGACGTGTTTGAGCCACCGCGCCGTGGCTCAACCACGACAGGGTGGCTCAAAAGCCCGGGAGGGAGGGCGCTGCGCTCGCCCCTCGGGGCCGGCCGCGTGGGCTCAGAGGCCCTTGCGGGCGATGGCGGTGACCATCCGCTCGAGGGCGTAGACCGGGTCGCGGCCCGCACCCTTCACCTGGGCGTCGGTCTCGGCGAGCATCTCGATGGTGCGGCCGAGGCCCTCGTCGGTCCAGCCGCGCAGGTCGCGCTGGGCTCGTTCCACCTGCCACGGGGCAATGCCGAACTGCGAGGCGAGTTGGCCCTGCGAGCCGTGTCCGCCTGACACCTTCGCCATCGTGCGCAGCTTCGCGGCAAACGCGGCCACCATCGGCACAGGGTCGGCGCCGGTCGCAAGCGCGTGCCGCAGCAGGCCGAGGGCTTCTCCGTGCCGGCCGGCGATCGCGGCATCCGCCACCTTGAACGCATTGGTTTCCACCCGGCCGGAGTAGTACTTCTCGACCGTGGTCTCGGTGATCTCGTTGGCGCTGTCGGCGATCAGCTGCTGGCAGGCCGTGGCGAGCTCGGAGAGGTTGTCGCTGAAGGCCCCGACGATGGCGCGCAACGCGCCGGGGGTGATCGGCCGGCCGGCGGTCTTGAACTCGGCGACGGCGAAGTCGTACCGGTCGCTGTCTTTCTTCAAGTCGGCGCAGACCACCTCGATCGCCTGGCCGCCGCCTGCCCGGATCGCGTCGAGCAGTTTCTTGCCGCGCACTCCCCCGCCGTGCCGCAGCGCGACCACGGTGTCGTCGGCGGGCGAGCCGAGGTAGTCGAGCATCTCGAGCAGGAAGGCGTCGCTGCACTTCTCGACATTGCTGACCCGGATCAGGCGTGGTTCGGCGAACAGCGAGGGGCTGGCGAGGGTGAGCAGCTCACCGGGCGCATAGCTGGCAGCGTCCACGTCGCTGACCTCGAGGCTGGGGTCGACGGTGCGCAGTCCGTCACGCAGCAACCGCAGCGCCCGGTCGGCGAGGAAGGCCTCGGTGCCGGAGATGAGCACCACGGGCGCCGGGCGCACCTGGTGCCAGCTGAGCTGCGGGATGGCTACCTTTTTCGAGGCTGCGGGCTTGGCTGCCACAAGACTCCTTTCGAGCATCCCCAGCCTATTCTGTGGGGCTGTCATCCGGCGCCGCCCGCTCGGTCCACAGCTCGACGGTGCCGGGCACCGACGTCGGCGCGATCAGCAGCAGTCCGCTCCGATCGGTGCGTGCCACGGCGGTTCCGGTGCGCTGCAGCAGGCTGAGCAGGTCGTCGGTCGGATGTCCGTAGCCGTTGTCTGCGCCGACGCCGATCACTCCCAGTGCGGCCCGCGCGCGAGCGTACAGCTCCGGGTGCTGGTCGGCCGAGCCATGATGGCTGACCTTCACCACGTCGACCGGTGCGATTCCTCCCGCCGCGAGCAGCCGGGCCTGCGCGGTGGCGCCGAGGTCTCCGAGGAACAGAGAACTGAGACATCCGTTTGCGCAGTCGCCGACCCCGTCGAAGCTGACGGTGACGCTCGCGTCGTTGCCGGGCTCCTCGACGGCCCCGGTCGGCCAGAGCACCCGCCAGCGCAGCTCGCCGAGCCTGCCGTGCTGCCCGGCGGCCGCGGCCTGCAGCGGGGCACCGCCGCGCTGGATCTCGGCGAGCAGCGCGTGATCCGATGGGGCGTCCGGCGGGCCGACCAGGGCGTGGTCGGCTCGGCCGATCATCGCGGCGGCTCCGCCGACGTGATCGAGGTCGAAGTGGGTGAGCACCAGCAGGCTCACCCGGGCGATGCCGAGTTGATCGAGGCAGGCGGTCAGCAGCGCCGGATCCGGTCCGGTGTCGATCAGCGCGGTCGCCGCCCCGCTTCGCACCAGCACGGCGTCGCCCTGGCCGACGTCACACACCGCGATCTGCCAGTGCTGCGGTTGGCCGGCGCGCTGCAGCAGCCTCGCCCCGGTGGTGCCGCCGAGGGTGCCGACGACCAGCACGGCAACCAGCAGCGCCGCGGGTCGACGCCAGCGCGCCGTCAGCAGCGCCAGCAGCGCCGCCGCGGTGATCAGCAGCAGCAACCCCAGCCCGATCGCGCCCTCCGGCCACGGCAGGCGGGCGGCGGGCAGCCCGGCGAGCCGCTCCGCCACCGTGGCGATCCAGGTCGCCGGCAGCCAGGCCAGCTGGGTGAGCACGGCACCGAGCCAGGGCCAGAGCGGTAACAGCACGCAGGCCAGCGAGCCCAGCACGGTCGCCACCGGAGCCGCCGGCCCGGCCAGAACATTGGCCAGCACGCCGTACACCGGGATGGACGGCTCCAGCAGCAATAACACCGGCTGGCAGGCCAGCTGCGCCGCCAGCGGAACGGCGATGATCGCGGCGATCGGCCGCGGCATCCAGCGGGCCAGGCGCTCCGCCAGCGGCCCTGACAACAGCAGCAGCCCGCCGGTGGCGTGCACCGACAGCGCGAAGCCGTAGCTGCGGCTCAGCCACGGATCGATGCTGAGCAGCACGATCACCGCCGCCGCGAGCACCGGCAGTCCATGCACCGGCCGGCCGACCGCCAGGGTCACCAGCACGATCAGCGCCATCACCGCCGCGCGCAGCACGCTCGGCTCCGGCGTGACCAACAGAACAAAACCGGCGAGCACGACGACGGATGCCGCCACCCGCCAGCCGCGCGGAACCCCGAGCAGCCCGCCGAGCAGCATGATCAGGCCGATCACGATGGCGCAGTTCGCCCCGGACACCGCGGTCAGGTGACTGAGCGCGCTGGTCTTCATGTCCGCGTCGAGCGCCTCGGGTACCGCGCTGGTGTCACCGATCGCCAACCCGGGCAGCAGCGCCCCGCCCGGCCCCGGCAGCGCCGTGGCCGCACTGAGGAACGCCGCCCGCAGGCCGTTCATCGTGCTCAGCAACGCGGGCGGCGCAGCCGCGACCGTGACCCGGTCGGCGAAGTACAGGAACGACACGTCGTCCCCCGGCGGGGTCGGCTGCATCGTGCCACCGAGGTGGAGCGTGGAGCCGATGCCCGCGTCATCCGGAATCGCATGGAAAACCAGCACCGGCACCCGGCCGAACGCCACCGTTGTGCCGTTCGGCGCATTTACGCCCACCAGGGTGGCCTCGAACCGGTCACCGACTACCCGGGTGACGGCGGCGGTCGCGCGCAGGTAGCGGCCATCCGCGGCCATCGCGGCAAGCTCGGCGGGGCGTCGTTCCGGCTGCTGCACGGCGGCGGCCGACGTGACTAGTGCGGCGGCGGCCAGGCACACCGCCACCAGTGGCGCATGCCCGCCCCGGCGCAACAGCGCGACCACCAGCGTGCCCGCCGCCGCCAGCCAGAGGGCAATGGCCACCGGCCACGGCGGTTCGAGGGCGATGCCGAGTCCCGCCGCCGCCCAGGCCACGACCACCGGCACCGCCAGCCGCAGGTCCGGCACGGTCAGGTCGTCCGCAGGTCGGGCATGATCAGGTCGTCCCGACGTCGGGCACGATCAGGTCGTCACCAGCTCGCGCAGCCCGTCGAACGTCTTCTGGCCGATGCCGGTGACGCTCATCAGGTCTTCGATCACCTGGAACCCGCCGTTGGCGTCGCGCCACTGGATGATGCGTTCGGCCATCGCCGGGCCGACCCGCGGCAGCGTGTCCAGCTGGGTGAGATCGGCGGTGTTCAAGTTCACCTTGCCGAGCACCTCGGCACCCGGAGCGGCCGGCGGCGCGGCCTCGCCGAGCGCCGGCACGTACAGTTGCTCGCCGTCGGTCACGAAGCGCGCCAGGTTCACCCCGCCGGTGTCGGCGGTGTCGGCGAACCCGCCGGCGGCCGCCACCGCGTCGACCGTGCGGGCACCCTCGTGCAGTTCGTACAGCCCGGGAGTCTGCACCGATCCGAGCACGTGCACGAAGATGGCGGATGCCGAGGATGCCGAGGATGCCGACGCCTCACCGTCTGCCGACGCCTGGCTTTCCCCCACCGCTGGAGACCCGGTATTCGGTGCCACGGTGTTCGGCGACACAGTGTTCGGGGCCACCGTCGTCGCCGCGCCCTGCGGGGTGATCGCCGTGATGAAGACCGCGCTGCCGAGTGCCACGATCACCAGCACGATCGCGGCCCCGACTCCGACTCGCAGCCGGGCGCGGAGCGGTCGCGGTTCGATCGGGACGGTCATGCCCGCAGACTAGTTCGGGCCGCGCTCTCGCACGGCCCGAACTGATGCTGCTGTGAGCGCTTACGCCTTGGTGGCGATGTTGACGACTCGCGGCGCGCGCACGATGACGTTGACGATCTCCCGATCGCCGACCGCGCGCTGCACAGCGGCGGAGCCACGCGCCAGCTTCTCGAGCTCGTCGGCGCTGATCTTCGGCGACACCATGAGCCGGTCACGCACCTTGCCGTCGACCTGGATGATCGAGGTGACCGACTCCTCCACCAGCAACACCGGGTCGGCATTGCGCCAGCCGGCGAACGCGACGCTGGGCTCGTAGCCGAGCTTCGCCCACATCTCTTCGGCCGTGTACGGCGCGAACAGGCTGAGCGCCACCGCGATGGCCTCGGTGGCCTCGCGCACCGCGGCATCCGCGGGTCCTGCTCCGGTGTCGATCACCTTGCGGGTGGCGTTCACCAGTTCCATGATGCGGGCGACAACCACGTTGAATTTGAACGCCTCGATGAGCCCAGGCCCGTCGGCGAGCAGCCGGTGGGTCTGGCGGCGCAGTGCGAGGTCACCGGTCTTCCAGAGCACGTCCGGAGAGCTTGCGACGTCGTTCGCCAGCCGCCAGGCGCGGGCCAGGAATTTCGCGGATGCCGCGGGCGAGACATCCGCCCAGTCAATGTCGTCCTCGGGGGGTCCGGCGAAGGCCATGGTGAGTCGCACCGCGTCGACGCCGTGCTCGTCAAGCTGCTCGCTGAGCCGCACGATGTTGCCCTTGCTCTTGCTCATCGCGGCGCCGTCCATCAGCACCATGCCCTGGTTGAGCAGAGCGCTGAACGGCTCGGTGAAGCCCACGTAGCCGAGGTCGAACAGCACCTTGGTGATGAAGCGCGCGTAGAGCAGGTGCAGGATCGCGTGGGTGACACCGCCGACGTACTGGTCGACGGGGGCCCACTTGTCTGCCTGCTTCGGGTCGAACGCCTGGGTGTCGTCGTTCGGGTTGAGGAAGCGCAGGAAGTACCAGGAGCTGTCGACGAAGGTGTCCATGGTGTCGGGGTCACGGCGCGCCGGAGTGCCGTCCACCGGGTTCGGCACATTCACCCAGTCCTCGGCGGCGCCGAGCGGCGACGAGCCCTTCGGCTGCAGGTCGAGTCCCTCGGTCGGCGGCAGCAGCACCGGCAGCTGATCCTCGGGCACCGCGTGCAGCTCGCCATCCTGCCCGTGGATGATCGGGATGGGCGTGCCCCAGTAGCGCTGCCGGGAGATCAGCCAGTCGCGCAGGCGGTAGGTCTTCGCGGCCCGGCCCGTGCCGCGTTCGGCGAGCACCTCGATGGCGCGCTTGATCGCGTGCTGCTTGCTCAGGCCGTCGAGCGGCCCGGAGTTCATCAGGCGGCCGTCGCCGGTGAGCGCCTCCCCGGTTGCCACCGGGTCAAGCACCGGCAGCTCCGGCAGCACAGGGTCGCCATTCAGGTCGGTGTCGATCACGGGGATCGCCCCGGTGACCGGCGCGGTGGTGTCGACGACGACCCGCACCGGAAGGTTGAACTTGCGGGCGAAGTCGAGGTCGCGCTGGTCGTGGGCGGGCACGGCCATGATGGCGCCGTGACCGTAGTCGGCCAGCACGTAGTCTGCGGTCCAGATCGGCAGGCGCTCCCCGTTCAGCGGGTTGATCGCGAACCGGTCGAGGAACACACCGGTCTTCGGCCGGCTGGTGTCCTGCCGGTCGATTTCGGTTTCCTTCTGCACCTGCTCCAGGTAGTCCCGGAACGTCGTCTGCACCTCGGGCGTGGAACCGGCGACCAGCTCCGCGGCCAGGTCGGAGTCAGGGGCGACGACCATGAAGGTGGCGCCGTACAGGGTGTCTGGACGGGTGGTGAACACCGTCACCTTCTCCGTACGTCCTTCGATCTCGAAGTCCACGTCGGCGCCGATCGAGCGGCCGATCCAGTTGCGCTGCATCGAGATGACCTTGGACGGCCAGTGCCCTTCCAGCTGGTTCAGGTCATCCAGCAGCCGGTCTGCGTAGTCGGTGATCTTGAAGTACCACTGGGTCAGCTTCTTCTTCACCACAATGGCGCCGGACCGCTCGGAGGTGCCGTCGGCGAGCACCTGCTCGTTGGCGAGCACGGTCTGGTCTACCGGGTCCCAGTTGACCCAGCTGTCCTTGCGGTACGCCAGGCCCTTCTCGTACATCTTGAGGAACAGCCACTGGTTCCACTTGTAGTACTCGGGGTCGCTGGTGTGCAGTTCGCGATCCCAGTCGAAGGATGGCGCGTACCGGCGCATCGACGCCTTCTGCTGCTCGATGTTCTCGTAGGTCCAGTCACGAGGGTTCACGCCGCGCTTGATGGCCGCGTTCTCGGCGGGCAGCCCGAACGAGTCCCAGCCGATCGGGTGCAGCACGTTGAAGCCCTGCTGGCGCCAGTACCGGGCGATGACATCCCCCAGCGCGTAGGCCTCGGCGTGCCCCATGTGCAGGTCGCCGGAGGGGTACGGGAACATGTCGAGCACGTACTTGCGCGGCCGGCTGTCGTCGGCGTCGGTTGCGAACGGCTTCAACTCATCCCAGACCGCGAGCCACTTCTCCTGGATGCTGGCGATGTCGTACTCGGGTGCCTCGGACGCTACGGCCCTGCTGTCTTGCTCGTGTGCCACGTAACTCTCAATCATCGACTGGGTGGGAAAAATCCCCGGCCGCTGTCACAGCGCGCAAGCGAGGAGAACCCGATCAACAAGACTACTGGGTGCCGCCATACACCCGCTGTTAGCCAGCTGCGGCACCGAGCACCGCGAGCAGCGCCTCGGCCTTGAGCTTCACCTCGGCCAGCTCCTCCTCCGGCACCGACAGGGCGGTGATGCCGCCGCCCGCGCCGACCGTGGCGCCGCTCGGGTCGATGACGATTGACCGGATCACCATCGCCAGATCGACGCGTCCGTCCAGGCCAAAGTAGCCGAACGCCCCGGAATAGATGCCGCGCGGCCGGTCTTCGAGCCGGTCCAGGATGCGGGTGGCGCTGAGTTTGGGTGCCCCGGTCATCGATCCCGCCGGGAAGCAGGACACGACGGCGTCGATTCCGTCGAGGCCCGGCGCCAGCCGGCCGCGCACCGTGCTGACCAGCTGGTGCACCTGGGCGTAGCTCTCCACCGCAAGCAGGCTCGGCACGCTCACCGACCCCACCTCGCTGACCCTCCCGATGTCGTTGCGCATCAGGTCGACGATCATCAGGTTCTCGGCGCGTTCCTTGTCGCTTGCGAGCAGCTCGGCCCGCAGCCGTTCGTCCGCCTCGGCGGTGCCGCCGCGCGCCCTGGTGCCCTTGATCGGTTTCGACTCGACGACGCCGTCAGGGCTCACCGCGAGGAATTGCTCGGGAGAAGCGCTCAGCAGAGCCACCTCGCCCACCCTGATGAATCCCCCGTGAGGCACGGGGCTGGCCCGCCTGAGCGCGAGATACACGGCCAGCGGGTCGGCGCTGGTCTCAACGAACGCCTCACTGGTGAGACACAACTGGTAGGCGTCGCCCGCCCGGATGGCGCGCTGGCATTCCCCGATCATCGCCAGGTAGCGCTCGTCCGAGTACCGCCAGGCCGCCGCACCGGTCGTAACAGGCTTGGTGCCCGTCGCAGGTCGATCGAAATCATGCTCGATCGGATGTCGCAGCGCCTCAGTCACCTCGTCACGCCAGACTCGCAGCTCGCCCTCCCACTGATCACCGAGTGCCAGCAGCGTGACCTCTCCCGTGCTGTGGTCGATCTCGAGCGCGCGATCCGCCCAGAGAAATGCCGCGGTGGGCTGCGCCGGGGCATGGGCGACGGGTTCGGCGGTGGTGCCTCCGCGAAGCTCGTAGCCGAGCCAGCCGACCCAGCCGAGAGCGAACCCATCCCCCGCCGGCGCAACGGGGTGTGCGGCCACACCCGCGCGCAGCGCATCGAACACCGTCGCGTCGGTGCTCCGGCTGGTCAGGGTGCGGGTGGCACTGCCGAGATAACTGCGGGTTCCGGGCGCCCCGGATGAGCTGTCGAGCCAGAACGCGTTCTCGGCGGATGCGTAAAGGGTTTGGAAGGCGGTCGACGCGGTCACCGGGAACCCCAATGGACAGGTGAGGAGCCGCTGGCGCATAGCCTGAGCTTATGAGAGCAGGCCGATGACCGACGATTCCACGCCCGCCGCGATCGCCCGCTGGCACGACGGCCGACTGCAGCCCCTGGAGTACTGCGACATGACCGAGGTGCGCCTCGCCGTCGCGGACTCGTGGCTGGTCACAGAGGGCACGAGCCTTGCACTCGACCTGCACCGGCAGCGGTTCACCCGCACCGCGCGCGACCACGTGGCCGAATCGGAGATCGCGGCGTTCTGGGATGCCGCGATCGCCGGCATCCCGCGCACCGGGGACTGGTTCCCCCGGGTTGAACTGCAGCTGTCTGGCGGCGCGCCGCGGCTGGTCGCGCGGGTGCGGCCAGCGCCGGAACGCCATCGGTCGATCAGGCTCGCCAGCCACCACGGCGCCGACCCCCGCACCACCCCCGCGGTGAAGGGCCCGGACCTGGCCGCCCTCACCGGGTTGCGCACGGCCGCGCAGGCACGGGGCGCCGACGACACCGTCATCCTCTCCCCCGACGGTTTCATCGTCGACGGGGCGACCACGGCCATCATCTGGTGGCGTGGCGATGCGCTGTGCGTGCCCTCGTCGGAGCTGGCCCGCGTGGACAGTGTCACGGCCACCGTGATCGTGGGCGTCGCGACCGCGCTCGGCGTCGACGTGCTGCATGAGTCGGTGACGCCGGACGAGCTGGACGGGCTCGAGGTGTGGGCCGTGAACGCGCTGCACGGAATCCGAATCGTCACCCACTGGGTGGACGGCCCGGCCCCGGCCGAACTGCCCGGTCGGCTGGCACTCTGGCGAACGAAGCTCGATGCGTTGCGACGCCCTTTCCCGCAGACGCCGTAACCTGCGGCCGTTAGGCTCGCACCGTGAACGAAGCGCTCAGCTGGATCCTGGACACCGTGCAAGCCGTGGATCCGGTGCTGCGTATTCTTCTCGCCGGAATCGGTGTGCTTCTTGAGACATCCGTTCTGATCGGGCTGATCATCCCCGGCGACTCCATCGTGATCGTCGCCGCGCTCGCCACCCAGAACCCGTTCGAGAATCCCACCCAGTACATCGCCCTGATCCTGACCGTGATCGCCGGGTCACTGGCCGGGGAGAGTATCGGGTTCGCGCTCGGGCGGTACTTCGGGCCTAAGATCCGCCACTCGGCTGTCGGCCGCCGCATCGGCGAGGACCACTGGATGCGCGCCGAGCACTACCTCGACCGGCGTGGCGGGATCGCCGTGTTCGTCTCCCGATTCCTGCCCGTGCTGCACTCCCTGGTGCCGCTCACCGTGGGCATGAGCACGATGCGCTACCGCAAGTTCATGGCCTGGACGATCCCCGCGTGCACCCTGTGGGCGGTGGCATACGTCTCGGTGGGTGCCACCGCTGGTGGGGTGACCCGGGAGCTGATCTCCAACCAATTGCACTTCGCCGGGTACGTGTTCGTGGGCATCATCGCGATATTCGTGATCGTGGTGCTGATCGTGAAGAAGGTGCTTCAGGCCAGCCAGGCGCGCCACATGGCGCACCCTGGCGAGCCCAACCCCGACGCTCTCGAGGATTAAGCCTCCAGCCGGGACCGTGCGATGCGTTCGGCCGCGTCGAGCGTGGTGATGTCGTTCGCGTCGGCCTCGCGGTAGATCGCCGCGATGGTGTCGCCGATCGCGTTCACCCTGGCGTCGATTCGAGCCTGGTCGGCGCCTTCGGAGGCGAGCGCAAGGAAGATCACGCCGCCGCCGTTGACTACGAAGTCGGGAGCCCACAGGATGCCGCGTTCCCGCAGCCGCGCGGCGCAGTCCCGTGACGCCAGTTGGTTGTTGGCGGCACCGACGACTCCGGAGACCTGAAGTTCATCGATCACCGTCGGCGTCAGCACGCCGCCGAGACCGCACGGCACGAACAGGTCGGCTTTCACGCGGTGCGCGTCGGCCGGATCGACCCAGGCGGCACCGAGCTGATCGGCGAGTTCCCGTCTGGCCGGGTTCACGTCGGCGACGGTCAGCATGGCACCGTCGGCGGCGAGATGACGCGCGAGCCGGCCACCGACCTGCCCCAGACCGGCGATCACGATGTGACGGCCGGCCACGTCGCGACTGCCGAACAGCGCCTCGAGGGTGCTCTGCAGTCCGGCGTAGACACCGGCAGCGGTGGCATCCGCCGGTTCCCCGACGCCGCCCTGTTCCGGTGGCAGCCCGCAGACGTGCGCGGTGCGCTCCGCGACCACCGCCATCAGCTCCGCGCTGGTGCCGACATCCTCGGCGGTCATGTACGCGCCACTGAGGCTCTCCACCGCGTCGCCCAGGTCGAGCATCGCGTTGCGGGTGCGCTCGGCGTCGAGGGTGACACCGCGTGGCACGTAGACCACCGACTTGCCTCCGCCGCGGTTGATGCCGGCGACGGCGTTCTTCAGCGTCATCGCGCTGGAGAGCCGCAGCGCGTCGTAGAGCGCATCCGCCCAGCTGTCGTACTGCCAGACGCGGGCGCCCCCGAGGGCCTGTCCGAGCTTGGTGGAATGCACCGCCACGCAGATCGTGAGGCCGGACCGCGGGCCGGTGGTGATGAGCACGCGCTCGTGGTCGAAGGCGGCCGTGGCCAGCACATCCTGTGTCGGAGAAGGGTGCGTGAGGGTCATGGGTCGTACTCCTTTGTCGACCGTCTTGTGAACGGCTGTGCGGTGGGCGGGATGTGCCCACGTCACACGCTACCCGTCCACGGGTCGGAGCGCGCCTCCGGTTTGCGACGGTGCTGCGACGTGCTGCGTCGGCGAGTCGAGTGAGCGGTGAGGTCTGGCGTTTGGTCCTATGCGCGCCGGTTTAAGGACCGAATGACGGACTTCAGCGGCGCCCACGTCGGAACGAAGCATCTCGACGCGACTCGAACCCGCGCGCGCGGCCCGCAGTTGCGATCAGCCACGAACGGGGAGACGCCCGCTGCCCGCAGTCGCACGCGCTGGCGATCGTTCAGGCGCACAAACAACTGCGAGGCGCGGGATTCCCGGGCAGATGAACCTGAGCCCACGTCTCCTTCGACGGTGCTCCGGCTAGTCGAACAGGCCCTTCTCGGTCAGCCAGTCGGTGGCGATGGTGTCGGTTGACTCCTGGTCGATCGAGCTGCGGGCGTTCATGGCGACGAGGTCGGCGGCGCTCAGCTGGGCCTGCACCGCGTTGATCACCTCGGCCGCCTTGTCGTCGAGGTCGCTCGACACGAGCGGCACCACGTGCGAGGCAAGGAACAACGACTTCGGGTCATCCAGCACCACGAGGCCCTCGGTTCCGATCGCGGGCGACGCGGAGAAGATGTTGACCATCTGCACTTGGCCATCGGTGAGCGCCTGGATCGTGAGCGGTCCGCCGCTGTCTTCGATGGGGGTGAATGCCACGGTCACGCCGTAGGTCTCCAGCAGTCCGGTCGGCCCGTACGGGCGGGTCTCCAGTTCGGAGTTGCCGCCCAGGGTCAGTGGGGTCGTCACCGCGGCGAGGTCTTCAAGGCTGGTGACACTGTTCTCGTCAGAGAACTGCTGCGTGACCACGTAGGAGTCCTGGTCGGTGGCCTCGGCCTGGTCGAGGACTTTCAGTTCCTCGGGCAGCGCGTCGGCCAGTGCGGCATACACGTCGTCGGTCGAGCGTGCCGTGGTTTCCTTGTCGTAGAACTGCAGCAGGTTGCCGGTGTACTCCGGGAACACGTCAACGTTGCCGCTCTCGAGCTCGGGGATGTACGCGTCACGCTGGCCGATGTTGAACTCGCGTTCCACCTCGAAGCCGTTGGCTTCGAGTGCCTGCGCGTAGATCTCGGCGATGATCTCGTTGGAGTAGTACGCCTGCGACCCCACGACAATCGTGTCGCTGGCCGACGTGTCCTCGGGCGCTTGCAGCGGGTCGGATGAGCCGCAGCCCGCGAGCAGCAGCGCCGCACCTGCGACGGCGGCGGCGATGGCGAAACGCCCCCGCGTGGATGCCTGGGTGATCATCGTGTGACTCCTCATCTGGTGGGCACAGCCACCATTCGTTGCACCAGCGAAAAAACGCCTTCAAGCACGAGCGCCAGCACGGCCACCAGGATGGCACCGCCGAGCATGACCTCGAAATTGCGAGTACTCAGTCCTGAAAAAATGTACCGCCCCAGCCCGCCGAGGCCAATGTATGCGGCAAGGGTCGCGGTCGCCACCACCTGCAGGGCGGCGTTCCGCAGGCCACCGATCAGGATGGGCAGCCCCAACGGGATCTCGACCTTGCCGAGCACCTGCCACTCGGTCATTCCGACCGCGCGGGCTGCATCCACCGTCGACGGGTCGACAGCCTCGACACCGGCGTATGCGCCCGCCAGGATCGACGGGATCGCCAGCACGACCAGCACGATCAGGGCTGGTACCTCGCTGAGTCCCATCAGCAAGGCGAGGATGGTGATCAGCCCGAGCGAGGGCAGCGCTCTGGCAGCTCCAGACAGCCCGATCGCCAGCTGTCTGCCGCGACCGGTGTGTCCGATGAGCCAGCCGATCGGGATGGCGATCACGGCGGCGATGAGCAGGCTGAGTGCGGTGTATCCGAGGTGCTCGGCGAGCCGGTTGGGGATACCGTTCGCCCCCATCCGCTGCTCGGGTGCGAACAGCCACGCCAGCGCCTCCATGAACAGGGTCATGTGCCGATTAGGAATCGTCTGGCGGCGGCGCTCTGCTGCCGGTTCCACGGCATCAGCACCCGGCCGAGCAGCACCAGCACCACGTCGAAGAGCACCGCGACCAGCATCGTCATCACGATCCCGGTCAGGATCTCCACCGCGATTCCGCGCTGCAGCCCGTTGGTAAAGAGGTATCCGAGACTGTCGGCTCCGACCAGCACCCCCACGGTGACCAGGCTCACGGTGCTCACGGACACCACGCGGAGGCCGGCCAGCAGAACCGGACCCGCTAGCGGGAACTCCACCATCCAGAACCGGCCCCAGCCGTTGAAGCCGACGGCCGTGGCGGATTGCCGCACGTCCGGTTCCACCGAGCCCAACGCATCCGTCACCGACCGCACCATCAGTGCGACGGCGTACACGGTCAACGCGATGATGACGTTCAGCTCGCTGAGGAAGCTGATGCCGAGGATCGGCGGCAGCAGCACGAACAGGGCAAGCGACGGAATCGTGTAGAGCAGACCGACCGCGGTGAGCACGGCGGGGCGAATCACGCCGTATCGCCAGGCTGCCCAGCCGAGCGGCACCGCGATGATGAACCCGAGCACAATCGGGATGGCGCTGAGCCGCAAATGATCCAGAGTCAGCTGCCAGATCAAGTCGAGGTTGGAGCCGAGCCAGTTCACGGCCGACTCTGCCCGCCGACGAGGCGACCTTGGGTGCGTCCTTCCGCGTCGACCAGCACCTGCCCGGTTGGAGTGTCACGGATGCTCAGGGCTCGCTTGCCGCGTTCCGCGCCGATGAAGGTGGCGACAAAGTCGTCGACGGGATCGGCGATGATTTCGCTCGGTGACCCCTGCTGCACGATCTGCGCGCCCTTGCCGAGGATCACCACCTGGTCCCCCAGCAGGAACGCCTCGTCGATGTCATGCGTGACGAAGACGACCGTCTTGTCCAGCTCGCGCTGCAAGCGGATCAGTTCCTGCTGCAGGTCGGCGCGCACGATCGGGTCGACAGCACCGAAGGGCTCATCCATCAGCAGGATGTTCGGGTCGGATGCGAGTCCCCTGGCAACCCCGACTCGTTGTTGCTGCCCGCCGGACAACTGGCTGGGATACCGGTCGGCGAGAGCACGGTCCAGGCCCACGACCTCGAGCAGTTCCAGGGCGCGCCGCCGCGAGTCTCGCTTCGATACCCCGTTCAAGCGCGGCACGGTGGCGACATTGTCGACCACGGAGCGATGCGGCAGCAGACCGCTGTTCTGCATGACGTAGCCGATCCGGCGGCGGAGAGCCACCGCGGGTTCATCCGATACGTTCTGGCCGTCGATCTCGATGTGACCGGTGGACGGGTCGACCATGCGGTTGATCATGCGCAACAAAGTCGTCTTGCCGGAGCCGGACGATCCGACCAGCACCGTTGTTTTGTGGGACGGGATGACGAGGCTGAACTCCTCGACCGCGAGTGTGCCGTCGGGGAAACGCTTCGAAACGGCGTGGAACTCGATCATCAGCCGAAATGCGGCTCCAGCAGGGCTCCGATGGCCTCTCGGCCGAGGTTCAGGTACCGCGGGTCACCCTTCGGGTCGCGCGCGAAGGCCCGGGCAACCAGCGCGTCGGTCACGTGCATCGACGCGTTGTACGCGAAGTGGGCTTCATCGGTGATGGCGAGGTTGAACCGCCTGGCGAGTTCGTCGAGCATGAGCTCGGCGAGACGGCCGTATCCGGTCTCCTCGTCGGCAGCCGGTCGCAGGTCGAGCACGTCGCCGACGCGCAGCGAGCGGAAACCCGGCTCGGTGCGGAAGGCGTCGACGAACACGTCGAACAGCCCCAACAGCGCCTCGTGCCAGGTGCTGAACTCGCCCTCGTTCAACGCGCTGATTAAGCGGTCGTGCAGGCGCTCGAAGTTGCGCACCGACAGCGCTTGCAGGACCGCAATGCGATCGGGGAAGTAGCGGTAGACGGTGCCGATGGATGCCCCGGCCCCGTCGGCCACCATGGCGGTGGTGAGTCGCTCGTACCCGATCTTGTCGATCACCGACGCCGCGGCATCCAGCAGCGCGGTGAGCCGGGCGGTGCTTCGCGCTTGCACCGGCTCGTTGCGGATCAGGGTGGTTCCCGAGGGAAGTGCTGTGCTGAAGTCGCGTGCCGTCACGGGGAACTCCTTCGTCAGTAGAACCTGAATATACCGCGCACACGGAGTCTCGGGGGAATATCTCTCACGGCTTCGGGTGTCGGAGGTACTTGGCAGAATGTTCTCATGTGCGGACGGTTCGTCGTGTCAGACACGACAGAAAATTTGGTTGGACTTTTCGACGTCGATCTAGTGGCCGACGGTTTGCCCGGTCCGTCCTGGAATATCGCCCCGACCGATCCGGTGCTCGTGCTGATCGATGCCATTCCCAAGGACCAGCCCGAGAACCCCGAACCGTTGCGGCGTGCCGAGGCGGCGAGGTTCGGCCTGGTGCCGTCGTGGGCACCCGATCCGGGGGTCGGCTCCCGCATGTTCAACGCGCGGATCGAGGAGGCTGCCGAGAAGCCCGCGTTCCGCGACGCGGTCGTCAAGCGCCGCGCGGCGATACCCGCCACCGGCTACTACGAGTGGCAGCTCGGCGCCGACGGCGTGAAGCGGCCGATGTTCATTCATTCGGCAGATGGCGCGCCGCTGCTGTTCGCGGGACTCTACGAGTGGTGGCGTAATCCGGCGGCTTCGGCCGGTGCCAGCGGGCGCTGGTTGTTGTCCACGACGGTGTTCACCACCGCGGCATCCGGTCAGCTGGCGGGCATTCATGATCGGATGCCGGTGCTTCTCGACCACGGATTCCTCGACGAGTGGCTGGATCCGTACTTCGAAGGAGACGCCGAGCTCCTCGCCGCGATCGCCGCCGCAGCGCCGTCGGCCGCCGAGCCGTTGACCTTCCATGAGGTCGACAAGGCGGTGGGGTCTGTGCAGAACAACGGGCCGTATCTGATCGAGCCGCTCGTCGCATAACCCGCGTTCATCACCGAGCCGCACGTCGCGCGTGCCAGAATTGAGCAATGCCACGCTCACGCAAGGCGCGTTCCCCCGCCGAGCGCGCGCCGCAGCTGCTCCACCGCGCGGCACGCATCGAAGACCGGTTCCACGAGTACCGTGCACGCCGCGGACGCAAACGTGGCCTCGTCACCACCGTCATCCCGTATTCCGCCTATGGAGCGCCGGGCTGGGCGAGGGTGCTCTGCCGGGTCGTTCTCACCAAACCGGATGCCTCCGACCGACACCGCTACGAGCGCGTGCGCGGCTGGCGCAGTTTCTTCAGCATTCCGGTGAATGACGGGCCGGTGATCGTCACGATCGGCGGGATCGAGCACGAGGTCATGGTGGACCGCGGCGGAGTAGTCGACGCCCGCGTCGAGGCGTCGCTCGAACCAGGCTGGCATGAGCTCTTGCTGCGCACCGCCGATACCGAGCCGGTGACCGCGCCCCTGTTCATCGTTGACCCGAATACCCGGTTCGGCATCGTCTCCGACGTCGACGACACGGTGATGGTCACGTATCTGCCCCGGCCGTTCCTCGCCGCCTGGAACACCTTCGTGCTCGATGAGCATGCGCGCAACGCCGTGCCGGGCATGCCTGTGCTGTACGACCGCCTCGCCAAAGCCAACCCTGGCGCCCCGATCATCTACCTGTCGACCGGCGCCTGGAACGTGGCGCCGACGTTGACTCGCTTCATGACCAGGAACCTCTACCCACAGGGAGCTCTGCTCCTCACCGACTGGGGACCCACCCACGACCGGTTGTTCCGCAGCGGCAGAGCGCACAAGGAAGAGAACCTCGAGCGGCTCGCCGTCGACTTTCCCGATCTGCGGTGGCTTCTCATCGGTGACGACGGTCAGCACGACGAGGACATCTACGGCTCGTTCGTCGAGCGGCATCCCGAACGGGTGATCGCGGTGGCGATTCGCCAGCTGTCGACCTCTGAGGCGGTCTTCGCCGGCGGCCGTAGACACGGTGGACACCCGGGCAGCGGGAAGACGCCGTGGGTGTACGCGCCGGACGGCGCAGGGCTCTCCTCGCAACTCACCGCCCTCGGCGTTTTGGGCTAGCGTTATCGCCAACATGAGAAACTTCGATGACGGCTCCGCGGGTGACGCGGACTACGGAACCATCGGTGCCGGCTACGCGCAGATCCGCCAACCAGACCCCCGGATCGCTGCGAGAATCCTCACCGCCCTCGGTAACGCCCGCACGGTGCTGAATGTCGGTGCCGGAGCCGGGTCGTACGAGCCGGTTGACCGTCATGTGTACCCGGTGGAGCCGTCGGCGTCGATGCGGGCACAGCGTCCCCGTCAGCTCGCGCCGGCGATCAACGCGACCGCCGACGCCCTGCCCTTCGACGACAACAGCTTCGACGCCAGCATGGCCAGCGTGACCGTGCACCAGTGGCCCGACGTGCGGAAGGGCCTGGCCGAGATGCGCCGCGTCACTCGCGGACCGGTCGTCATCCTCACCTTCGACCCTGTGGTGCCCGAGCCGTGGTGGCTGCCGGAGTACGTTCCGGTGCTCTTCGAGGTCGAGGCACGGCGGATGCCGCAGCTGAGCACGATCGCCGACGCCCTGGGTGGCGCACGCATCGACATCGTGCCGATCCCTGTCGATTCGATCGATGGCTTCGGTCAGGCGTTCTTCGGACGCCCGGAACGCGTTCTCGACCCCGCCGTGCGCCGGGCGATGTCAGCCTGGAGCTTCGTGCCCACCGAGGTCATCGAGGAGTTCGAGCAGCGCCTGTCGAAGGACCTCGAATCCGGCGAGTGGGACCGGCAGTACGGCCACTTCCGCACGATGACCGAGTTCGACGGCGGACTTCGTCTGGTGGTCAGCGAGGGCACCCCCGAGGAGTGAGAGTTTTCTCACGCAGTACCGTACGAGCGGTCAACAACGGATAATTGAGGAATGCCTCGCCCGCGGTTACCTCACTGGTCCGTTCGGGTACGCATTCTGGCGGTAATTCTTGCCGTGACGGCGGTCGCCATGACGGTCGCCGGCGGCACCGCGTACCTGGTGCAGCGCGACCGCGTGCTGCACGCTATCGACGACCACCTGCATGCCGCTGTCGAATCGGCACGGGTGGTCGTCACCGGATCCGGCGGCGCCGAATCTGACCGGGCCGCGGCAGCGCCTGAGACCGCAGGCTTCACCGACGCTCGTACCGCCCTGGAGGCGGTGCTCGCGCGGGTGCTGCCCGGGCCCAGACAGAGCGCCATCGGCATCCTCGACGGGGCACCCACCTATGTCTCGGCCCTAGACACCGACTTCCATTTGGAAGACGATCCAGCATTCCTCGACCGTGTCGTCGCCGAGACCGCTGACGGGTCGGTGCGCCTCGGCACCGCGCAGTCATCCGTCGGCAATCTGCGGTATATCGCCATCCCGATCATCGTTCAGGGATCGGACTCTCGCGGCCTGTTCGTCACCGCGTACGACGTAGATGCCGAACTCGCGGTCATCACCACGGCATTCACCACCTACGCCTGGGTGGCCCTCACGTCGCTTGTCGGCATCGGTCTGGTGGGCTGGTACGTGGCCGGACGTCTGCTGCGGCCGATTCGCCACCTCACCGCCGCCGCCTCTCACATCACCGCCACCGATCTCAGCGAGCGGATTCCGGTCGCCGGCAACGACGACGTGTCGGCGTTGACCGCCACCGTGAACGACATGCTCGGCAGACTCGACACGTCGATCACCACGCAACAGCAACTGCTGACCGACGTGCGGCACGAACTGAAAACGCCGCTGACCATCGTTCGAGGACATTTGGAACTGGTGGATGCTACGGATGCCGACGACGTGCGAGCCACGCGGGCCCTGGTGATCGACGAGCTCGACCGGATGTCCGGGCTCGTCGATGAGATCGGGCTGCTCGCCGACAGCCAGACATCCGGCGCCCTGCAGCGCAGAGAAGTCGACGTGGCCGACCTCTCCGAACAGGTGTTTTCGAAGGCATCCGCCATCTCCAACCACGACTGGCGACTGGCAGAGACCGCAACGGTGGTCGCCAGCGTGGACGCGGGACGGATCACGCAGGCCTGGCTGCAACTGGCAGACAACGCGGCCAAGTACTCCCCCGCAGGGTCGTTGATCCAAATGGGAAGCCGGCTGCGCACCGCCAACCGGGTGGAGTTCTGGGTGCTCGACGAAGGCCCCGGCATCCCGGAGGGGATGGAGGAGCGGATCTTCGAACGGTTCGGCAGGGTCGACGCGCGGCGCGGAATCCAGGGGTCGGGCCTCGGTCTGGCAATCGTGGCGGCCATCGCGCAGGCGCACGGTGGCACCGTCACGCTGCAGACCTCCCCCGGCGGCTCCCGCTTCGCCATAGACGTGCCGACGGCACAGGACGGAACCCCTCGATGAGCAGCATCCTTCTGGTCGAAGACGAAGACCGCATTGCCACGTTTGTGCGGAAAGGGCTCACCGCCGCCGGATACGCCTGTCATGTGGTCGACGACGGCCTCGCGGCGGTGGAGTACGCGCGCTCTGACGAGTTCGACCTGGTGCTGCTGGATGTCGGACTGCCCTCGATCGACGGGTTTGAGGTGTTGAAGCGGATCCGCGCGTTCAATGACGTGGTGCCGATCATCATGCTGACCGCGCGCACCGCCACCGCGGACACTGTGGCCGGTCTCGAGGGCGGCGCAAGCGACTACCTGGCGAAGCCGTTCAAGTTCGACGAGCTGATCGCGCGCGTGCGGACCCGGCTGCGGGAATCGACCAAACAGCTGACCTCGTCCTCCACCTCGATCAGCCACGATGGGCTGACGCTGGACCTGCGGTCGCGGCGTGCCACCTCCGGGGCGCAGACCGTCGACCTGTCCGCCCGCGAGTTCGCGCTGCTGGAAGAGTTCATGCGCCATCCCGGCCAGGTGCTCAGCCGTGAGCAGCTGCTCAGCCGGGTGTGGGGATTCGACTTCGATCCGGGATCCAACATCGTCGACGTGTACGTGCGCTACCTGCGAACCAAACTGGGCGCCGACCGCATCGAGACGGTGCGCGGCATGGGGTATCGGCTGGGCTGAGCAGCCGTGCCGGTAGAAGGTGCGAGCAGCGAAATGGCCCGGACAGGAGTCCGGGCCATCCGTGTGCTGCGTAGTCGACCGAGACTTGCTTAGTCGACCGACACAGGGCTAATCGGCGAGATGGCGCTGATCGGGCTCGCCGGGCTTGCGGGGCTGATCGGCGACGCGACGCTCGGAGCTGACACCGCAGTGGCGATGCTGGGAGCTGTCTGACCGGATGACGCGGTGTCGACGGTGGCGGCTGGGGTTGCTGCGGCGGGAGCGGTGGGGCTGGTGGTGGGGCTCGCGCTCGGGCTGGTGGTGGGGGCGCTGCCGATCGGGTCGCTCGTCGTCGTCAGGCCGAATGCTGCGCCGGATGTCGCGGCGGCGGGACTGTTATCGCTGACATTCACGGTTGAGGCGTGTGCCGCGGTCAGGGCGCCGCCGGCGATCAAGCCCAACCCGAGCACTGACGCCGCGCCCACTGCGGTCCACTTCGTCTTCTTCTGCATGGTGTTCTCCTGGTTCCTGTGTTGTCGCAGTCGCCGAGGCGGTGCATTGTGCTGACAAGAACCAGTCTCGTGAGCCCGGATGAGGCCAAGAGGAGGGTCAGGTTAGAGCGTTCTCATCGTGCTGGCACGGGGCTATCGCCCGTCGGCTGCCGGTCAATGAGGGCGTGGGCAAGGGACAGCAGCGTTTCGGGCGCGACGCTCTGTCCGAGCGCGTGGGCGATCAGGTGGGTCGCCGAGATGGCGTGGGCGCGCGTCGCGAACCCGTGGTCGGATTGGCTGCTCCAGCTGAGGCGCCACCGGTTGGCGAGCGACTCGACACGAGCCGCCGTTGCGGGGTCGCCGCGTGCGGCGTACATCGCCGCCGACACCACCAGGTGCGCGTGCAGGGCGGCGGCATCGTCTGCGGGGTCGCCGGTGCCGGCCGTGTCGATGTCGAGGATTCCGACCAGCCGGTTGTCGGCCGGATCGAGGAAGAGCTGGCCGAGATGCAGGTCACCGTGAATCGTCACCGGTCGCGTCGACGGGGCCGTCCGCAGCATCCGCTCGATCTGTCGGCACGTGTCATCCAGTGTCGTGAGCGCTGCTCGGTCGGCGCCCCGCTCACGAAGCAGCGCACCCACCCGGCGCTCGTACCAGGTCAGTCGCGTGGCGAGCGAGGCCCGCGCCGGTTTGTCGCTTGGCACGCGGGCGATCTGTGCGCACATTCGCGTGATGCCCGCGACCAGGGCGTCAGCCTCCGCGTCGGTGAGGCGGGTGACGGCGGCCGATGCGATCTGGCCGTGCAGTGTGGTGAACGCGACGATGCCGTCATCGGTCCAGCCAAGCGTGTTGGGCACCGGCAGCCCTGCAGCCCGCCATGTGGCGTACTTGGCCTGCAGTTCGAAGACCTGCGCGGGCCGAACCACTTTGATGAACGCGGTGCCACCCGGCCAATCCGCGCGCACCACCGCGCGTTTCCCTGGGCGGTAGGCGGCCAGTGCCAGCGACACGGTGACGACGCCGAGGCCGATCCGGTTGAGGAGCACTATCGCAGCGTCAGGGAAGACGGCGGAGGGCAGGGCAGGCAGAGCGGGGTCGCGCGGATACAACCAGACCGCGTTCTCGTCGCCCGTCTCGTCGTTGCGCATAGTGAGGACCCCGTCGCGGCCCGCGTCACCCTGGTTGGTTTCCACGTACACGACCTGGCTCTGAGCCGACCCGTCATATCCTCGGAGCGTCATCTCGTGGCCAGTGACATACCCGTCCGCGGTGACATCGACGCTCAGCTGTCTGCTGTGCTGCAGCGTGAAGCCGAGTTCCTCAGCAAGGCTCTCGAGCAGGTCGCGCCGCGGGTCCTCGGTGGGCTCAGCCGTCGTGTGCCCAGTGCTCGCGTGCCCGGTGCTCGTGTGCCCAGCCGTCTGAGTCTCAGTCGTCGGCGTCTCAGCCGTCGGCGTCTCAGCCGTCATCGGGCTCGTGGTCATCGGGCTCGTCGAGATCGTCCGGGTCGTCGTCTGAACCGTGGCCGCTGTTGTCATCATCGTCATCGTCATCGACGGCTGCCGGCGGAGCGGGGGCCACCGGCGTGGGTTCCGTCGGCACTCCGATGGTGGGCGTGCCGGGTTGGACGGCTGGCTCGGGCACGGTCACGGCCGGAGCAGTGTTGGTCGAGCCGGGCGCTTGCGGCACGAGGACGGGGCTGATCGATTGTTCGACACCGGGTTCATCTCGGATGGTTGTGGCCTCCACGGCGATGGCACCTGCGCCCACCAAACCGAGCGCAACCAGGCCGCCCACAACCGTTGAACTGATCCGTGACATGCTGCCATTCTGCCCGGCGCGGCGCGCGGTCACGCCCTTGGTGAGAGGTTTCTCACGGAGTCGCGCGCGCTTCCGTACCTCTGTCGGCGCCTCTGTCGGTGCCTCCCACAATCTGTCGGTGCCTGCCGCGATACTGGTGGCATGGTCAGCGCTCCCGTGAACCGCAGGAGGCTGGCCGAGTTGCGCCTGATGGCACAGGCCATCGCACGGCCGACGTTCGAGACTCCCGCTGCCGTCGTGCGGCACATGCTCGGTATGCAGGCGCAAGATTTCGCCGGCGCGCTGTGGTCCGTCGGCTTGCGCACGACACGTGCCACGCAAGCGGATGTCGTGGCGGCCCTGGCATCCGGCGACATTGTGCGGTCATGGCCACTGCGTGGCACCCTGCATTTCGTCCCAGGCGAAGACCTCGCCTGGATGCTGGGCGTGACAGCGCCGCGACTGATCGCCGGCGCGGCGACCCGGCATCGAGGTCTGGGGCTGGACTCGTCAACCTTTGAGAGCGCCCGCGCGGTAGCCGAGACCCGGCTGACGGGCAGCGGGGTGCTCGCGCGGAATGCCCTGTTGCGCGAGTTTGACCGGCACGGCATCGACACCGGCGGGCAGCGCGGGTACCACATCCTCTGGTACCTCGGCCAAACCGGCACTCTGGTCTTCGGGCCCCCCGATGGCCGCACGCAGACGTTCACGTTACTTGACGAGTGGGTGCGGCATCCGCGTCGGCTCGAGCGGGACGAGGCGCTTGGCGAGTTCGCGCTGCGCTACTTTTCGAGTCACGGCCCGGCGACGGTGCGGGACTTCGCCTGGTGGGCGTCGCTGACCCTCCGCGACGCCCGCGCCGGACTCGCGGTGGCGGGCGAGGCGCTGACCGAGATCGAAAGCGACGGCGTCGCCTATTTTTTGTCGCCGCAGACTCTGGATGCCGCGCGCCCCACCTCGGCGGTGCGCGCGCTTCCCGGTTTCGACGAGTACCTGCTCGGCTATCAGGACCGTAGCGCCGTGATTATGCGAGAGCATCTGGCGGTCGTGGTCCCCGGGGGCAACGGCATGTTCTTCCCCACGATTGTGGTCGACGGCGAGGTGGTTGGGGTATGGCGGCGCACCGGCACGGCGGGTGAGGTCGAGGTGATCGCGGAGCCGTTCGGTGAGCTGAGCGATGCCGCGCGTGCTGGGTTCGACCGGGCTGTGCAGCGTTTTGGACGGTTCCTCGGCACGTCCGTGCATGTACTGCCGCCGGAGTAGCCAGCCCCGGGCGAGGGCGTCCAATCCTCCACAGGCGCCGGCTCGGTGACTTGTCCCAAGATTCGCGAGACTCCTTGGTAGCTATGTTCGACACTGGCAAAATCGTATGTATGGAAACCCTCGCAGACCAGTTCGACCAGCTCGGTGCGGAACTCTCCGCCCTGGTCGGGCCGGTCGGCGTCCGGACGCTCACCGATGAGGAGCTGCTGATCCTGACCGGGGCGGTCGAGCGGCTCGGCCGGGCCGTGGACGGGGCCCGGGTGCTGGCCGCCGGCGAGATCGGCGACCGCTCCCGCCGCGAGCTCGGCCCGGACGGGCTGGCCTACCAGAAGGGCTGCCGGAACGCGATCGAGCTGCTGGAACGGGTAACCCTGATCGGCGGCCTGACCGCGAACCAGCGGCTGAAACTCGGCCGGCAGCTGCACCCGGACACCACCGTCAGCGGAGAAGCACTGCCGGGCCGGTTCCCGCAGGTCGCCGAGGCCCTCACCGCCGGCCGGATCGGTATCGATGCCGCGGCGGCGATCGTGAAGGGCCTGCAGCCGGCCAACGCCCACCGGACGAGCTGGCCGCCGCCGAGGCCGAACTGGTCGCCGCCGCCACCGGAACCCACCCCACCGGCCTCGACCCGGACACCGACCCCGATGCTGACCCTGCGGCGGATACCGACCCGGATGCCGCCACGGTGGCGCCGTTGCCCTGCGCGGCCGACGAGATCGCCATCCAGACCTCCGTCTGGCGGGCCGTGATCGACCCCGACGGGCTACAACCCTCCGAGGAACGCGCCATGCGCAGCCGCATGTTCAGCAAGGGACACCTCCGCGACGGACTCGTCCGCGGCCAATACGCCCTACTGCCCGAGATCGCCGCGAAACTGGACCGGCTCTTTGACGCCTACCTCTCCCCGAACACCACCGGGGTGTTCCTCACCGACGACGAACGCGCCACCGCCGAGGCCCTCGGAGATGACCGCACTCCCGACCAGCAACGCCACGACGTACTCGCCGCCCTGGTCGACGGCCACGCCCGCTCCGGCACGGCCCCCCGCATCGGCGGCGCCTCCCCCACCGTGCTGGTCAGCGTCAAAGCCGCCGACCTGAACACCGGCCGCGGACCCGGCTGGATCGACGGGCTCACCACCCCGATCTCGATGGCCGCCATCAACCAGATGACCTGCACCGGCGGCATCCAACCGGTCAGATTCGACTCCTTCGGCCGGATCATCGAACTCGGCACCAAACAACGCGGGTTCACCCCCGCCCAACGCCGCGCCATCAACCTCCGCGACGGCAGCTGCATCTGCTGCAACATCCCCGCCGGCTGGACCGAGATCCACCACGTCCTCGACTGGGCCAAAAACGGACTCACCCACACCGACAACGGGGTCAGCCTGTGCTGGTTCCACCACCGAACCATCGAAACCTCCGGCTGGGACATCCGCATGATCCGCGGCGTCCCCCACCTGAAAGCACCACCCTGGATCGACCCCACCGGCACCTGGCGACCCGCCAGCAAAGCCCGCACCGACAAGGGACCCACCCGCCCCTAAACCCGGACCCGCGCAAGCCGATCCCTCTGCCGCGCTGCTGTGCGCGGCTACGCTGAAGCGGTGAGAGGGTTCAGCACGCTGCAGCAGTCGCATCGCTCTCCGTTGTTGCAGGTGCTCAAAACATCGGCGGCGGCTGTGGTCGCGTGGCTGGCGTCGAGCCTGCTGCTTGGTCAGCCGTTCCCGATCTTCGCCGCGATCGCGGCACTTCTCGTGGTGCAGCCGAGCGTCAATCAGTCGCTCGCGAAGGGCATCGAACGAAGCGTCGGGGTGGTTCTTGGCGTACTGCTGGCATCAGTGGCCGGCGCCGTGTTCGGTAACGCCAGCTGGGTGGTGTTGCTCGCCATCGTGGCGTCGCTGCTGATCGCCTGGGCGCTGAAGCTTGGTCCCGGGTCGTCGAATCAGATTCCGATTAGCGCGATGCTCGTGCTGGCGCTCGGTGGCGATTCTCCGCTCTACGCGGTGGATCGGGTGGTGGAGACGGTCATCGGCGCGGTGACGGCGCTCGTAATCAACGCGCTGATCGTGCCGCCTGTACTGGTAGCGCCCGCACACGTCGCCATCACGCGTCTGCAGAACCGCACGGCGGCTGCCCTGGACCGGATCGCCCTGGCGCTGCACGAGCCGCAGAGTCGGGCAGAGCTTATCGAGTTGCTGGAGCAGGCGCGTGAGCTGCGCGGGCTTCGTGATGCGGCGGCTGACGCGGTCGCTCTCGGCGAGGAGAGCCTCACCCTCAACCCTCGTCGGAGCCGCATGCGTGACCTACTGGCGGACGACGCCGAGCTGTTGGTACGGCTGAATGCCCTGGTGACCCGGGTAATCGGCATGGCGAGGGCGATCCATGATCACTACGACCCGACCCTGATGGACGACCCCAACGTGCATGCGATCGTCACAGAGATCAGCCGTGCGGCGCACGATCTGCGGTTACTGGGTGCCTCAGACACCGACGGACCGACTCCGGGCGTGGACGTGCCGGCGCTCACCGCACCCCTGGTGGTGCAGCAACCGAACCCCGATCACTGGATTCTGGTTGGCTCGCTGCTGGAAGACATGCGCCGCGTGCGGGAAGAGATCGTTGGTGTGCCGGATCGCTGATCGGGACTGACCAGATCATGCCAGACCGACCAGATCACAGCCAGGTGAGCGAGGCGAACTTCTCCGGGCTGAGCCCGAACGAGACGTAGCCGCTTGCCACCATGGCGCGCAGATCACGGATGTCGGAACCGTGGCGCACCAGCACGAAAACGCTCTCGGGCACGCCGAATGATCGCGCCAGGGCGAAGACCAGCACGTTGCGGTCATCGCTGGCGCCACTCACCGTCCACCTGCCCCAGCCCCGCGGGGTGAACCGCAGCGGGTGTGACACGAAATGGCTTCCCCGCCAACGGGTCTTACCGGCGAACAGCTTGGGCTTGCCGTCCGCCGCCTCGAAGGCGATGTCGTGAGCGAGCACGAGCGGCTCGGCAGTGACCAGTTCATAGTTGAACGTCGGGGCAACCTGACCGTTGTATGCCCATCCGGGCAGGCTGGTGGCTCCCACCGTCCAGCTACCGGGAAGCGTGTCGGCGAGCAGTTGGCTGTCGCTGATATCGGGCATGCAGCCACCGTACAGCGGAGGCGACGCATGCCGCTGTCACCACTCCGGAGGTCAAATTAGCTGGCTACTGGGCTCTGAGGGCAGTGCAGTTGCGTGCGTTCGCCTGAGCGGTCGACCCTGTGTTCGCTCATCGGATGGCCGCAGAGTGGGCAGGCGTGCGTCTCGCGCGGCGGCAGTGGCGGCTCGTTATAAGGACCGAGCGGCGGGGCCCCGATGTATGGCCGGAGCTTGATGTTCAGCTTCTCGATCCAGTTGCCGAAGGCGCTGCCCGATTTCTGTTCTCCTGCCATATGCTTAGTGTACTAACAGTTCGCGCATGGGCAAACTGACGGAACGCTCGGAGGAACGGCGATGACGAACGAAACCACCACCGTCACTGCGAGCCTGCTCGCGCTGGAAGATCAGGTGTGCTTCGCGCTTGCGGTGGCATCTCGAAGCGTGATCGCGCTGTACCGGCCGATCCTTGAGCCGCTCGGCCTCACGCATCCGCAGTATCTCGTGATGCTCGCGCTGTGGGAACGCGACCCGCGAACAGTGCGTGACCTGTCGGCCGCCCTGCAGTTGGAGCCGGCTACTCTCTCGCCGCTACTGAAGCGTCTCGAGGCATCCGGTTACATCACCAGGGCTCGGAATGCCCACGACGAGCGCGCTCTGGACGTGCGGTTGACGCCCGTCGGTCGGTCACTCCGCGCCGAGGCCGAGCAAATCCCGCACCGCATCGTCGACGAACTACAGCTGCCGGTCGAGGACCTGGAGGCCCTCCGCACGTCGCTGCAGCGCGTGACCGCCGCCGCCACCCGCCGGTAGCCGACCGAGCTCACCGAGCCGTCAGAGCCGGCTAAAACCGTCAGAGCTGGCCGACACCGGTGATCCGCACCACCGCGCTGCCCAGCTCGTCGGACTCGGCGAGATCCACCGTGGCGGTGATCGCCCAGTCATGATCCGCGTGCGGGTCGGCGAGGATCTGCCGCACCCGCCACTCGGCCGCATCCTCGTCGATGATCAGCATGGCGGAGCTGCGAGCGTCGGCGCCGGTGCCGATCGAGTCATACTCTGCCCAGTAGCTGTCCAGGGCGTCCGCCCACGCGTTCGCGGTCCAGCCGTGCTCGGCGTCGAGTTCGCCCAGCTCGTCGTAGTGCTCCAGCGCGGCCAACTGAACTCGCCGGAACAGCTCGTTGCGCACGAGCACGCGGAATGCGCGAGGGTTACCGGTGAGCCGCGGCGGGGCCGGCGGCACCACCGGGGCGTCGGGATCGGCGGCAGGGTTGATCAACGACTCCCACTCGTCGAGCAGGCTCGAGTCGACCTGGCGCACCAGCTCGCCGAGCCACTCGATCAGATCGCGCAACTCTTCAGTCTTCGCCTCGTCGGGAATGGTCTGCCGCGCGGCGCGGAACGCGTCGGACAGGTACCGCAGCACCACTCCTTCGGACCGGCTCAGCTTGTAGTGCCCGGTGAACTCGGCGAAGCTCATGGCGCGCTCGTACATGTCGCGCACCACGCTCTTCGGCGCCAGCTCGAAGTCGCGGATCCACGGTTGCGAGCTGGCGAAAGTGTCATACGCCTGGTGCAGCAGTTCATCGAGCGGTTTGGGGTGCGTGACTTGTTCCAGCAGTTCCATACGCGCGTCGTACTCGATGCCGTCGGACTTCATCGCCGCGACCGCTTCGCCCCTGGCCAGGAACTGCTGCTGCGAGAGCACGGGCCGCGGGTCATCCAGGGTCGCCTCGAGAACACTGATCATGTCGAGCGCGTAACTGGATGACGCGGGGTCGAGCAGCTCGAACGCCGCAAGCGCGAACGGCGACAGCGGCTGGTTGAGCGCGAAGTTCGGTTGCAGGTCGATGGTGAGCCGGATGTCGCCACCCTCGTCGGTGACCACGCCGGCGGCGCGCAGCGTGCGATAGATCCCGAGCGCCCTGCGGGCCAGGGCGTACTGCCGGGAACGGGACTCGTGGTTATCGAACACCAGCTTGCGCACCGCGGCGAAGACATCGCCGCCGCGCCCGATGAGGTTGATCATCATTGCGGCGGTCAGCTGCATGTGGCTGGTGAGCGTCTCCGGCTGCGCGTCGACCAGCCGGTTGAAACTCGGCTCGCCCCACGAGACGAAGCCCTCCGGGGCCTTCTTGCGCACGATCTTGCGACGCTTCTTCGGGTCGTCCCCGGCCTTTTCGACCGCCTTCGCGTTCTCGCTCTCGTGCTCGGGTGCCTGCACCATCACCGTTCCGGCGGTGTCGAAGCCGGCGCGACCGGCGCGGCCGGCGATCTGGTGGAACTCCCGTGCGGAAAGCTGCCGCATCCGGGTGCCATCGAACTTGGTCAATGCCGACAACAGCACGGTGCGGATCGGCACGTTGATGCCGACACCGAGCGTGTCGGTTCCACAGATCACCCGGAGCAGTCCGCGTTGCGCGAGTTGCTCGACCAGTCGTCTGTATCGCGGCAGCATGCCCGCGTGGTGCACGCCGATGCCGCTGCGCACCAGACGAGACAGCGTCTTACCGAACACGGTGGTGAACCGGAAGGATCCGATCGCCTCGGCGATCTCATCGCGCTTCTCCCGGCTGAGGATCTTGACGCTCGTCAGCGCCTGCGCCCGCTCCAGCGCGGCCGCCTGCGAGAAGTGCACGACGTACACCGGCGCCTGGTTGGTGGAAAGCAGCTCTTCGATGGTCTCGTGCACGGGGGTGATGGCGTAGAAGAAGTGCAGCGGGACGGGCCGGTCGACGCCGGTCACCTCGGCGGTCTGCCGGCCAGTGCGCCGGGTGAGGTCGGCGGCGAGTTCTGTCACATCGCCGAGGGTGGCGGACATCAGGATGAACTGCACCGCAGGCAGCATCAACAGCGGAACCTGCCAGGCCCAGCCGCGCTCCGGGTCGCCGTAGAAGTGGAACTCGTCCATCACGACCTGATCCACCGGTGTTTCGTGGCCATGTCGCAGTGCCATGTTCGCCAGGATTTCGGCCGTGCAGCAGATGATGGGCGCATCCGCGTTGACGGACGAGTCTCCGGTGACCATTCCGACGTTCTCGGGACCGAACAACTCGACGAGGGCGAAGAACTTCTCGCTGACCAGAGCCTTCAGCGGCGCCGTGTAGAAGGTGCGGCCGCCCTGCGCGAGTGCGGCGAAGTGGGCGGCGATCGCGACCAGCGACTTGCCGGAGCCGGTCGGGGTGGACAGGATCAGGTTGTTGCCCGACACGATCTCGATGAGCGACTCATCCTGCGCCGGATACAGCGGAAGCCCGCGTGAGGAGGCCCAGGTGGTGAAGATGTCGTACACCTCGTCGGGGTCGTACGAGGATGGAATCAGCGCCGCGAGAGGCGCGCGGTCATTCGGGCGCCCAGCGTCAGTCATGATTAATAGATCATGTCATCCGATAGCACCATCGCCGAACCGGCATCCGCTGAGAATGCCGGCGTTGAACCGAGCGGCATCGACCCTGCCGATCTCGCGACCACCCTCAGGGTGCTCGCATTCATGGACCAGGTCGACGAGGAACACCCAGACTACGTGGCCGTGCGCCGCGCCACCGCCCAGATGTTCAAGGCGGTGAAGCGGGTACGCCGGCGAGAGCTGCGGCAGAACGTCGCCGATGCCGACAAGGCCGTCGTGGCCGCCACGGCCACCGGCGCCCCCGATCGCATCGATGACGAAACCCGCGGCATGCTGCTGGAGCCCGGCACCACCGCGGCGATCGCCGGCGAGTTCATCAAGTCGCGGGCCTGCTACATCTGCAAGCAGCAGTACACCCAGGTCGACGCGTTCTACCACCAGCTGTGCCCGAACTGTGCCGCGTTCAGCCACGCCAAGCGCGATGCGCACACCGACCTCACCGGTCGGCGCGCGCTGCTCACCGGCGGCCGGGCGAAGATCGGCATGCACATCGCGCTGCGGCTGCTGCGCGACGGCGCCCACACCACCATCACCACGCGATTCCCGCGGGATGCGGTGCGCCGCTTCCAGTCGCTGCCCGACTCCGCTGACTGGCTGCACCGGCTGCGCATCGTCGGCATCGACCTGCGCGACCCTGCCCAGGTGATTGGGCTCGCCGATGCGGTGGCGGAAGCCGGCCCCCTCGACATCCTGATCAATAACGCGGCGCAGACCGTACGCCGCTCGCCCGGCGCATACGCGCCGCTCGCGCAAGCTGAGCTGGCCCCGCTGCCAGACGGGCCGCTGCCCGACATGATCACCTTCGGGCACACCAACGACGCGCACCCGCAGGCACTCGCAGCCTCGGTGGCGGCGCATCCGCTGCTCGCCCGTGCCGCGGAGGCGGGAGGCCCGTCGCTGTCGGCCGACGAACTGACCGAGCTGGCGATGACCGCAGGGTCGTCGTCGCTGGAACGGATGGCGGCCGGCACCGCGATCGACGCGGGCGGGCTGGTGCCGGATGAGGCGCAAGTGAACAGCTGGACCCAGTATGTGCAGCACGTGGATCCGCTCGAGATGCTCGAGGTGCAGCTGGCCAACCAGACCGCGCCGTTCCTGCTGATCAGCCGGTTGCGCCCGTCGATGGCCGCGTCGTCCGCCCGGCGCAAGTACGTGGTGAACGTCTCGGCGATGGAGGGCCAGTTCGCCCGCCGCTACAAGGGACCGGGCCACCCCCACACGAACATGGCGAAGGCCGCGCTGAACATGCTCACCCGCACCAGCGCCGGCGAGATGCTCGAGAGCGACGGCATCCTGATGACCGCGGTCGACACCGGCTGGATCACCGACGAGCGTCCGCACCACACCAAGGTGCGGTTGGCCGAGGAGGGCTTCCACGCCCCGCTCGACCTGGTCGACGGCGCCGCCCGCGTGTACGACCCGATCGTGCGCGGCGAGGCCGGCGAAGACCTGTACGGCGTTTTTCTGAAGGACTACACGAAGGCACCCTGGTGAACCGTTCCCAACTCAAGACCGTCGCGCTCGCGAGCGGCCTGCTGGCCGTCGGCGGTGTCGCCCTCGCGGTGATCTCGGTCGCCGGCATCGTCATCGCCGCGGTGCAGGGCAACGCGCTGTGGATCGGGCTGAGCATCGCTGGGGTGGTGATCGGTGTGCTGCTGCGGCTGGCCGGTCAACGCCTCGCCGCGCGCGTGATCAACCCTCCAGGTTCGTCAGAACCGCGCGGAGCAGCCGCGGATCGCTGAGGATGCGGAAGTGGCCGGCCACCGGCAACTCGATGTTGCGCGCCCCGGCGAGAAAGCTTCCCGCGGGGATGTGCGGATCAAACTTGGGGTAGATCGACACGATGCGCTTGTTGGCGGCGATGCCCTCGCCGAGCAGCAGGATCGTCTTGTCTGACGGGCGAAATGCCCGAAGGGTGCGCACCGGCAGGTAGTTCGCGTACACCGACCCGGCGAACGGGGTGGCGATCGCGATCATCCGCCGGATGCGGTCGCCGGATGCCCCGAGCATGACGTGTTTGCCGATCAGGCCGCCCTTGCTGTGGGCGACGATGATGACGCCCTGCAGGTCGTGGCGCTGCAGGTAACGCTCGGTGATCGCCGCCATCTCGCGTACGCCGCCGCGGTTGTAGCCGAGATCGTCGACGACGTGGATCGGATGTCCGGCCTCGTTCAGTCGCTCGGCGACCGGCCGGAGGAATTGCCAGGTCTCCCACACCCCCGGGATCAGCAGCACCGGCGCCGCGCTGCCGCTGGCGAGCGTGTCGGCGCCACGGCGGCGCAGGGCATGGCGCAGCTGCCAGCCGGCCGCGTAAGCGTAGTCGCGCGCCCAATCCAGTGCCGTCACAACCAGTGCCGTCATAACGGTGCCGTCATAACCGTGCCGTCATAACCAGTGCCGTCATAACCCTTCGGCGTGCTCCGCGATCAGCCGGGCCACCCTGGCCGGGTCGGTGAACATGATCACGTGCGCGCCCTCGACCTGCACGAATCGGCCGGCCGGGGCGAGGTCGGCCACCCGCTCTGACCACTGCCGGGACACGATCGGATCCCGATCGCCGGTGATCACCAGCGTTCGCGCGGTCAGCCGGGGCAGCCGGTCCTCGATGCGGTCCTGCAACAGGTTCGGCAGCTGACGCAGGTAGTACGGGATGCCAGTGCGGAACAGGTAATCGGTGAGCACCACCACGTTCGCCCTCGGCGGCTCGCGCAGCATGTCGCGGAACAGTCGCCAGCTGGCGCGCCAGACGTTTCTGGCATCCGGTTCCATCGTCGTGCCCATCAGCACGATGCGGTCGGTGACCTCCGGATGATCCAGCACCAGCTGGGTGACCACCTGGGTTCCCATCGAGTGCCCGACCAGCACCGGGTTCACGACATCGTTGGCCGTCAGGAACTCGGCGAGCACCCGGGCGTGGTCGGCCAGCGAGACGGCGCGTTTCGGGTTCGGCGCTCGGCCGTACCCCGGCAGGTCGACGAGCAGCACGCGACCGTACCGGGCGAGTTCGGCGGCCGCGGGGTGGAAGTACCGGCTTGACACCCCGATGCCGTGCACGAGCACGAAGTCCGGGCCGGCGGTATTCGACGGGAACTGCTCGACCGCCACCGCGAGCTCGGCGAACGTTGCCCGACCGCGCAGGTATTCCGTGCCGCGGAACCGGCGCCGGCGCACCCGCGTGCCCTCATCGACGTGCGGTTCACCGCCTCGAACAGCCATCTCGCCAGCATAGGCGGATCACCCGGATCACCATCAGAGGGTATCGAGCCACCGGATGATGGTGCTCTCGGCCACCGGGCTGAACTGGCGCACATCGACCCCGACGTTGAACTGCCGGCCCTGCTCGGCGAAGTCGGTGTGCACGTGCCCGTGGATGATCGGCAGCCCGTGGTCGACTGGCCGGTGCGGCCGGTACCGGTCCTCGCCGAGCGAGTCGCCGCGGTACGGGAAGTGGCACACCATCACGCGTCGACCGGCGATGCTGTGCTGCAGTTGCTCGGGCATGATCTCCCAGCCGGCCGCCTCATACACCGGCCAGAATCGCGCGCGCTGGTCACCGCCGTTGAAGAACGAGGCGACACGGTCGTGGTTGCCCGGCACGAGCCGCCGGATGCCGTTCAGGGCTGCGGTCATCATCACCTGCTCCTCGATCTGCACGCCGAGCGACAGGTCGCCGAGATGCCACACCACATCGCCCGGCGCCACCACGTGGTTCCAGCGCGCGATCAGCTCCCGATTCATCTCTGCGACGTCGGCGAAAGGCCGGCGGCAGTACCGGATGATGTTCGGGTGCGAGAAGTGGGTGTCGCTCGTCCACCAGGTGGCCATGCCATCCGTTGTACTACGGATGTCGCGGAACTACGGATGTCGCGCGCTCTAAGCCGCGGCGAGCTGCTCCCGCACCAGTGGCGCGACCTCGCGCCCGTACAGCTCGATGCTGGTCATCAGTTTCTCGTGGGACAGCGTGCCGACGCTGTACTTCAGGTCGAACCGCGCGAGGCCCAGCTCGCCCGCCACGCGCGCGATCTTCTCGGCAACGGTGCGCGGCGAGCCGACGAACAACGAACCCTCCGGGCCGGCGTCATGCTCGAACTGTTCCCGCGTCATCGGGCCCCAGCCGCGCTCCTTGCCGATCCGGGCCTGCATCGCGGCGTAGTGCGGCCAGAGTTCCTCGCGCGCCTGCTCATCGGTCGCGGCGACGTAGCCGGGTGAGTGCGCCGCAACCGGAGCCTCGGGCCGGCCGAACTGCTCGAGCGCGCGGTGATACAGATCGACGAGCGGGGCGAACCGCACCGGTTCGCCGCCGATGATTGCGAGCATCAGCGGAAGCCCGTAGTGCGCTGCCCGAACCACCGACTGGGGGCTGCCACCCACGCCCACCCAGGTCTTCAGCGTCCCGGATTCGGTCGGCGGGTACACCAGCTGGTCCACGAGGCTCGTCCGCGTGCTGCCACTCCAGGTGACCGGCTGCTCCTTGAGCAGTTCGGTGAACAGCTGCAGCTTCTCCTCGAACAGCAGCTCGTACTGGTCGAGCTCGAACCCGAACAGCGGGAACGACTCGATGAACGATCCGCGCCCGAGAATCACTTCGGCGCGACCGTTCGACACGGCATCGAGCGTGGCAAACCGCTGGAACACCCGCACCGGGTCGTCCGAGGACAGCACGGTTACCGCGGAGCCGAGCCGGATCTGTTCGGTTTGCCCGGCGATGGCGGCCAGCACCACCTCTGGCGCCGACACCGCGAAGTCCTCCCGGTGGTGTTCGCCGATGCCGATGAAGTCGAGGCCCACCTGATCGGCGAGCACCGCCTCGGCGACCACGTTGCGCAAGACCTGAGGCTGCGGCAGTGGCGAGCCCTCAGCGTCCGCGGTGACGTCTCCGAATGTGTCGAGTCCGAGTTCAAGCTGTGCCACGTCGAGGCCTTCCTGTGTTCGCGCCGCCGCCAATGTATGCAGACGTATCTACAACGCGAACCTCGAAACAGCGGCGGCTATTCCCGCCTGTCGAAGGCAGCCTGGGCGCGCGCCACCCGCCGCGCTCGCCACCACACCCAAACCCGCCGCAGGAATCGCTTGACCAGAGCGCCGAGCCGACGGGCGCCGGCAAACTCGGTACCGAGAACGGCGAGCCCGAGGAAGACAATGAGCCAGCCGGGTCCCGGGAGCGGGATCAACAGCACGCCAACCGCGATGATCAGGGTTCCGGCCACGGCGACCGCGACCAGATAGGCGATTCGAAGCGCGGGATGCCGCTCGACCCACGCCCGGCACCGGCGAAGCAGCGTGCGGATCGGGTGATGCTCACTGCTGCCAGCGTCGATGTCGCGCTCCAGGTCGCCGGGCATGGGCCCACCCTACGGTCGGCCGCTGAGAATCGGCCTGCGATGCCGGGCGTGATTGGGCCCCGTGCCGGCCAGGATCCCCCTGCTGCGCGAACTGTCGTCGTGGCTAGACTGACCCCGTGAACGACGTTGCGGTCTTCGCACCATCGCCTGTCCTTACCGTCACCGTCGAGGATCATCCCGACGGGGCCGATATCCATCTGCACGCGGGCGGGCAGGGCATCTGGCAGGCACGGATGCTGCGCGCCCTCGGCACCAGCGTCACCATGTGTGCCGTCTTCTCTGGTGAATCAGGACGCGTGCTGCATCACCTGCTCGATGATGAGGGGTTCCATGTACTCGCGGTACACCGCGACGGTCGTGGCGGCGCCTACGTGCACGACCGGCGGGGCGGCGTGCGCATCAAGATCGCGGAAACCGCCGGGGAGCCACTGTCCCGGCACGAGCTCGACAAACTGTACGGGCTGACGCTGCGCGCCGGGCTTGACGCCGGCACCACGATACTGAGCGGCCCCGCGGGGCTCAACATTTTGTCGCCGGATGTCTACCGTCGCCTCGCTGCCGACCTGAGGACGGCGGGCCGGCGGGTGATCGCCGATCTCTCCGGCGAGCGCCTCACCGCGGCGTTGAAGGGCGGAGTGACCGTGGTGAAGGTGAGCGACGAAGAACTGCTCGCCGACAATCGCGTGCCGGACACCAGCGAGGAGCAGCTAATCGCAGCCATGCACCGGCTGCAGCGCGAGGGCGCCGAGAACGTGATCGTGAGCCGGGCGGGTGAGTACGCCCTGCTGCTCGCTGAAGACGAGGTGAGCGAAGTGCACATGCCGAAGTTGCAGATCGCCGACACCACCGGTGCCGGCGACTCGATGACCGCGGGCGTGGCGGCGACCCTCGCCGGCGGCGGCACGATCGAGGAGGCCGTCGCGCTCGGGGCTGCGGCCGGTGCGTTGAACGTGACCCGTCATGGGCTCGGCACCGGCGAGGCCGAGGCGATCTACAAGCTCAGGGAACTGGTGCGCATCCACCCCGCGGAAACTGATTCGACCGGTCTCACGAGACTGAGCCCGGCTGACCTGGCGCGGAGGGTGCGCGAGGAGTGACCGCCTCCGTCAGGACCCTCGTCACCAACGATGACGGCATCGCCTCCCCCGGGCTGTTCCGGCTTGCGATTGCGGCGCAGGAGGCCGGAATGGACGTCGTCGTGGCCGCGCCGGCGACGGAAGCCAGCGGAAGCAGCGCCTCCATCTCGGTGACCGAGAGCGATGGCAGCATCCGGGTCGACCGGCGCACCGTCGAGGGCCTCGGAAGCATCCCCACCTACGCCGTGCACGCTCCCCCGGCGCTCATCGCCCTCATCGCCGCCCATGGCGCGTTCGGCGAACCGCCGAGGCTGGTGCTCTCCGGCGTCAACCGGGGAGCGAACGTCGGTCGCGCCATCATCCACTCCGGCACGGTCGGAGCAGCGCTCACCGCCGGCGTGAACGGCGGCCGCGGTCTCGCGGTGTCGCTCGACGTGGGGCTGGCGCCGTCGACGATGCGGTGGAGCGTGGCAGCCCGACTGGCCAGAAAACTGATCCCGTTCCTGCTTGATCAGCCGGCCGGGACCGTGTTGAACCTCAACGTGCCCAACACGGACGCCGATGAGCTGCCGGAATTTCGTCAGGCACCGCTCGCCTTGTTCGGCATCGTGCAGACCACCATGACCGAGCGAGACCAGCATCAGATTCGGCTGGCGGTCGCCGACCCCACCGCGCTTGCAGAACCGGGCAGCGACGCCGCGCTGCTTGCCCAGGGCTACGCCACGGTCACCTCGATCGCCCCCGTCCGTGAGGCGCCCCTGCCCGCGCTCTGACCTAGCGGGGTGTGGCTACCTCCGCGGCATCCGCTATCTGCGTCGTACTCGCTGTGTGCACGGCGGGTGGCCGCTCGAGGGCGGTGACAATTGCGAGCAGCACGAGCACAACGGCCGCTGTGCCGACCACCATTGACGGGGTGAGCGGTCTCGAGAGCACCAGCACGAGAACACCGCCGAGAATGATCACAGCACGAATCCAGATGCGCGCCCGATAGACCGACAACCCGAACCCCTCACCGAGTGGTCCTCGTTCGTACAGCAGCCTCCGCACCGCGGTGAAGCCGCGATCGGCTGCGTGACGGATCGAGCGGGCGCCGCGCGACGATCCCATCAGGAGTCCCGCGATCCCGGTGATGAACCCGAGAATCGCCACCGCCAACGCCGCGGAGTACACGAACGTGAGCACGGCGTCATACACCGGGAGTGCCACGTCGCTCGGGATCACGCTTGGGGACACCGCGGAGACGAACAGCGTCTCTCCGACGGCGCCGAGGAACATGGTGAACAGCATTGCGACGCCGAGCGCGAACCCTGCGCCGGCGAGCGCTCGGGGCTTGTTGTTCGCGATGATGACGCCCAGGGCGAGCAGTCCGATCGACACCCACGGCAGCACCCGTCCGAGAAGGAGGGTCAGGTTGTATGCAGCGCGAATCTCGCCGATGTTCTCGACCGTGGTCAGTTGGATCGTGGCGTCGACAACAGGGATCTGGTCAGCGAACGGAAAACCCGACTGCTGAAGCCGTGCCTTGACCCGTTCGAGGAGCGGCGCCACCTGGATGCCCACCACGCCGCTGGGGTCGATGGTGAGGATGCGATCCTCTTCGTCGGTCAACAATCCGACCACCTGGGTGTGACTCGTTCTCAAGGCCTGGTCCCAGAGATCCGCGAACGCGTCGGACTCGACCAGGCGCTGCACGACGTCGGTCAGCAGCCCGCGCAACCCTTGAGCCGCTGCGGGGGCGAGCGTCGTCAACGTCGAAGCCGCGCGGGGCGGCAGTCCGAGGTCGGCGATGCCCTGGAACACTTCCTGGGTAAGCGCGGTGATGTCGACCTGGTCATCGACTATCGTGACAATCTGCTCGGTGAGGTACTCCTGAACGTCCGGATCCCGAGCGATCGGCGCCAGAGTTTCGACGAACCGATCGGTGTCCGACAACTCGGTGGCCGCCCACGCGGACACCAGTGCGGCGGGTGCCAACAGGGCGCCCACGGTGATGAAGACGATGCTCAGAGCAGTACGCCATCGACGTGGCCGATGGACGCCCTCCGCAGGCACCCCGCTGGGGGTGCGGCGCAGGGCTTCCTTGAGTGCGATGTTCTCGGCGAGCAGCCGTTGGTACGCGTCATCCGTGGGCGTTGGTGGTTGCGTCATCATCGACTTCCGACCGGATATCCACGCCTCCGCGGGGCGCGAGCCGAGCGGGCGAAACGTGGGCTTCGATGATGCTAACACGCACCTCCCAGCCAGCGGAGGGGGGCGATTTGGCGCTATCCGGGCACCTAGCGCGGAGCATTCTTGCGTGACTGCCGATCGGAGCGGGCCTTCGCCTTCTCGACTTTGATCATGTTTCTCACCTCGGCGATATCACCGGTCAACGGACGCCACCAGCGGGCTCGCGGGTCGGCGTCAATCAGGATCGCCCGCACCAGCAGGGTGAGCGGAACCGCGAGGATTGCGCCGATGGGACCGATGACCACTGCCCAGAACAGCACGGACACGAATGTGATCGTCTGGTTGAGCGACACGGCACCACCGACGACCCGCGGCTGCACAATCGACTGCACGACCCCGTTCACCACCCCGTAGATGACGATCACCGTGAGCGCTGTCTCCCAGCCACCCACGAACAGGCCGAACACCGTCGGCGGAATCAACGCGATGAAGTAACCGATGTTGGGGATGAAGCTGCACAGGAACGACAACAACCCCCAGAGGAGCGCCCCCGGCACCTGGAGGATCACCAGTGCGATCCAGTTCAGGATGCCCTGGGCAACACCCAGGGCGGTTGTGGCGACCATATAGCGACGTACCCCGACGCTGAAGCCCATCAGGGCCGACACAATGTCCGGGTGTTTCGGCCGCAATTGAAGCAGCAGGGTCGGAATATACGTCGCGTCCATCGTCATCAGGATCAGCACCGTCAGGATGATAACGAGCGAGACGGTGATCCCGGCCACGCCGCCGAGGATGCCGGTCACGACATCCACGAGCTTGGTTGGATCGAACCCGGCGAGGAGCGCATCGATCTGGTCTTGGCCGATGCCGATGCCCGACAACGCACTGGCGATGCTGGCGCCGATTTGCTCGATCTGCGGTGCGAACTGCGGCAACAGTGTGGTGAATTGAGCGATCGCGATGACGAAGGCGCCGACGAAACCGGCGAGCAGCGCGAAGACGACGAGGATGGCGACGATGGTAGCCACGCCCTGTGGAACGTGGACCCGTTCCAGCCATCCACGTAGCGGATGAACGCAGATGGTGAGGATCAGCGCGAGGAACACTGGTGCGACGACGCCTCTGAGCGCCCAGAGCCCGAACACCGCGACGCTGGCGCCGCCGACGCCGATGAGGATAGCGACCGCCCGCGGAAGCGGTGAGGACGGGCGAGCCGCCGGGATCGCCGGCGCCGTTGGTGCGACGACGCTACTCTGACGATGTTTGCGCCAGAACCGCCAACGACGTGTCATCATCGCCTCCTCAGGGCGGCGTCACCGGCTCCATTCAGCAGTCAGAACCACGCTTCCCGGATGCAAGACATACCAGACCCCAGCGCCACATAACAGACTATAGATTGTCTGTCAAATTGGGTCTAGCCTGTTCACGCAAGTGCAGGTACCTCTTAGAGCGGTGGCAACAAGGGAGTTGGCTCATGGACTTTTGGAGTGACATCTGGAGCGTTTTCGTCTGGTTCTTCTGGGCCTACATCTTCATCGCGTATCTTTTCGCCCTGTTCGCGGTCGTGGCAGACATTTTCCGCGACCACAATCTCAGCGGGTGGCTCAAGGCCGTCTGGATCTTCTTCCTCATCTTCCTGCCCATCCTGACGGTGCTGGTCTACGTGATCGCCCGCGGCGGCAGCATGAGCGAACGGTACGGCCGTGAGGTGGCCCAAAACCGGGAAGAAACTGACACGTACATTCGTGAGGTCGCCGGTTCAAGCTCGGCCGATGAGATCGCCAAGGCCAAGACCCTTCTCGATTCTGGGTCGATCAGCCAAGCCGAGTTTGAGTCGCTCAAGGCAAAAGCACTGCGCGCATGATCGGTCCGAGCACCCACCGGGAGGGTGAGGCGTAAGGCCGTCAAGCGCGGGGTCACGGAACGGCGATCGTCATGACTTCGGTCATCGGCCAAATCCTGCCCCTGGCAGTGGCCGTCGCGCTGAGTTCGGTGCCCATCATCACGGCGCTGCTCATCCTGCTGTCCCCCGCGAGGCCCGTGGTGAGCGTTGCGCTTCTGGTCGGGTGGGCGTTCGGGGTCGGCGCGGTGCTCGGCCTGTTCACCTTGGGTTTCGGGTTGGCGTCATTGACCTCGCGCACCGGGGACGATACGGCCGCGGGAATCGTGAGGATCCTGGTGGGCACGGCACTGATCGCATACTCGATACGCCGATTTCGGCGACGTGTTCACCATGCGTCCCACGTCACCCCGAAATGGATGGCCAAGGTCGGCAGGCTGAACGCGCCGGGCGCCCTGGCATTCGGATTCCTACTCGCCCTTCGCCCCAAAAATCTGATCCTGTCGATTGCGGCATCCGTCGTCATCGGTGATGCATCGTTGAGCCTGGCGAACACCCTCATCGTCATCGCGATATTCACCCTCATCGGCATCTCTACGGTGGCGGCACCTACGGTGGCCCACCTTGCTCAGCCCGAGCGAACGAGAGAGCCGCTGAACTCCATGCGCGAATGGATCATCGACAACAGCACGAACCTGATCTTCATCCTGGTCATCTTCGTCGGAGTCGTGATCATCAGCTCCGGCATCGAGAAACTGTAGGCCTGCCGCGGCTCACTACGCGGCGTCGAGGTACACCCAGCGTCGGCCGTCGCGCACGAACCGGCTGACCTCGTGCTGCACGGCGGCCTCGCCGTGCAGCCTCGAGCGCGCGGTGAACTCCACCGTGCCGTCGGTGTCCAGCAGGCCGCCGCGCTCGGTCGCCACGATGTCGAGCCGGTACCAGCGCTGGTCAGGGTCGAGCTGCAGGGTCGCCGGGCGGGTGCGCGGATGCCACGTGGCCAGCAGGTAGTCCGCGTCGCCGACCGCGAACGCCGAGTAGCGCGAGCGCATCAGCCGCAGCGCGGTCGGGGCCACGGCATCCCCTCGGTGAAATGGTGCACAGCACTCGCCGTAGCTCTCGCCACTCAGGCACGGACAACGGGAGGCCGGATCAAGCATCCCCCCATTATCGCGGTTGCCCGGCATCCAGCCGCTCGGCCAGCGCCATCGCGTCATACGGGGCCCGCACCTTCACGTCGTTGTCGAAATAAATCCAGGCGTCGGCGCCGTCCGCGAGCCAGCCGCGCACGGTGACCGCCCAACGGTCGAGTGCGGCATCGTCATACCCGCTCTCGTACAGCGCCGTCTCGCCGTGCAGGCGGGCGTAGACGAAGTCAGTGGTGACCGCGGTCAGCCTCGGCCATTTCCCTGCGGTGTCGGCGACCACGGAGGCCACACCGTACCGTCGCAGCAGGTCGAAGAACGCTGGCGTGTCAAAGCTGTGGCTGCGCACCTCGATGGCGTGCCGCAGCGGCTGGTCGGCGGCCGGTGTGGTGAAGGCGCGGCCGTCGAGGAGGGCGGCATGGCCACGCGCCAGGGATGCCGCCTGCCCGGTGCTCGTCGGCAGTTGGCTGAGGAAGCGCTCGAGCACCGCGGCATCGAAGCCGAGGGTGGCGGGCAGCTGCCAGAGGATCGGGCCCAGCTTCGGCCCGAGCGCCAGCACTCCGGAGGCGAAGAAGTTGGCGAGTGCCTCCTCCACGCCCACCAGCCGCCGCATGTGGGTGATGTACCGGCCGCCCTTCACCGCGAAGATGAAGTCGTCCGGCGTCTGGTCTGCCCAGGATCGGAAGTAGTCGGGCTTCTGCAGCGAGTAGAACGTGCCGTTGATCTCGATGGTGCCGAGATGCTGCGCGGCGTATTCCAGTTCCTTGCGCTGCGGCAGCTTCGGCGGGTAGAACGTGCCGCGCCACGGCGGGTACTTCCACCCGGAGATTCCGACGCGTGCCACCGATGCCACGAACCGACAGTATCGGGATACCTAGACCGACGTAACCGCTGTCACCCGGGTGTAATGCTCCACGACGGGGAACGGATCGTAGAAGTGATGCAGCAGCGCGCGCCAATCCTGGTACTCGGGTGAGCCGCGGAACCCGACGGTGTGGTCTTCCAGCCTGTCCCACTCGACCAGCAGCAGGTAGGTGCTGGGCGTCTCCATCGATCGCGACAGGGTGAGGGTGCGGAATCCCGGCATGACGGAGATGATCGGCCGCGCGCGGTCGAACGCCGCTTCGAACTCGTGCTCCTGGCCGGGCCGCACCGGGAGCAGCGCGTGTTCGGTGATCATCCGACCATTCTCGCAGCTGGCCCGAATGGTGTTGCTAGCGTCCCCGATTGATGAGGCGCACGTGGCGTGGGGCTCGTCCGCCGACGAACGAGATCGCGGGGTCGACGATGAAGCTCTTCCGCAACGCCTCCCGCCCGATGAGCATGCGGAAACCCATCGAGTCCCGGTTGCTCAGGGTCATCTCGGCGGTCACGGTGCGCCCCAGGATGGCGACATCCATCAGCACGACGATCCGCTCCTCAGCGTGCCCAGAGGAACTGCGCACGGTGCGCCGGTCGTGGATCGGGCACTCGACGCTGACGGCGTCGTCGTCGGAATCCTGCCAGGGGTGTACCCAGAACCGCACCCGCTCGGTGCCGGCGTCGGCGTCGCCTGTCACCTCGACGTCGAACGCGTGGATCGTCGAGGTGCGGGCGCCGGTGTCGAGTTTCGCCTTGATCCACGGCACGCCGATTCCCGGCAGGCTCACCCACTCGCGCCATCCGGCGATGGTGCTTGAATGGGGAGGTTGTCTCATTCCACTATCTTCTCAGGGGCGTTCATGAAACTGGCTATTCTTTCGCGAGCGCCGCATTCGTATTCCACGCAGCGCCTGCGCGCTGCGGCCGTGCAGCGGGGGCACCAGGTCAAGGTGCTGAACACGTTGCGCTTCGCCATCGACCTGACCGGACCCGAGCCCGACCTGCACTTTCGCGGGCGTCCGCTGTCCAGTTACGACGCTATCCTGCCGCGGATCGGCAACTCGATCACCTATTTCGGCACCGCCGTGGTGCGCCAGTTCGAGCAGATGGACGTCTACACGCCGAACACCTCGAACGGCATCAGTAACGCACGCGACAAGCTTCGGGCGACCCAGATCCTGTCCCGACACAATATCGGGATGCCGGCGACGGCGTTCGTGCGCAATCGGGCCGACGTGCGCCCGGCGATCGAGCGGGTGGGGGGCGCGCCCGTGGTGATCAAACTGCTCGAGGGCACCCAGGGCATCGGCGTGATCCTCGCGCCGGAGGCGAAGGTCGCCGAGGCGATCATTGAAACCCTGCACTCGACGAACCAGAACGTGCTGATTCAGCGGTTCATTGCCGAGAGCCGGGGCCGCGACATCCGTGCCCTCGTCGTCGGCGATCGGGTGGTCGCCGCGATGCGGCGCAGCGCGAACGGTGACGAGTTCCGGTCGAACGTGCACCGCGGCGGTTCGGTCGAACCGGTCGAGCTGACCCCGGAGTACACCCGGGCGGCGGTGCGATCTGCGCAGATCATGGGGCTCAAGGTCGCCGGTGTCGACATGCTCGAGGGCGAGGACGGGCCGCTGGTGATGGAAGTGAACTCGTCGCCGGGCCTGCAGGGCATCGAGTCCGCGACCAAGCTCGACGTGGCCGGCGCGATCATCGACTACATCTCGAACGAGGTCGCCTTCCCCGACATCGATGTGCGCCAGCGGCTCGCCGTCTCGACCGGCTACGGTGTCGCCGAGCTCCTCGTGCATGGCGCGGCCGACGTGGTCGGTCAGGCGCTCGGCGAGTCCGGCCTGTCGGAGCGGGACATCACCGTGCTGACCCTGCACCGCGGCACGCAGGTGATCCCGAACCCGCGTCGCAGTGAGGTGCTGCAGGCCGGCGACCGGCTGCTCTGCTTCGGCAAGCTCGAAGAGATGCGATCGATGATCCCCAACCGCCGTCGGCGCCGCGCCAAGGTGCGCAAACTGCCCGCGCCGCCGATCATCCCGGCATAAGCAGACTGGGGGCTCGCCCGCCCGGCCGGATCGCTCTAGATTGACGCTGGCGACGCGATGTCGACCCGAGGAGGTTCACATGGCCCCGCCGCGATCTATTTCGTCTCGGTCTCGGACGGCTCATTCTGGGGCGTGGTTCTCGGACTGCTGCAAGCAATCGTCTGGCCCGTGTACGTGGTCTACCACTCGCTGCTGCTGTTGCTCGGCGGCTAGGTTAGGCGCCTGGGTTTAACGAGCAAAGCCCCGGAATCGTGAGATTCCGGGGCTTCTGGGTGGATCTGAGGGGACTCGAACCCCTGACCCCCTGCATGCCATGCAGGTGCGCTACCAGCTGCGCCACAGACCCTTTCGGTGCTGCCTCCGTAGAAGCAACTCATCTAGATTACTACATCCTTGAGGCACTCATGAACACCGGACGGCGGATGCCCCGAGCCGAGGTGGCTCGGGGCATCCGGAAGGCTACTTCGCGACCGGGATCATCTGGTCGCCGTAGGTCTCTTCCATGTACGCCTGCGTCTCGTCGGAGAGCAGCAGCTCGTAGAGCTTCTGCACCCGCGGGTCGTCTTCCAGCTCGGAGGTAGTGGCCAGCACGTTGAAGTACTTGCTGCCCTGGCCCTCGACCAGGATCGCGTCGTCGAGCTTCAGGCCGGCGGGGAGGGCGAACGAGATCGTGACGAACGCGGCGTCGACGTCGGGCAGCACACCCGGCAGCGAGGCGTTCTCGGCCTCGACGAACTCGAAGTCGTGCGGGTTGTCGGTGATGTCAGCGACCACGGTGGGATGCTCTGTGGTCTCGATCAGGCCTTCTGCGGCCAGCATCTCGAGCGCACGGCCCTCGTTGGTCGGGTCATCCGGAATCGCGATCTTCGCGCCGTCCTCGAGTTCGTCGATCGAGGTGACCTTATCGCTATAGAACGCGGCGACCGGCAGGTAAACCTCGCCTACGCTGACCAGGTCGGTGCCGGATGCCTCGTTGTAGTTCTTCAGGAACGTCTCGTTCTGGAACAGGTTGGCGTCGATCGAGCCCTCCGCCAGCGCCGTGTTCGGCGTGTTGAAATCGGTGAACTCGGTCCACTCGATGTCTAGGCCGGCGTCGGCGGCAGCGTTCTCGTCGAGCCAGGTGAGCAGCTCACCAGCGGGGACCGCGAGGGCGCCGACGTTGATCGTGCCGAGGCTGCCGTCGGTCGGCGCGTCGGACTCGGTGGACGAGGTCGATGCGCAGGAGGCCAGTGAAACGGTGAGTGCTGCGGCAACAGCGGCACCAGCAAGGCGCTTGCTGCGAACAGTGAACTGCATGATTGCTTCTTTCATGTGGTGGAGGTTGACCGTGCCCGTGATGCTGACTTCGGGCGCGGGTGGTGGGGCGGCAGCGCCGCCCCGGTCACGCGGGGACGTCAGCGGCTATCTTGTCTCGGACTGTCGTCGCAGAGGCACTGCCCCGGTGAGCCAACCGCCGGGCAAGCCGCGCTGCTATGCCCTGCAAAACCATGACGATCACGAAGATGATGATGATCACCGTGATCATGTGGATGACGCTGTACCGCTGGTAGCCGTAGCGGAGCGCCACCGAGCCCAACCCGCCGCCGGCCACAACACCGACCATCGCGGAGAAGTTGATGATCGAGGTGACCGTGGTCGCGAGGCCGAGGATCATCGGTGACAGCGCCTCCGGCACCAGGACCTTGCTGATGATCTGCCAGCGCGTGGCGCCGAGCGACTCCGCCGCCTCCACGAGTCCGGCGTCGACCTCCTTTATCGCGATCTCCACCATGCGGGCGAAGAACGGGATGGCGACCGCCGACAGCGGCACGATCGCGGCCGTGCTGCCGATCGAGGTGCCCACAACCAGTCGGGTGAACGGGATCAACGCGACCATGAGGATCACGAACGGCACACTGCGGCCGAGGTTCACCACGAACTCGAGCACGCGGTTCAGGATCCGGCCGACCGGCTGGGATCCGAACGGCTTCTCCAGGATTCCGCCGGTTTCGGTGGTGACCAGCACCACGCCGAGCGGAAGGCCGATCAGCACGGTGAGGAGCAGGGCGAAGAACACCATGTACAGCGTTTCGCCGGTGGCGATGAGCAGGACCTCGAACAGTTCCGCCCAGAACCCGGGAGCGTTCGGATCGATCATGCGGCACCTCCGGAAACCTCGACGAGCAGACCTTGACTGCGCAGATCTTCGATCGCTGCCGCATTCGTCTGGGCTGACCCCGGCAGTTGGAGCCGGGTGCGCCCGGCCTGGTTGCCGCCGATGGTTTCGATCGCGGCGCCGAGGATGCTGATGTCGAGCCCGTAAGTGCGGGCAAGCTGCGAGATCACCGGACGGTCGGCGGATCCGCCGCTGAAGGTGATGTCGATGATGGTGTCGCCATCGTGCGGCGGGATCTGCCCGAGCGGGAACAGGTCACGGGCGAGACGCGAGCCGGGGGTGGAGATAAGCGAGACGATCTTGCCCTGCTCGATGACTCGGCCGCCCTCGAGCATGGCCGCGGAGTCACAGATGCTCTTCACGACATCCATCTCGTGGGTGATCAGCAGCACCGTCAGATTCAGTTCACGGTTGAGCTGCTTGATGAGCTCGAGAATTGACCGGGTGGTCTCCGGGTCGAGGGCGGATGTCGCTTCGTCAGACAGCAGCACGCGCGGGTTGCCGGCGAGGGCGCGGGCGATGCCCACGCGCTGCTTCTGTCCTCCGGAGAGCTCAGCGGGGTACGAGGCGGCCTTGGCCGCGAGACCGACCAGGTCGAGGATCTCGAGGGAGCGGCCTCGTCGTTCGACAGCGGGCACGCCGGTGATCTCGAGGCCAAGCTCCACGTTGGCGAGCACGGTACGACCGCTCAGCAGGTTGAAGTGCTGGAAGACCATGCCGATGTTGCGGCGGGCCGATCGCAGCTCGCCGCTCGTGAGTGTGGTGAGTTCCTGCCCGTCAACCGTGACCGTGCCACTGTCGGGGCGCTCGAGCAGGTTGATCAGGCGCACGAGGGTGCTCTTACCCGCGCCACTCTGGCCGATGACGCCGAAGACCTCGCCTTCTGCCACCTCCAGGCTGACGTCGCTGAGCGCGGCGACTGCGGAGTCGCCTGACCCGTAGGTCTTGGAAACGTGGCTAACGGAGATCACAAATGCCTGAAATTTTCTGTGCGGGCGGGCACTGTCGTGCAGTGCCGGCGGTCAGGACTCGGTGGAGCCGTGCACTGGCAACTCGAGCGGGACGACGGGGCAGTCTTTCCACAGGCGTTCGAGGGCGTAGTACATCCGGTCTTCCTCGTGGAAGACGTGCACCACGATGTCGCCGAAGTCGAGCAGCACCCAGCGGCCCTCTGAGCGGCCCTCGCGGCGCAGGGGCTTTGCCCCGGCCTCGATCATCTTGTCTTCGATTTCACCGGCGATGGCCAGCACGTTGCGCTCGTTGCGACCGGTGACGAGCAGGAAGGCGTCGGTGAGGGGCAGCGGGCCGCTCACATCGAGGGCAACGAGATCGTCGCCCTGTTTGCTGTCGGCGGCCGCAGCCGCGACCTGGAGAAGTTCGATTGCGCGCGCAGATGCAGTCACGGGGTCCTTAAGGGGAGAGTTCGGGAAGAGGTCATGACGGAAACCCGTCTAGAAAATGCCGCTGACAACGCCCAGGATGACGAGGCCCACCACGACAACAGCCATGGCGGATGCGGTGATGGCGAGCACGGCGAGCATCTTGTTGCCGCCGCTCGGCCGTTTGGCCTGGATCATGCCGCGCGTGGCGGTGTGCGTGCTGATGGCGTGGCTGGCGCGCACCGGAACGGAGTCGGTAGTGCCGATCTCGTGGTCTTCGGCGTCGATCAGCCGGTCGATCTCGATGTCGTCAAGGATCGGGCGGTGACCAGGAATCGCACTGTAGCCGCGGCTGAGGTCCATGCTGCCGGTGATCAGGATCTCGCCGGTCCCGTCGAGCGAGCGCGGCAGGTCGGCGTGCGTGGGCACGGTGGGCATCACGAGTGCGTTCGCGGTGTGATGTGAGCCGCCGCCATCGTGGATGATCTGCTCGAACAGTTCGGCGGCGCTCGGCGACGGCGTGGTCGGGAGCACGCGGGTTGCCTCGGCCGAGACCGGAACGCGCGACACCGGCGCGGCCGGCGCGGGAACCGGAGCCGCGGGCGCGGGTCGGGTGGGTGCGGATGCCGGCGCGGAGGCCGGGATAACGGTCGGTGCGACCGCCTGCGCGGCGATCACTACCGGCGGCACAGCGGGTGCTATCGGTGCGGCGACCGCCGGTGCGAGTGCGGGCGATGCGGGTGCGGGTGCCGGCGGCGTCGGGCGAGCCGGTGCCTCCGGTACGACCGTCTCCGGGATCCGCGAGATCGGCACGGCGCCGAGCGTGTGCGGGGCCGGCTGTTCTGGCTCAATCAGGGCGGGGGCCGGGCGGCTCGCCGCCTCCTCTGCCTGCCGACGGGCGCGCAGTTCGCGTCGGGTCAGCCCTGCCTCAGAGGGATCGGCTGCCGGAGCCTCCGACACGGTCGCGGCCGGGGCTTCGGCAGCAGGCGCGTCAACCTTGCGCAGCCCGGGAACAGCCGTCAGCACGGGCGCGGCGGCCTGGGTGTGGTAGGTCAGCGGGCTGGCATCGACGGATGTCGCGGTGCTGAGCGCTGTGGTCGAGCGTGCGGCCTCGGGGCTGAAGTCACGGGCCCGGTAGCCGGGCTGTTGGATGGTGCTGGTTACGTGGGAGACGGGGGCGGGCAGTCCGGCGGGGCGGGTATTGTCGCGCCGCTCGCTGTCTGGCTCGGGGTGGTTCGACGCACGCGCGCCTGAATCGAGAGTCTCGTGCTGCGGTGCGTTCATTCGTTCGTTCTCCCGCGCGGCACGCCTGCTGTGCGGAGGTCGATCCTGATACACCGTCACCTGTTACTCCGATAGAGATGGTGCTTCGAGATGTATTGCACTACACCGTCGGGCACCAAGTACCACACTGGAAATCCCCGATTCACACGGTTCCGACAATCAGTGGACGAGATGGCCAGCGCCGGAACCTCCAGAGAGCTTACGCCCTGCTCGGGCAAACCGCTAATGCTGAGGTTGTGCCCCGGACGCGACACCGCCACGAAGTGGGCGAGCGCCCACAGCTCCTCCATGTCTTTCCACTCGAAGATCTGGGCGATGGCGTCGGCCCCCGAGATGAAGAACAGCTCGGCGTCTGGTCGCTCGGCACGCACGTCGCGCAGGGTGTCGATGGTGAAGGTGGCGCCCTTGCGCTCCAGGTCGACACGGCTGACGGTGAAGCGTGGGTTCGAGGCGGTGGCGATCACGGTCATCAGGTAGCGGTGCTCCCCCGAGGTGATCTCGGTCTTCATCCACGGTCGTCCGGTGGGGACGAAGATGACCTCGTCGAGGTCGAACTGCTGCTGCACCTCACTCGCGGCCACGAGGTGGCCGTGGTGGATCGGATCAAAGGTGCCACCCATGACGCCGATGCGCGGCCGTCGTGCGACGGTCTCAGCCATCGACGGGCAACCTAGTGGTGGCCGGCTTGGGAACCGCGCTTCGCTGACTTGGCACTGTGGCGGTTGGCCACGTCACGGTAACTGAAGGTCACCATCGCGAGCACGATGAACAGCAACGCGATGCCGCCGGCAATAACGGGCGCCGGGGCGAACAGTGGCGCGAGTTCGTGGCCCTCGGAAGCGGTCACGACAGTAGCGAGCAGCGACATGGTTGAATCTCCGTTCAAGTCTTTCTCGAGTCTAGCCGCGAACTTGACCGGATCCGCGCACAACCCACTTGGTACTGGTCAACTCGCCGAGCCCCATCGGGCCCCGCGCGTGCAGTTTCTGGGTCGAAATCCCCACCTCGGCACCGAAACCGAACTCGCCACCGTCGGTGAAGCGGGTCGAGGCGTTCACCATGACCACCGCGGAGTCGATCTCGGCGAGGAATCGGTCGCTGTTCGCCAGGTCGTTGGTGATGATCGATTCGGTGTGCCCGGTCGAGTACCGGCGGATGTGCTGGATCGCCTCGTCGAGGGAGTCGACGACCTTGACCGAGACGTCCAGCGACATGTACTCGGTCGACCAATCGTCTTCGGTTGCTGCAACCGCGTCCGGGAACAGCCTCAGGGTGGCGTCGTCGCCGTGCACGGTCACTGCCGACTCGCGCAGCGCCTGCAGCACCTCCGGCAGCAGCCGTTCTGCCGCGCCGGCGTGCACGAGCACCGTTTCGACAGCGTTGCACACGCTCGGCCGTTGCACCTTCGCGTTGCGGACGATGTCGACCGCCCACTCCTTGTTGGCGCTTTCGTCGATGTAGATGTGCACGACCCCAGCGCCGGTTTCGATCACGGGCACCTTCGATTCACGCACCACGGCGTCGATCAGGTTGGCGCTGCCGCGCGGGATCAGCACGTCCACGTAACCGCGGGCCTGCATCAACTGGGTTGCGCCGTCGCGACCGAACTCATCGATGGTCTGCACCGCCTCTGCGGGCAGTCCGGTTGCGGTGAGGGCTTCCTGGATCAGGGTGACGAGCACCCGGTTGGTGTTCTCCGCCGCGGATCCGCCGCGCAGCACCACGGCGTTGCCGCTCTTGAGCGCGAGCGCGGCGATGTCGATGGTCACGTTCGGCCGGGCCTCGTAGATGACACCGAGCACACCGAACGGCACGCGCACCTGCGAGATCTGCAAGCCGTTCGGCAGCGTCTTGCCGCGCACCGCCTCCCCGACCGGGTCGACGAGAGCGGCGATCTGCTCGACGGCGTCTGCCAGTCCACCGAGCCGGGCGGCGTCGAGGCGCAACCGGTCCTGCAGGCCCTCGGAGAGGCCGTTCTCGCGTCCGTTGGCCAGATCCAGCTCGTTGGCCGGGATGATCCGCTCGGCGTTCTCGCGCACCGCCGCGGCGATGGCGTGCAGCGCCGCGTTCTTCTGGGCGGTGGTGGATCCGGCGAGGATTCGGGAGGCGACGCGCGCGGCCTTCAGCTTGTCGGTGAGGCTGGGCGCGGCGACGGCGATGTCAGGCATAACTCGATGTTATCCGGCATGCGGGGCGACCGGTGCCGCCTCGAACCAGGTGCCGACCTGTTCGCCGCCGAGCGCTGCGGCGACCTCCGCGGTCGACGCCAGCAGCACGGGAGTCCCGTGGGTCGCAGCGTGCTTGGCCGCGGCGATCTTGGTGCCCGCTCCCCCGGTGCCGACCCCGGCGGAGCCGATGTCGCCGAGCTCGACGCTGGAGAGGTCGTCGTCGAACGGCACCTCGGTGATCTTCACCGCGCCGGGTTGCTGCGGGGGCTTGGTGTACAGCGCGTCGACGTCGCTCAGCAGCACCAGCAGGTCGGCCTTCGCGAGTTCGGCGACGAGGGCGGCGAGCCGGTCGTTGTCACCGAACCGGATCTCGTGGGTGGCCACGGTGTCGTTCTCGTTGACGATCGGCAGGATGCGCAGAGCCAGCAGTCGCTCCAGTGCGCGCTGCGCGTTGCTGTGCGACGTGGGGTTCTCCAGGTCGCCGGCGGTCAGCAGCAGCTGCCCGGCCACAATGCTGTACCGACGCAGGCTCTCCTGATAGCGGTAGATCAGCACGTTCTGTCCCACCGCCGCCGCGGCCTGCTGGGTGGCAAGGTCGCTCGGCCGTCCGTCCAATTTGAGGAACGGCAGGCCGGACGCGATCGCGCCGGAGGACACCAGGATCACCTCTGCGCCGCGGGCGTGCGCCGACGCGAGGGCGTCGACGAGGTGCCCGATCTGGCCGACGTTGTCGCCGGTGATCGAGGATGAGCCGACCTTGACGACGATGCGGCGCGCCGTCAGCACTCGCTCACGACTGACCGCCGGCCGAGGCCGCTCGCTGGCGTTCTCGACCGTGGTGGTCACCGTCTCGGTCAGCCGAGGCTCAATCATCCGTCTCGCTTTCGATCTCGAATCCGTCGTCGTCGGTCCACATCCCGGCGTCGCGCTCCCGCGCGAGCTCGGCGCGCGCTTCGGTCTTGGCATCCATCCGCTCGAAGTACGCGTCGCGGCGCTGTCCGCGGGTCGGCCGGTTCAGCGCGTCCAGTCGCGGGTCGGAGCCGCGGGGGCTGGTCAGCAGCTCGGCGGTGGAGGTGAGTGTGGGCTCCCAGTCGAACACGATGCCGTTGCCCGGACCGATCACGACGGTGGAACCGGCGACGGCCCCCGACTTGAACAGTTCGTCCTCGACGCCGATCTTCGCCAGCCGGTCGGCGAGATAGCCGATGGCCTCGTCGTTGGTGAAGTCGGTCTGGGCGACCCAGCGTTCCGGCTTCTCGCCGAGGATGCGGTACACGTTGCCGTAGGTGCCGCCCTCCACCTTGACCACGTAGTTCTTTTCGTTCACCGCGCGCGGGCGCAGCACGATGCGCGGCACCACGGGGGTTTGCGCCTTCACGGCGCGGTCAGCGTCCACGATCTCGGCGAGGGCGAATGAGAGCTCCCTGAGCCCCTGATGGCTGGCGGCGCTGATCTCGAACACCCGGTATCCGCGGCGCTCCAGCTCCGGACGGACCATCTCTGCGAGGTCCTTTGCTTCTGGCACGTCGACCTTGTTCAGGGCGATCAGCTGTTCTCTCTCGAGCAGCGGGATCTGGCCCTCTGGTACAGGGTAGGCCGCCAGCTCGCCGAGGATGACCTCGAGGTCGCTGATCGGGTCGCGGCCGGGTTCCAGCGTGGCGCAGTCGAGCACGTGCAGCAGCGCGGTGCAGCGTTCGACGTGACGCAGGAACTCGAGCCCGAGGCCCTTGCCCTCGCTGGCACCCTCGATCAGGCCGGGGACGTCGGCGACGGTGTATCGGGTGGAGCCGGATTCGACGACGCCCAGGTTCGGATGCAGCGTGGTGAACGGGTAGTCCGCGATCTTAGGCTTCGCCGCCGAGATCGCGGCGATCAGGCTCGACTTGCCCGCGCTCGGGAAACCGACCAGAGCCACGTCGGCGACGGTCTTCAGCTCAAGCTGCACGTCGCCTTCCCAGCCGGGCGTGCCGAGCAGGGCGAAGCCGGGGGCCTTGCGCTTCGTCGATGACAGCGCCGCGTTGCCGAGTCCGCCGATGCCGCCGGGCGCGACGACGAAGCGGATGCCGGGTTCGCTGAGGTCGATCAGTTCGGTGCCCGCGGCATCCTTCACCACCGTGCCGACCGGAACCGGCAGCACCAGTTCTTCACCCAGGTGCCCGCTGCGGTGGTCGCCCATGCCGAATCCGCCGTTGGCGGAGGACCGGTGCGGGGCGCGGTGGTAGCCGAGCAAAGTGGTGACCTGCGGGTCGCTGACCAGAACGATGTCGCCACCGTGGCCGCCGTTACCGCCGTCGGGGCCGGCCAGTGGCTTGAACTTCTCGCGGCGCACGGACACGCAGCCGTTACCGCCGTGTCCTGCGCGCAAATGGAGGGTCACTTGGTCAACGAACGTGGCCATGGCACCGCTCCTTCTCTGGTTGTTACTGCTGAAACGCCAAAGGCGAGCCGAAGCTCGCCCCTGGTGATAAATCTGAAAACTAGACGGTGACTGCAGCCGTCACGATGTTGACGACCTTGCGGCCACCCTTCGTACCGAACTGGACCGAGCCCGCTTCGAGAGCGAACAACGTGTCGTCGCCGCCACGTCCGACGTTCACGCCGGGGTGGAAGTGGGTGCCGCGCTGGCGGACGATGATCTCGCCCGCGCCGACGACCTGGCCGCCGAAGCGCTTGACGCCGAGGCGCTGAGCGTTGGAATCGCGACCGTTACGAGTGGACGATGCGCCCTTTTTATGTGCCATTTCTCAGCCCCTAGTTACTTGATGCCGGTGATCTTGACGCGGGTCAGCTCCGAGCGGTGGCCCTGGCGCTTCTTGTAACCGGTCTTGTTCTTGAACTTCTGGATGATGATCTTCGGACCACGGAGGTCGCTCAGAACCTCGGCCGTGACCTTGACCTTCGCAAGCGACTTGGCGTCGTGCGTGATCGTGTCGCCATCGACGAGCAGCACGGGTGCCAGCTCGATGTTGCCATCCTTGTCAGCCGCGATGCGGTCAAGAACAACGATCGAACCAACCTCGACCTTTTCCTGCCGACCACCGGCGCGCACAACTGCGTAAACCACTTGTAACCCTTACTTTTCAGAGGAAATCTCTTGGCGCCTAGCGCGGACACAGCCCAGCGCACACCAACGGTCAAGAGTACTCGATGATGGCACCGCGGTCAAACCTCGCCTGAGGCTCCTGGGAGGGAGCGCCGACCGAAGCTACGCATGGCCGATGTCCGTCGTGGAACCAGCCTGCCAAGACTGTCTATGGTAGCAAAGCTCAGCGGGGTTTCCCGCACGATCCGGCGCCGTGTCGACGCCGCCACCTGAATTCGCCGACGCTTGCCTAGACTCGTGCAGCATGACCGTGCTCATCGATCCGCCGCGCTGGCCCGCCCACGACACTCTCTGGGCGCATCTGGTGAGCGACGCGTCACTGGATGAGCTGCACCGGTTCGCGCGCGCCGCGGGTATCCCCGAGCGCGCGTTCGACCACGACCATTACGACGTGCCGGCCGAGAAGTACGACGAGCTGGTGCGGCAGGGCGCCGTTCCGGTGAGCGGGCTTGACCTCGCCCGCCGGCTCGAGGCCAGCGGGCTGAGGGTCAAGCAGCGCGACAAGCGCCCCCGCCTGCGCTAGGTCCAGCCCTAGCTCAAGCGCGAGCGGGTGTCGTGCCGGTCTAGCCGATCGAGCCGGGCGCTCCGCCGGACGATGACGCCCGACGTGAGGTGCGGGTGCGGCCCTGCCCCGGCTGCTTCGGCTCGGGCAGCGACTCGAGCACCGAGCCCAGGATCTGCTCGGCGTCTGCCGTGCTGATCTTGCGTGACGGGCGCGACGCCTTCTTCACCGGAATGTCGAGGATGGCAACGGTGGCCTCGGCCGCCGCTACCTTCTCCGAGTCGCTCTTCGCGTCGTGCCGAGCGGTCTCGGCTATCGCTTCGAGCTGGGTCTGCTTGCCGGATGTCGCGGACTCGGCAGCCTCGGTCGGGTGCTGCACGGTGCTCGCGGCAATCTGAGCAAGCGCGTGGCGCACGTCCTCGGTGATCGCGTGGGTGCCGTTGCCGACTGCGGGTGCCTGCTGCTGGGCAGCCTGCTGGTTGCCGCCGCCGTTGCCACCGTTGCCCTTGCCACGCCGGCCGCGGCCGGATGACTCCTGCTGCTGCGGGGCGCGGTGCTTCAGCACGGGATCGTGGTGGATGATGATGCCGCGGCCGGCGCAGGTGTCGCACGGCTCGCTGAACGATTCGATCAGGCCAAGGCCGAGCTTCTTACGGGTCATCTGCACCAGGCCGAGCGAGGTGACCTCCGCCACCTGATGCTTGGTGCGGTCACGGCTTAGGCATTCCACCAGGCGGCGGAGCACCAGGTCGCGGTTCGTCTCGAGCACCATGTCGATGAAGTCGACCACGATGATTCCGCCGATGTCGCGCAACCGCAGCTGACGCACGATTTCTTCCGCGGCCTCCAGGTTGTTCTTGGTGACAGTCTCTTCCAGGTTGCCCCCGGATCCGACGAACTTGCCGGTGTTAACGTCCACGACCGTCATCGCCTCGGTGCGGTCGATCACGAGCGAGCCACCGCTCGGCAGCCAGACCTTGCGGTCGAGCGCCTTCTCGATCTGCTCGCTGATGCGGTACTCGTCGAAGGAGTCGCGCTCAGAGGTGTGCTTCTCGACCCGCTCGAGCAGGTCGGGCGCCACGGCACGCAGGTAGCCCTCGATGGTCTGACTCGCGTCATCCCCCTCGATGACCAGCTTGTGGAAGTCCTCGTTGAAGACGTCGCGCACGATCTTGACGAGCAGGTCCGGTTCGGAGTGCAGCATGGCGGGCCCGTTGACGGTTTCCACCTGACGGCTGATCTCGGCCCACTGGGCGGTCAGCCGGTTGACGTCCAGCGTGAGCTGCTCTTCGGTGGCACCCTCCGCGGCGGTGCGTACGATGACGCCGACGCCATCTGGCAGCACCTCTTTGAGGATCTTCTTCAGTCGGGTGCGCTCGGTGTCCGGGAGCTTGCGGCTGATGCCGCTCATCGAGCCGTTCGGCACGTACACGAGGTAGCGGCCGGGCAGCGAGACCTGACTGGTGAGCCGGGCGCCCTTGTGACCGATCGGGTCCTTGGTGACCTGCACGAGCACCTTGTCGCCGGGCTTCAGCGCCAGCTCGATGCGGCGGGCCTGGTTCTTGTTGTCGGCCTCCGCGGCGGCGGCATCCCAGTCAACCTCGCCGGAGTACAGCACGGCGTTGCGGCCGCGTCCGATGTCCACGAACGCGGCTTCCATGCTGGGCAGCACGTTCTGCACCCGGCCGAGGTAGACGTTGCCGATCAGTGAGGCATCCTGCGCCTTGGCCACGTAGTGCTCGACGAGCACTCCGTCTTCGAGCACGCCGATCTGGATGCGTCCGAACTTGGAACGCACCACCATGACCCGGTCGACGCTCTCGCGGCGGGCCAGGAACTCGGCTTCGGTGATGACCGGGCGGCGACGTCCGGCGTCACGCCCGTCACGGCGGCGCTGCTTCTTGGCCTCCAGGCGGGTGGAGCCCTTGATCTTCTGCGGTTCGGTGATCGGTTCGGGCTGCTTGCGCGGCTGTCGAACCCGAACCACGGTGCCAGGCTGGTCATCGCCGTCACGCGGTTCGTCGCCGCTGCGGCGGCGGCGCCGGCTGCGGGAGGATGACGGCTCGTCGTCCTCGTCGTCGACCTGCGGGGCGCGCGACGGGGCCTCGACGATGGGCGGCGGGGCGTGGAACAGCAGCGACGTGGTGCTGGTGGCGACGAGCGCCACCGGCTGGTCGAACGATTCAGCGGTGCTGGTCGCGGCGGCATCCGTCTGGACGGTGTTCGAAACGTCCGTGTCGCCGGCGTCGGCATCCGCTACCTCCGCAGCTGCGGTCGCCTTAGCGGCCCTCGCGGCGGGGGTGGTGGCGCGGCTGCGTCTGCGAGCGGCCGTCGCCGCAGGTGCGGCTTCGGGCTCGGCGACCGTGTCGACCGGTTCCGGCGCGCTCTCGACCGCGGTCTCCTCGATGGTCGTGGGCTCGACCGGAGTCGGCTCGACCGGGGTCTGGTCTACCGCGGGGGCCGATGGCTCAGGCACGGGCGCCGACTGCTCGGCAGTCTTGCGGCGTCCTCCGAACAACCGGGTCCGCTTTCTGGGGGTTTCGTCGTTTTTGTTGTTTTCCACCATTGCTGGTGCACTCCCTGCCCGGTGGCGATGACCGCGCACCACCCCGGGTACTCTTCTCGAGCGGGGTCCGCGTGAGCGACCGCCGCAAATCCATGTTGTGCAACTGTCGCGAGGCAACTTGCTCGCGATCCCCGTTGCGACGCTCTCTCACAGCGTCTCGGAACTCGCTATCCGACACGGCAGCGAATCCGTCGCTGCGTTCGTGGCCCGGTTTCGTGCCCGGTAAAGCCTTCTTTGGCGTCAGAGCGGGCGCGGGCCCATCTGACTATTCCAAATTATCGCACGCTTCGCTCAGATGCTGCATTTGCGCCATGCAATAATCCGTGCGTGACTCTCCCCCGACAGCAATCGAAACGTGTTGTCGGGGCGCTGCTCCTGATCGTGGCCGGAGCCGTGGGGCTGACGGCGTCGTTCATTCTGGTTCTGGAGCGAATCGAGCTGCTGCGAAACCCCCAGCAGTCTCTGAGCTGTGACTTCAACCCGTTCGTGTCGTGTGGTCCGGTGATCCAGAGCTGGCAGGGGTCGCTGTTCGGGTTCCCGAACCCGCTGATCGGGGTCGTGGCGTACGTCGCCCCGATCGCGGTCGGTGTCGGCATGCTGGCCGGTGCCCGGTTCGCGCGCTGGTTCTGGCAGCTGTTCCTGCTCGGCGTGTTCCTCGGCTGGGTGTTCATCATGTGGCTGTTCACGCAGGCCGTGTACAGCATCGGCACGCTGTGCGTGTACTGCATTGTGGTGTGGTGCGTCCAGATCCCGTTGTTTTGGGGACTGACCGTCTGGAGCATGCGCGAGGGGCACCTGGGCCGCGGGCTACGCCCGCTGGGCCGCAGCACGCTGCCGTTTACCTGGATGCTCGTGCTCGCGAATTACGCGGTGATCCTGTTCGCGATCCTCGCCCAGTTCCCGCTGCTGCTGACTTACCTGTTCTGACCCTCGCTTGGGCGCCCCTAGCTTCCGGGGCGCGCAGGTCGCGGCCGTTCCGGCTTGGATATGGGAAGTCACGCAGCTGAGGACTTATCGTGAAACCGAACTTCGAGCGTCCAGAAAGAGCGGCGATGCCCACACCGCAACACGCGTCGCACACGAAGCAGCAAGCAAGCCCGGCGCCCTCGGCGTTCATGCGCAGGATCGGCTTTGTCTCGCTAGCCGCAGTGATGGCGCTCGGCCTCGCCGCGTGCGCTGCGCCGGAGTCGGTCCCGCCATCACCGAACCCTGCCGCTGCCGAAGCCACGCCAGAGCCCGCAGAGCCGAAGGCTGGCGAGGCGGCCATCAGCGCGGCTCACGTCTGCGGACAGGTGACGACCCTGAGCACCATGGAAGGCAACGCTGTTCAAGGCGTGGCGCTCGGGGTGATCACTCCCGCTGAGTACGCCGAAACCATCGACGATGTGAAGGACGGTTTCCACCACGTACTGGTCGATGACAGTGACGTCGGCAAGGCGGTAACGGCAGCGTCGAACTACTTGAAGTCTGCGGAACGCACCGCAGCTGGAGAGTCGTACAACCCGAAAACCGGTGAATGGACGAATCTGCGATCCGCTATCGCCCAGGCGTGCCGGGCGGCAGGCTCCGACTTGACGGGGCTCAGCCTTTTCGGCGGGTGACGGCCCCCGGTGAAGTGTCCCACCGGGGCAGCCGCCTCACACCGCTCGGTTAGCGGAAGCTGTTAGGCCGAGGCGAACCAGAGGCCGAGTTCGCGCTCGGCCGATTCGGGTGAGTCGCTGCCGTGCACCAGGTTCTGCTGCACCTTGAGTCCCCAGTCCCGGCCGAGGTCACCGCGGATGGTACCGGGCGCGGCCGTGCTGGGATCCGTGGTGCCGGCGAGGCTGCGGAAGCCCTCGATCACCCGGTTGCCGGCGACACGGATCGCGACCGTCGGGCCCGACTCCATGAACTCGATCAGCGGCTCGTAGAAAGGCTTGCCCTCGTGCTCCTCGTAGTGTTTCGCCAGCAGGTCGCGGTCGGCCTGCACGAGCTTGATGTCCACGAGGCTGTACCCCTTCGCTTCGATGCGGCGCAGGATCTCGCCGGTGAGGCTGCGGGCCACACCATCGGGCTTGATGAGTACGAGTGTTTCTTCGACGGACATTACGCTCCTTCTTCTGTTGGCTGAGCTGCCTGCCACGACGCCTTCTGGGCGTCGATGCGCTGGCCTTTCACAAGGTAGTAGATGTACATGGCGGCAAACCCTGCGCCGATGAAGAACATCAGAGGTTCCAGGAAGCCGGTGGCGATCAGCACCACTTGCATGCCGACACCGGCATATTTGCCCCACGGATAGCGCAGCAGCCGGGTGGTGATGATCAGCAGCAGAATGACCGCGGCTCCGCCGATGAACGCGGCGGCCGGAGGCACCCGCTGCAGGCCGAAGATGACAAGGGCGGCGAAGAAGACGAGGAACATCTCCAGGCCGAGCACGATCGACAGCAGCGTTTCGGTCACCGACCGCTGCCGGCGCACGCGCGGGGTGCGCTCACTCACTGCATCCACCGTTCGTCCTCGGCGAGGCTGATGACATCGGCCACCAGCGTGATCGACCCGGCCACCAGCACCGCACCCTTCACGGTTTCGCTGGCGTACTGTCGCGCCTCATCCATAGCGGCCGCCAGCTGCGGCTCCACCCGAACCCGGTCGGGACCGGCGACGGCGGCGACGATTGCGGCGAGGTCATCGGCATTCAACGCCCGCGATGAATCGGACTGGGTCACGATGAACTCGTCGACCACGGAGTCGAGTGCCTCGATGATGCCGCGGGCGTCCTTGTCCTCGAGCACGCCGACCACGCACGCCACCCGGTCGAAGGTGAAGTATGTGGTGACCGCCGCGGCCAGCGCGGCAGCGCCGTGCGGGTTGTGCGCGGCGTCCACCAATACGGTCGGCGCGGTGCCGACGACCTGCAGCCGACCGGGTGACGTGGCGGTGGCCAGCCCCTCGGCCAACGCGTCGGAATCGAGCGCCTGTTCCCCGTTGCCGAGGAATGACTCGACCGCGGCGATCGCGAGGGTGGCGTTCTGCGCCTGATGGTCACCGAACAGCGGCAGGAACAGGTCTTCGTAGCGTCCGGCCCGGCCGCGCACGGTGATCACCTGACCGCCGACCGCGACCGTGTTGGACTCCAGGGCGAAGTCGGTTGCGTCCACGGCGAGGCTCGCCTCGTTCAGCTCGGCGGCGAGCCGCAGCTCGGTCAGTGCCTCCGGCAGCTGCAGCGCCGATACGACGCTCGCCGCCGGCTTGATGATGCCCGCCTTGGTCCTGGCGATCTCGGTGATCGTGCTGCCCAGCCTGCGGGTGTGGTCGAGCGCGATGGGGGTGAACACGGCCACCTGACCATCGGCGACGTTGGTGGAATCCCACTGCCCGCCCATGCCGACCTCGATCACCGCGACATCCACCGGGGCGTCGGCAAAGATCGCGAACGCGAGCACGGTGAGCGCCTCGAAGTAGGTCAGCGGCACGTCACCGTTGGCGGTGAGCTCGGCGTCGACCATCAACAGGTAGGGCTGGATGTCGTTCCAGTTCTCCACCAACGCGGCGTTCGAGACCGGGGCGCCGTCCAACTCGATCCGCTCGTTCAGCCGGCGCAGGTGCGGGCTGGTCATCAGCCCGGTGCGCAGACCATAGGCCCGCAGGATGCTCTCCACCATCCGGCTGGTCGACGTCTTGCCGTTGGTGCCGGTGATGTGCACCACCGAGAAGGCGCGCTGCGGGTCTCCGAGCAGGTCGACCGCTCGCCGGGTGGCCTCCAGCCGCGGCTGCGGGGCGGATTCACCGACCCGATCGAGCAGAGCGTCGATCACCCGGTCTGCGGCGTCCTGGTATTCCATGTCGTCGAATGCGGCGTCGTCGAAGGCGCCGGAATCGTCGAAGGTGTCATCTTTCTTGCTCATGCGCGCTCCACCGTCACCGTCACGGTCGAACCAGAACCGACCGTTGTTGTTCCATTCTCCGCCTGGACCGCGTCCAGGCTGGTGGCGAGAGTTTCGCCGGCGATCAGGTCGCGGTATTCCTCGATGGTCTCGACCGCGTCGGTGGCCAGGGTCAGCCGGATGCGGTCGGTCACGTCGAGATCGGCCTGCTTGCGGGCCTGCTGCACCGCACGGATCACGTCGCGAGCCAGGCCTTCGCCCTCGAGCTCAGGAGTGGTCACGGTGTCAAGCAGCACGAATCCGCCCCCGGGCAGGAAGGTGATCGCGTTGGAGTCGTCGTCAGACTGCAGGTCCAGCTCGAACTCCGCCGGCAGCAGCTGCACGCCATCCACAACCACAGTGTCGCCGTCCTGTTCCCAGAAGCCCTGCTTGGCGGCGGCGATCACTCGCTGCACCTCCTTGCCAATGCGCGGGCCGGCCGCTCGGGCGTTCACGGTGAGTTTGCGGGTGATACCGAAGTCGGCGAGGCTGCCCTCGACCAGTTGCGTGAACTGCACCGCCTTGACGTTCAGTTCGTCCTTCAGGATGTCGCCGAACTCGGCCAGGCGGTCGCCGTCATCGCTCACGATGGTGAGCTCCGCGAGCGGCAGTCGCACCCGCAGGCTCTTCGCCTTACGCAGGGCAAGGCCGGCGGACGCGATCTCGCGCACCCGGTCCATCGTGGTGACCAGAGTGTCGTCGGCGGGGAACGCCTCAGGGTCTGGCCAGTTCTCCAGGTGCACGCTGCGGCCACCGGTGAGTCCGCGCCAGATCTCCTCACCGACCAGCGGCATCAACGGGGCCGCGACCCGCACCACGGTCTCCAGCACCGTGTACAGGGTGTCGAAGGCGTCTTCCCAGCCGTCTCCGGCGGCATCGCCGGCCCAGAAGCGATCGCGGCTGCGACGCACGTACCAGTTGGTGAGCACGTCGGCGAAGTCGCGCAGCTTGGCGGCGGCCATCGGCGAGTCGAACGACTCCAGGTCGTGGGTGACGTCGCTGATCAGGGTGCGCGCCTTGGCCAGCAGGTAGCGGTCCAGGATGTCGCTGGAGTCGGTGCGCCACTGGGCGGTGTACCCCGCAGCGGTCTCTCCGCCCTCGTCATCGCTTGCTGCCGGGACGGCCGCGTTGGCGTACAGGGTGAAGAAGTAGTAGGTGCTCCACAGTGGAAGCATCATCTGCCGCACGCCCTCGCGGATGCCCTCCTCGGTGACCATCAGGTTGCCGCCGCGGATGACCGAACTGGACATCAGGAACCAGCGCATGGCGTCGGCCCCGTCGCGGTCGAGCACCTCCGAGACATCCGGATAATTGCGCAACGACTTCGACATCTTCTGGCCATCGTTGCCGAGCACAACGCCGTGGCTGAGCACATTGCTGAACGCCGGACGGTCGAACAGGGCGGTGCTCAGCACGTGCATGGTGTAGAACCAGCCGCGGGTCTGGCCGATGTACTCCACGATGAAGTCGGCGGGGTTGCGCGAGTCGAACCACTCCGCGTTCTCGAACGGGTAGTGCACCTGGGCGTACGGCATCGATCCGGAGTCGAACCAGACGTCGAGCACGTCCTCGATGCGTCGCATCGTGGACTTGCCGGTGGGGTCGTCGGGGTTCGGCCGGGTGAGGTGGTCGATGTACGGGCGGTGCAGGTCGGGTTCGCCGTCGCCGTTCAGCGGCAGGGTGCCGAAGTCGCGCTGCAGTTCCTCGAGCGAGCCGTACACGTCGATGCGCGGGTAGTCCGGGTCATCGCTCTTCCAGATCGGGATCGGCGATCCCCAGTAGCGGTTGCGGGAGATCGACCAGTCGCGGGCGCCGGCGATCCACTTTCCGAACTGGCCGTGCTTGACGTTCTCCGGAACCCAGGTGATGTCCTCATTCAGCTCGACCATGCGGTCGCGGAACTCGGGAACCTTGACGAACCAGCTGGAGACCGCCTTGTAGATCAGCGGTTCGCGGCAGCGCCAGCAGTGCGGGTAGCTGTGCTCGTAGCTGGCGACCTTGAGTAGGCGGCCGTCCTCGCGGAGGAGGTTCGTGAGCGGCTTGTTCGCCTCGAACACGTGCAGACCCGCCACCGGCGCAACCTGCGGCAGGAACTTGGCGCCTTCGTCCACCGACAGGATCACCGGGATGCCGACGGCTCCGGTGACCAGCTGGTCGTCCTCACCGAAGGCGGGAGCCTGGTGCACGATGCCGGTGCCCTCACCGGTGGCGACGTAGTCGGCGACGAGGATCTGCCAGGCGTTCTCGGTGCCCCACGTCTCGACATCCGCGTAGAAATCCCAGAGCCGGTCGTAGTGCACACCGGCGAGCTCGGCGCCGGTGACGGTCTTCGAGATCGCGGCGCGGGCGGCGTCGGATGTCTCGTAGCCGAGCTCCTTGAAGTATGAGCTGATCGTGTCGGCGGCGAGCAGGTAGTCGGCGACGCCCTGCTCTGCGCCGTCGCCTGCACCGTTCGGTCCGCTCGGCAGCACCGCGTACTCGATCGCAGGCCCCACGGCGAGGGCGAAGTTGGTGGGCAGCGTCCACGGCGTGGTGGTCCAGGCCAGGGCGCGCACCGCGGTGAGGCCGAGGGCTTCGGCCTTCGGCCCGACCAGCGGGAAGGTCACCGTGACGGTCTGGTCCTGCCTCGGCTTGTAGACGTCGTCGTCCATCCGCAGTTCGTGGTTCGACAGCGGGGTCTGGTCGTTCCAGCAGTACGGCAGTACCCGGAAGCCCTCGTAGGCGAGGCCCTTGTCGTAGAGCCGCTTGAACGCCCAGATCACGCTCTCCATGAACGAGATGTCGAGCGTCTTGTAGTCGTTCTCGAAGTCGACCCAGCGCGCCTGCCGGGTGACGTACGCCTGCCATTCCTTGGTGTAGCGCAGCACCGATTCGCGGGCCGACTGATTGAAGGCGTCGACGCCCATCTCTTCGATCTGGCTCTTCTCGGTGATGCCGAGCTGCCGCATCGCCTCAAGCTCGGCGGGAAGACCGTGGGTGTCCCAGCCGAATCGGCGCTGCACCTGCTTGCCGCGCATGGTCTGGAAGCGCGGGAACAGGTCTTTGGCGTAGCCGGTCAGCAGGTGGCCGTAATGCGGCAGGCCGTTGGCGAAGGGCGGGCCGTCGTAGAAGACCCACTCCGGCTGGCCCTGCCGCTGGTCGATCGACGCCTGGAAGGTGGCGTCGTCTTTCCAGAACGCGAGGATGCGTTCCTCAATCGCGGGAAAGCTAGGGCTGGGCGTGACGCCGTCAGGGTCGGAGCTTTCGCGGCGGTTGCGGGGGTAAGTCATGGGTCTCCTGGCAGGATCTTCATCTGCACGAGGACGCTGCCGGGTCTCACCCTGCAGCGCGGTACCACCCCGTTTGTCATCCGAAGGATGACCGCTTATTCCTTGGCGATGACGGGCCAGCCCCGTTCGGTTCTACCGGGCGGGAATCTTGCGATTCCCACCGTTCTTCCGAAGACTCCCCGGTGATGGCCGGATCGGTGTCGTTGCGTCCAGAATACAGGCTTGAGCCGCGCCGGCGGGTTCCGAGGCCGTGGCCACGGGTTTCTCGACATGGCTTCTCCCCCGCAGACGATCTGTCTACGCTGGCCAGACCGAGCTGGGCAGAGCGAGCGAAGGGCGACGCAGTGGGCGACACCATGGGCGACAAGGGCGACAAACAGGGCACCGTGATGAGAGCCGGCATCCCGGTGCTGCGCATCCTGTCTATCGAGCAGGCGCACGAGTTCTATCTCGGGTTCCTCGGCTTCTCCGTGGACTGGGAGCACCACTTCGAGCCAGGGCTGCCGCTCTACTCGCAGATTTCGCGGTCTGGCCTGGTGCTGCACCTGTCGGAGCATCGCGGTGACGGAACGCCAGGGGCCGTGGTGTGGGCGGCGGTGGACGACGTCAGCGCGCTGCGCACAGAGCTGAGCCAGAAACGGTACTCCGGCACGCTTGCCGACATCGACGCCGGTGCCCCGGGCGGGCCCACCCTCGAGCTGACCGACCCGTTCGGCAACGTGCTGCGGTTCTGCCAGCCGGCCTGATGCCGCTCAGCCGGCGATCGCCGGCACCGACTCCAGCAGCTGCATGGTGAACGGATGCTGCGGCCTGGTGAGCACGCGGGTGGCGGTGCCCTGTTCGATCACGGCGCCGTCCTTCATGACCAGGATGTCGTCGCTCATCTGCCGGATCACCGCGAGGTCGTGCGAGATGAACACCATCGAGAGTCCGAGGGCGCGTTGCAGGTCGCTCAGCAGGGCGAGCACCTGGGCCTGGATCGACACGTCGAGCGCGGACACCGGCTCGTCGCAGATCAGGATGTCGGGCCGCCGAGCCAGCGCGCGGGCGATCGCCACGCGTTGCCGTTGCCCGCCGGACAGCTGGTGCGGGCGTCGTCGCCGGAACTCGTCGGTCAGCCCCACCTGGCCGAGCAGTTCGCTGACCCGAGCAGCGCGATCGGCGCGTGGCGTGTCGGTCAGGGCCACCGCCTCGCCGATGATCGAGTGCACGGTGTGCCGCGGGTCGAGGGCGCCGAATGGGTTCTGATCGATCAGCTGGATGCGTCCGCGCATCGGGCGCCGCCGCGACTCGGGCAGCGCCGACCACGGCTGGTCGCCGAGCACAACCTCACCGGCATCCGGGCGCTGCAGCCCCAGCAGCAGGTGCGCCACGGTGCTCTTCCCGGAGCCGGACTCCCCGACGATGCCGATCGTGCTGCCGGCGCGCAGTTCGAACGACACGTCGTCGACCGCGCGGAACGTGCTGCGATCGGGACGGCGATACGTCTTGACCAGGTTGTGCGCGGCCAGCACGACGTCGATGCTCTCAATGTCGGTCGCGGTGCGCGGGCCGGGCACGGCGTCGATCAGCATGCGAGTGTACGGATGCCGCGGCGCCTCGAGCACGTCGCCGGCGCCTTCCTCGACAATCTGGCCGTCCTTCATCACGGCGATGCGGTCGGCAAGTCGGGCGACGACGCCCAGGTCGTGACTGACCAGCAGCAGGGCCAGCCCGGCGGCCTTCAACTCGGCGAGCAGGTCGAGGATCTGCGCCTGCACGGTCGCGTCGAGCGCGGTGGTGGGTTCGTCGGCGATCAGCAGGCTGGGCGATCCGGCGAGGGCGGACGCAATCAACGCGCGTTGGCGCAGGCCGCCCGACAGCTCGTGCGGGTACTGCTTGGCCCGCTGCTCGGGGTCGGGCACCGCGACATCCGTCAGCAATTGAAGCACCCGGCCGGCCGTGTCACCGCTGCGGGGCTCGTGCACCTCGATGGCCTCGGCCACCTCGCGCCCGACCCGGCGCAGCGGGTCGAGCGAGACGAGGGCGTCCTGGCTGACCAGGCCAACCCGGTTGCCGCGGATGCCGCGCCAGTCGCGGTCGCCGAAGCCGGCGGTGTCGTGGCCGGCGACCACCAGTTGGTCGGCGCTCACGCGTGCGGTGGGCGGGGTGAGTCCGAGCAGGGCACGGGCGGTCATGGTCTTGCCGGAGCCGGATTCGCCGACGAGGGCGAGGCACTCCCCCGGAGCAATGTCGAAGGACACCCCGCGCACCGCCTCGGTCGCGCCGAAGGCGACCCGCAGGTTCCGCACCGAGACGAAGGTCATGAGGTGCCCCGCTGCCTGAGGTAGCGGCCGACGGTGCTGGTGGCGATCACGGTGGCGGTGATCGCCAGGCCGGGGAACACGGCGATCCACCAGGCGGTGGCCAGGAAGTTGCGGCCGTCGGAGAGGATCAGCCCCCACTCTGGTGTCGGCGGTTTCGGTCCCATGCCGAGGAAGCTGAGCCCTGCGGCCGAGACGATCGCCGTGCCGACGCCGATGGTGGCCATCACCAGCAGCGGGCCGAGCGTGTTGGGCATGATGTGTCGCAGGGTTGTGCGCCAGGGCGGCACGCCGAGCGCGATGGCGGCACGCACATAGCCGGTGCGGCGCACCACCATGGTCTGACCGCGGGCGATCCGGGCGTATGCGGGAATGGCCGCGATCGACACCGCGATCAGCAGGCTGGTCTCGCCCGGGCCCACCACGGCGATCACGACGAGGGCGAGCAGGAACTCGGGAAACGCCATCACGATCTCGATGATCCGCGACAGCACGGTGTCGACGGCGCGCGGCGCCATCCCCGACAGCACCCCGATGATCAGCCCGCAGACCAGCGCGATCAGCGTGGCACCGAACCCGACCAGCAGCGAATAGCGGGCGCCATACACGACCCGGGCGAATACGTCGCGGCCGGCCTGATCGGTGCCGAACCAGTGCTCGGCGCTTGGCGCCTGCAGGGAGTTGGCGACATCCGCCCGTATGGGGTCATACATGGTGAACAGGCCCGGCGCGATGGCTGAGGCGATCAGCAGCACCAGGAACAGGGCGGCTGCGACGACGCCGATGGGCGCGGCTCGCCAGCTGGCGGCCTGTCGAGTGGCGGTGAGGGTGCTCATGCGGTCACCGCCGTGCGCAGTCGAGGGTCGATGCGTTCGGTGAGCAGGTCGACGATGAGGTTGGTGACGGCGAACACGATCGCCGCGAGCACGATGATGCCGAGCACGACCGGGATGTCGCGGCCGAGGATCGCCCGCACCGCCACACCGCCGAGTCCCTGTCTGGCGAACACGGTCTCGACCAGGACGGCGCCGCCGAGCAGTGAACCGACCAGGTACCCGGTCAGGGTGATGGTGTCACCGGCCGCGTGGCGGAGTGTGTGCCGCGCCACCAGCCGGCGGTGGCCGATGCCGCGAGCCCGGGCGGTGGTGGCGAAGGGCTGTTCTGCGGCCTGGTCCAGGCCCTGCCGCAGCACCTGGCTGATGATGCCGGCGATCGGCAGGGCGAGGGTGAGGGCGGGCAGCACCAGCGACGCGAACCCCTCGGACGAGGCCGACGGAAACCACTGCAGTTGGTAGGCGAAGACGGCGAGCAGCACGAGGCCCACCCAGAAGGTGGGCGATGAGACGACGAACAACTCCAGCAGCGAGATCACCGAGCGGGAGCCCTTGCCGCGCGCCAGCAGCGCGGCGGCGGCGGCGAGCAGCAGGGCGAACACCAGCGCGAGCGAGGTCAGTTGCAGGGTGGGCAGCACCTGGCCGCCGATCACCTCGGTGATCGGCTGGCGCAGCTGGTATGACTCCAGATCACCGGTGATCAGCTGGCCGAAATAGGCGAAGTACTGCACGATCGGCGACTGGTCGAGCCCCCAGTCGGCGCGGATCTGGTCGCGCACGGATTCGCTGACTCGGGCGTTGACGCCGAGCATCACGTCGACCGGGTCGCCGGGGATCAGCCGGAGCGCGATGAAGCCGGCGGTGGCTGCTCCCCAGACCACCAGGAGCATGCCACCGAGGCGCCCGAGCACCCGCAACGTCACCGCGCGGGTGCCCGAGAGCGCGTTCATTCGCTGACGGTCGCCCCGTAGAAGGAGGCGCGCCCGTACAGGTCGAAGCTGAGGCCTTCGACGGCCTTGCTGGCGACGGTGATCTCGCTCGGCACGTACAGCGGCACGATGAGCACCTGTTCGTTGTTCCACTGCTGCACCTGCTGGTACAGCGACTCCCGCTCGGCCGGGTCGGTGGTGGCGACCGCGTCATCGAGCAGGTTGTCGATCTCGGGCTTGCTCACGGTTGACGCGTTCTGGAAGCCGCCGGTGTGCAGGTGGCTCCGCAGCACGTCGGCGTCCGGGCCAGAGAAGCCCCAGTCGGTGAGGTCGAAGGTGCGCGGGCCGTAGAGCTCGTTGTACTGAGCCGGCTCGACAACGTCGCGAACGACCTCGAAGCCGATGTCGCGCAGATCGGACTGGATAACGTCGGCGAGGCTCGCCTTGTCGTCGGCGACCGGAGTCCAGGCGATCCACTGGACGCTCAGCCGCTGGCCGTCCTTGACGCGGTAGCCCTCGGAGTCGCGTTCGGTCCAGCCGGCCTGATCGAGCAGCGCGCCGGCGGCGTCCGGGTCGTACGGCCAGGAGCCCTCGAGTGACGGGTCGTAGGAGTTCGGGGTGGTCGGCGCGAGGATGCTCCACGCCCGGTCGAACTGGCCGAAATAGATGTTCTCGATCGCCGTGTCCAGGTCGAAGCCGATGCGGAACGCCTGGCGAACCAGCGGGTCGGCGAAGACGCCGTTGGCCTCGTTGATGTACAGCGAGTACGGGATACCCGGAAGCTCCACCGTGGTGGTGTCGAACCCGTCGCCGACCTGCTCGGTCATGCTCGGGGTGATGTCGGCCGCGACATCCACTTCTCCGCTGGTCAGCGCGCCGAGGCGGGATGAGGTTTCCGGCAGAATGCGGATCACCAGACGGTCGGATGCCGCGGTGCCGGTGTGCTCCGAGCCTTCGGCCGGCCAGTTGTAGTCGGGGTTCGCCTCGAAGACGAGTTCCTGGTCAGGGGTGTATTCGGTGAGGATGAACGGGCCGGTTCCGACCGTCACGTCCGGGCCGCCGGCCCGCAGTGTGTCGGCGGACTCGGCGAGCACCTTGGGCGAGTAGAAGCCCAACTGCGGAAGGCTGACGCCCTGCAGGAACGGTGCGTAGGGCTGGCTGAAGTTGACCTGCACGGTGAACTCGTCGACCACCTGGGTGTCGACGTAGTAGCCGCCCTCTTCGGCGTAGCCGATCAGGCTGGCGGCCTGGGCGGAGGCGGTCTCCGGGTCGACGACGTGGTCGAAGTTCGCCTTCACCGCTTCGGCGTTGAACGGTTCGCCGTCGTGGAACGTGACGTCCTCGCGCAGTGTGAAGGTGTACTGCAGCTGGTCGTCGGAGACCTCCCACGACTTCGCCAGCCAGGGCGCGAAGGTGCCGTCCTCGTTCTGCGCCACCAGGGAGTCGAACGAGTTGCGGAGCACGAGCGAGCTGACGTCCAGTTGCGTGGAGTGGATGTCCATGTGGCCGCTACCGAGGTTTGCGCCCTCGATGCCGAAGGTGATGGTGCGCGAGTCACTGCCTGCGCCGACGCTTCCTCCGGCGGCGCAGCCGGAAAGGAGCAGCGCCGCGGCGGTGACGGCGGCGAGGGTCGCGACGCGCGACGATCGGGAACGGAGAATGGGCATGCCTGTGGTTCTCTCTGTGAAGGGAAGGGGTCGACAACGACCTCCTCCATCCTAGCTTTGTTGGACTCAGTACAATAAACCGCATCGACCACCTTTGGTCAGACTTGTTGGAGGATTCGTGAACGCACGGTCGACCGCCCGCGGGCGTCCACGCGCGATCTCGCGGGCGATGCTGCAGGAGGCTGCGTTCGAGTTGTTCCTCGAGCTCGGCTACGACGGCACCACGGTGAACGAGATTACCCAGCGGGCCGGGGTGAGCCGGGGCACGTTCTTCAACAATTTCGCCGCGAAGAGCGACGTGTTCTGGGTCGACCTGGACGACAGCATCGATGCGCTGGCGGATGCGCTCGGGCAGGTGCCGGCGACATCCGTCCCGGATGCGGTGGCGGTGGTGGCGAACACCCTCGTGCATCTGGGACGTGGGTACGGCGCTGCGCGCGTGCCGTGGGCGCTGACCCAGAGCGAGTTCATCGGCGCGGAACAGGAGCTGCAGGCATCCGCGCTCAGTCGTTTCGTGCGATTGACGTCGGTGGTCACGCGATTCATCAGGCGGCAGCATCCGGATGTCGCGGAGTTGCGTGCCCGAACCGCTGCGTACGCGATGGCCGGCGCCGTGGTGGCGGCCGCCCAGGAGTGGGCGGCGGCGGGCAGCACGCGCGGCGACCTCGCCTCGTACCTGCAGTCGGCGCTGGATCCGGTGGTCGCGGGCTTCGGCCTCGGTGTGCACGGCATCGGGCCAGACTAATCGTGGCTGACGCACTGCTGGCCGGCGGGATCGGGCTGGCCGCCGGCTGCATGCTGGTGGTGGGGGCGCTCATTGGATGGTTCGTGCGCGTGCCGCAGCCGGTGGTCGCCGGCGTCATGGCGTTCGGGGCGGGGGTGTTCATCTCGACGCTCGCGTTCGAACTGGTCGAGGAGGCGAACCGAGCTGGCGGCCTGTTCGCCACCGTCGCCGGATTCCTGGTGGGCGCGGTGGTGTACGTGGCTGCCGACACGATGCTGTCCCGGCGCGGTGCCCGCCATCGCATGCATCATGGCGATCGGCAGACCGCGGAGAGTGAGAAACCCGGCAGCGGTCGTGCCATCGCCATCGGGGCACTGCTCGACGGCGTCCCGGAGTCGATCGTGCTCGGGGTGAGTGTCGCGGCAGGAGCCACGTTCAGCGTGCCGATCTTCGTCGCGATCGCGGTCTCCAATCTGCCCGAGGGGCTCTCGAGCAGCTCCGGCATGAAGGCGTCGAAGCGCAGCGCCGCGTACGTGTTCGGGGTGTGGGGCGGAATCGCGCTCGCATCCGGCGTCGCGGCACTTGTCGGCTTTCTGCTGTTCGCGGATGCCTCCGGCTCGACCGTCGCGTTCGTGACCACGATCGCGGCAGGGGCCATCCTCGCGATGCTGACCAACACGATGATCCCGGAGGCCTTCGAGGGAGACCACACCCTCACCGGACTGGTAGCCACCATCGGCTTTCTCGCGGCGTTCGTGCTGCACGATCTGGGATGATCCGGGTATGCCTACCGCGACCCAGGTTGCGCGAGCAACGATCGCCCCGCTGACCCGCACCCGCCTGTTCCGGTTGCTCGCCCCGAAGGCGCTGCCACCGATGGAGCGGGCGGTCGGCGCGCTCAGCCGTGGCAGGGTGCAGCTGAGCAGCCTGCTGGTGCCGTCGCTGGTGTTGCATTCGCGTGGGGCGAAGTCGGGCATCGAACGGGACACGGTGCTGATGTACTGCCCCGATGGCCGCGGCCGCGCGATTGTGGCCGGCACCAGCTTCGCGAGGGAGCGGCATCCGGCCTGGAGCTACAACCTGCTGTCGCATCCGGATGCCGCCATTACCGTGCGTGGCCGGCGGATGCCGGTGCACGCCGCCCTGCTCGGCGGTCAGGAGCGCGAGGCGGCCTGGCTGCTGCTCGAGCGGCAGTGGCCTGGTTATCGGGGCTACGAGCGGCAGTCCGGACGCACCATTCGGCTGTTTCGACTGAAGCCGGTGGCCGCCGACGGTCGGTAGCCGCGACCCGCGACTCGGACGGCGGTCCGTTCGCGGTTCGATACCATGGGGGCAGTCTTCACACTCAGGCACCTCCCCTCAGACTCGGTGCCGCACATATCGAACCGGAGTATCCATGTCGTCGCAGATCCCTGACAAGCCCGCCCTCGAAGGCCTCGAATCCAAGTGGGGAGCCAGCTGGGAAACGCAGGGCACCTACCGGTTCGATCGTGACGCGGCGGTCTCGACAAGCTCGACCGCCGGAACACGCTCGACCGAGGAACACCCGGTGTTCTCGATCGACACTCCCCCACCGACCGCATCCGGTTCGCTGCACATCGGCCACGTGTTCAGCTACACGCACACCGACATCATCGCCCGCCAGCAGCGCATGCTCGGCAAGAACGTCTTCTACCCGATGGGCTGGGACGACAACGGCCTGCCCACCGAACGTCGGGTGCAGAACTACTACGGCGTGCGCTGCGACCCGTCGCTGCCGTACGAGCCTGACTTCACGCCGCCGTTCGAGGGTGGAGACAACAAGAGCAGCAAGGCCGCCGACCAGAAGCCGATCAGCCGCCGCAACTTCATCGAACTCTGCGAACGTCTCACCGTCGAAGACGAGAAGCAGTTCGAAGACCTGTGGCGCAAGCTCGGGCTCTCGGTGGACTGGACCCAGTCGTACCGCACGATCTCGCACGAGTCGCAGGCGATGGCGCAGAAGGCGTTCCTCCGCAACCTCGCCCGCGGCGAGGCATACCAGGCCGATGCTCCCACCCTGTGGGATGTCACCTTCCGCACTGCCGTGGCCCAGGCGGAGCTTGAGGACAAGGACCAGCCCGGCGCGTACCACCGCCTCGCCTTCCACCACCCGGATGGCGACATCCACATCGAGACCACCCGCCCGGAACTGCTGCCGGCCTGTGTGGCGCTGGTCGCACACCCGGATGACGAGCGGTACCAGCACCTGTTCGGCACGACGGCGACCACCCCGGTGTTCGACGTGCAGGTTCCGATCGTCGCCCACCACCTGGCGCAGAAGGACAAGGGATCAGGCATCGCCATGATCTGCACCTTCGGTGACCTGACCGACGTGATCTGGTGGCGGGAACTCGACCTGCCGAACCGCGCCATCATCGGTTTCGACGGGCGCATCATCAGCGACCCGCCCGCCGCGATCACCTCGGCCGCCGCGAAGGCCGCCTACGGTCAGCTGGCCGGCAAGACCGTGTTCAGCGCCAAGCAGGCCGTCGTGGACCTGCTGAAGGCCAGCGGCGAGATGATCGGCGACCCCAAGTCGATCACCCACCCCGTCAAGTTCTACGAGAAGGGCGACAAGCCGCTCGAGATCGTCTCCACCCGCCAGTGGTACATCATGAACGGCGGCAGGTCCGACGACCTGCGCGCCCGCATGGTTGACCTCGGCCACCGCATCGACTGGCACCCCGAGTTCATGAAGGTGCGCTACGAGAACTGGGTGAACGGCCTGAACGGCGACTGGCTGATCAGCCGGCAGCGGTTCTTCGGCGTGCCGATCCCGGTCTGGTACCCGCTCGACGCCGACGGTAACCCGGTCTTCGACTCCCCCATCACCCCGGATGAGGCGAGCCTTCCGGTTGACCCGTCATCGGATGCCGCACCCGGCTTCGACGAGAGCCGGCGCAACCAACCGGGCGGCTTCGTCGGCGAGCTCGACGTGATGGACACCTGGGCCACCTCCTCGCTCACCCCACAGCTGGCCGGCAAATGGGAGAGCGACCAGAAGCTGTTCACCGCGGTCTTCCCGTATGACCTGCGCCCGCAGGGGCAGGACATCATCCGCACCTGGCTGTTCTCCACCGCGCTGCGCTCGCTGCTGGAGTTCGACGGGCAGGCGCCGTGGAAGCACACCGCGATCTCCGGATTCATCGTCGACCCCGACCGCAAGAAGATGTCGAAGTCGAAGGGCAACGTGGTCACCCCGGCCGGCATGCTCGACGAACACGGCTCCGACGCGGTGCGCTACTGGGCGGCATCCAGCCGACTCGGCACCGACGCGGCGTTCGACCCGCAGAACCCCAAGCAGATCAAGATCGGCCGCCGCCTGGCGATCAAGGTGCTGAACGCGTCGAAGTTCGTGTACTCGTTCACGGATGCCGAGGTTTCGGCCCACGCGACCGCCGGAACCGGCGCGACTGAGCCGCTCGACCTAGACCTGCTCGCCACCCTCGCCGAGGTGGTGAGGACCGCCACCAAGGCGTTCAACGACTTCGACCACGCCCGTGCGCTGGAAACCGCCGAGCAGTTCTTCTGGACCTTCTGCGACGACTACCTGGAACTGGTGAAGGAACGCGCATACGGCGCCACCACCCCGGAGGGTCAGGCCAGCGCCGTGTACACCCTGCGCACCGCCATCGACATCCTGCTGCGCCTGTTCGCGCCGTTCATCCCGTTCGCCACCGAAGAGGTGTGGAGCTGGACCCACGAGGGTTCGGTGCACGGCGCCGCCTGGCCCAGCGCGGCCGAGGCGAACGAGGAGCCCACCACCGGACTGCTGCCGCTGGTCAGCGCCGCCCTGATCGGCATCCGCCGCGCCAAGACCGACGCCAAGGCCTCGCAGAAGACCGAGGTGTCATCGGCCGTGATTGAAGGCCCGGCGCTGCTGGCTGAGGCCGAGGCCGACTTGAAGGCCGTCGGCCGCATCGCCGAACTGTCGTTCGTCGTCGGCACCGAGGTCGCCGTGCGGGACATCGTGCTCACCGACCAGCCGGCCGCCTGATGCAGCTCGGTACCCGCTGGGCGGTCGGCGCCGAGGCGCCGGCCCGGCTCTCCGAGAACGTGCTGACCGCGGTGCGCCAGGTGGAAGCGGATGTCGCGACGTTCGACACCGCTGGCTGGCGCTGGACGCTGACCTGGCTCGAGGGCCGCGCCGTCGTCGAGTTGGACGACGGCACCACCATCCGCGAACGCGCGGACGGCACGGTGACGGTACACGCCGCCGAGTAACCATGCGATGACAATGCCCCGGTTCTTAGGCACCGGGGCATTGTCATGGGCAGAATGGTGCTGACGTCAACCCGCGCCGCAGCTGATTCATCTCACAAAGGAGTGACCCATGAAGCGTTCCCTGTTGGTCGGCATCGCGGCAGTGTCCGTGTTCGCGCTGGCCGCGTGCAGCAACACCACAGAGCCGAGCGGCGATGAAACCGCCGCGGACGGCGAGCTCACTGCGATCACGGTCGGCATCATCCCGATCGTCGACACCGCGCCGCTGCATCTCGGGGTCGAGCAGGGCTTCTTCGAGGAGGAGGGCCTCGACGTCACGATCGAGTCCGGCGCCGGCGGCGCCGCGCTGATCCCCGGCGTGATCAGCGGCGACTTCGATTTCGCCTTCGGCAACTATGTGTCGAGCATGGTCGCCCGCGACAAGGGTCTCGACATCGTGTACGTGGCGAACGGCAACTCCACCACGGGTGACCCCACCTTCGACTTCAGCGGCGTGTTAGTGAACGCCGACTCCGACATCCAGTCCCCTGCCGACCTTGCGGGCAAACGGGTGTCGGTGAACACCCTCGCCAACATCGGCGATACCACCATCCGTCAGGTCGTCGAGGACGACGGGGGCGACCCGGAGAGCATCGAGTTCGTCGAGATCCCGTTCCCCGACGCACCGGCCGCGCTCGCCAACGGGCAGGTGGACGCCGCCTGGATCCTCGACCCGTTCATGACCTCAGCGATCGACGCCGGAGCCCGGGTGGTCACCTACAACTTCGCCGACTTCGATGAGAACCTCGACGTCTCCGGCTATTTCACCTCCGGTGACCAGCTGGAGGCGGAGGCCGACACGGTGGAGGCGTTCAAGACCGCGATGAACCGGTCACTGGAGTTCGCCCAGGAGAACCCGGACGAGGTGCGGCGCATCGTCACCACCTACACCGAGATCCCCGCCGACGTGCTGGAGCGAATCGCGTTGCCGCGGTTCAACCCCGAGTTCAACCGTGAGGCAATCGCGAAGCTCGGCGCCGCCGCGACCAAGTACGGCACTCTGAGCGAGGAGCCGAACCTGGACGAGCTGCTGCAGCCCTAACCGCCGACCCTCACCGACGAGACACGGACAAGCAGGATGCCGGACACCAGAGAACCGGGCACCGAAAAACCGAGCAGCGGAAAGCGCAGAGCGGCCCTGTCCGGACCGATGCTCGGCGTGATCGGCATCTTACTGTTCCTGCTGCTGTGGGAGCTGGTGCCGCGATCTGGCCTGGTCAACCCGAGCTACCTGCCGCCGGCCAGCGACGTCGTCGTGCGCCTGGTGGAGTACCTGGGTGATCCGGAGTTCTGGAACGATGTCGCCGAGACCATGATCACCTGGGCGATCGGGCTCGGCATCGCGGCTGTCGCCGCGATCGTGCTGGGCCTCGTGATCGGGTCGAGCACGTTCCTCCGGCGCGCCACCCAGTCGACGATCGAGTTTCTGCGGCCGGTGCCGTCGGTGGCGCTGATCCCGCTCGCGGTGCTGCTGTTCGGCATCAAGATGGAATCGACGATCATGCTGATCATCTACGCCGCGTTCTGGCAGGTGCTGCTGCAGGTGCTGTACGGCGTGGCCGACATCGACTCGGTGGCGAACGACACCGCCAAGAGTTACGGCCTCGGCTGGTTCGCCCGGATGCGCCACGTGGTCTGGCCGACCACCCTCCCGTACCTGATGACGGGGCTGCGGCTCGGCGCCGCGGTCGCGCTGATCCTCGCCATCACCGGCGAGCTGCTGATCGGCAGCCCCGGCCTCGGCAAGCAGATTGCACTGACCCAGGCCGGCGGCGCGACCACGTCGATGTACGCGCTGGTGCTCGCCACCGGCCTGATCGGCATCCTGATCAATGTGGTGGCCCGGGTCGTGGAGCGACGGACGCTCGCCTGGCACACCTCGGTGCGCGGAGAGGTCGTCGTATGAAACTACTGAAACGCACCCTGTACTTCGTCGGGTTACCCATCGTGCTCATTCTGCTCTGGTGGGTGCTCACGCTCGGCGAGGTCAACTTCTACACCCCCAAGCCCGGCCAACTGGTGCAGACCTTCGTCGACGTCTGGTTCAGCGAACGGTTCTTCGACGACGTGCTGCCGAGTCTCACCCGGCTCGCGATCGGCGTGGTCGTCGCCATCCTGCTCGGAATCGCCCTCGGCACGCTGATCGGCTCGGTGCGCTGGTTGCGTCAGCTGTTCGAGCCTCTGCTGGAGTTCTTCCGCGCCATCCCGCCACCGGTGCTGGTGCCGCTGTTGCTGCTGCTGGTCGGCGTCAACGACCAGATGAAGATCCTCGTGATCATCTCCGGGGCGCTCTGGCCGGTGCTGCTGAACACGGTCGAGGGTGTGCGAGCCGTCGACGACGTGCTCGGCGATGCGACTCGGGTGTACGGCATCCACGGCTTCGCCCGCATCCGGTATCTCGTGCTGCCGTCGGCGAGCCCGCAGATCATGGCCGGGGTTCGGCAGTGCCTGTCGATCGCCCTCATCCTGATGGTCATCTCCGAGATGTTCGCGTCGTCCTCCGGCCTCGGCTTCACCATCATCCAGTTCCAGCGGTCGTTCGCCATCCCCGAGATGTGGAGCGGCATCGTGCTGCTCGGGCTGATCGGCATTGCGCTGTCGTTGATCTTCCAGTTCGTCGAACGGCGCATCCTGCACTGGTACTACGGCCTCAAGGAGCTGCACACCACATGACTCTCAGCGATTCCAGTCAGACCGCCGCAGTGACCCCCGCCCTGTCGGTGCGGGGCGTGCAGAAGATCTATCAGACGGATGCCGGATCCTTCGAGGCCGTGCACAACCTCACCTTCGACCTGGCGCCCGGCGAGCTCGCCTGCCTGGTCGGGCCGTCCGGTTCGGGCAAGACCACCCTGCTCAAGTGCATCGCCGGCCTGATGGCCCCGACCAGCGGCACTGTCGAGCTGAACGGGAAGAAGGTGACCAGCCCGCCGAAAGGGATGGCGGTGGTCTTCCAGGAGTACGGGCGCAGCCTGTTCCCGTGGATGACCGTGCGCGGCAACGTCGAACTGCCCCTGAAGAACGCCGGCATCGGGAAGGCCGAACGCAACGACCTGGTCGAGAGCGCGCTGGACTCGGTGGGGCTGGCGCACGTGCCGAGGAGCTACCCCTGGCAGCTGTCCGGCGGCATGCAGCAGCGGGTGGCGATCGCCCGGGCGGTTGCGTACAAGCCGCAGGTGCTGCTGATGGATGAACCGTTCGCCGCGGTCGATGCGCAGACCCGCGCCGACCTGGAAGACCTGATCCGGTCGATCTGGCACCAGCTGGGCGTCACGGTGTTGTTTGTCACGCACGACATCGACGAGTCGGTGTACCTCGGTCAGCGGGTGATTATGCTGTCCAGCTCGCCGACGGTCATTCAGGATGACCTCCGCATCGACCTGCCCGACGTGCGCGACCAGCTCAGCACGCGCAGCGCTCCCCGGTTCACCGAACTGCGCGCGCACGTGTACGAGCAGATCCAGCTGGCCAAGACGCGCGCAGGCGTGCCCGTTCCCGACTCTGATGACGATCAGACACGGCAGAGCACCTCGCCGTGAGGCATCGACAGCCAGCCCTCGGGTGAGCTCACCCAGGTCAGCCAGGCGTCTCGGATCCGTTCCAGGTCGCTGGTCGAGGCCAGTGACGACCCGAGCGCGGTGTCGGCGAACCCCGACGCGACCGCTCGCTCGGCCCAGGCTTCGCCCCACCATCGCCGCTCGTCCTCTGTGGAGAAGCACCATATGGATGCCGAGGACTCGACCTCGGTGAACCCCGCCGCCTGCGCCCAGGCCTTCAGCCGCCTGCCGGCATCCGGTTCGCCGCCGTTCGACCGGTGCACTCGCTGGTACAGCGCCATCCACTCGGCGAGGCCGGGGAGTTCCGGGTACCAGATGGTGCCCGCGTAGTCGACCTCCCGCACGGCGACCACGCCGCCCGGTTTGCACACCCGGCGGAATTCGGTGAGCGCCGCCACCGGATCGGCCAGGTGGTGCAGCACCTGGTGAACATGCACGATATCGAAGCTGGCGTCCTCGAAGTCGAGGGCGTAGGCGTCTCCCACAACGAAGTTGGCGTTGCTGACCGACCGCTCCGCGGCGAGGTCGGCGGCCTTTCTGGTCACGTCGGCCGACGTGTCCACACCGACCACGCGGCCCGGTGCCACCCGCTCGGCCAGGTCGATGGTGATGGTGCCGGGTCCGCTGCCGACGTCGAGCACGGTCAGCCCGGGCGTCAGCTCCGGCACCAGGTATGCGGCGGAGTTCTCCACCGTCCGCCACGCGTGCGTTCGAAGCACGCTGTCGTGGTGGCCGTGTGTGTATCGTTCCCGCGCTGGCGTCATGCTTCGAGAATAGGGTGGCTCCATGACGAATCCGTTCTTCTCCCCCTCGGTGTTGCCGTATGGGCTGCCGCCGTTCGCCGACATCGCGGACGAGCACTACACGGAGGCGTTTGACCGCGGATTCGAGGAACAGCTCGCCGAGGTGGCCGCGATCGTCGCGAACCCGGAAGAACCCACATTCGAGAACACCATGCTGCCGCTGGAGCGCAGCGGGCAGACCCTGAGCCGGGTCTCGCACGTGTTCTTCACCCGCAGCTCGGCGGATTCCAGCGACTTCACGAACGCGCTCGAAGAGCAGTACGCGCCGAGGATTGCCGCGCACACCGACGCCATCCGACTGAACCCCGCGCTCTGGGAACGCATCGAGACCCTGCACGGCCGCCGCGGCCGGCTCGGGCTGGACGCGGAGTCGCAGTACCTGATCGAGCGCTACTACACCGAGTACAGCCTCGCCGGCGCCGCGCTGGCCGAGGCGCAGAAGGCCAAGCTCCGCGATTTCAACCAGCGACTGTCAACGCTAACCACCCGGTTCGAGAAGAATCTGCTGGCCGACACCAACGACCTGGCCGTTGTCATCGATGATGTGCGGCAGCTCGACGGGCTCGCGCCCGAACAGATCTCGGCCGCTGGCGAAGCTGCCAGGGAACGCGGGCTGGACGGCAAGTACCTGATCACGCTCGTGCTGTCGACCGGCCACCCGCTGCTGTCGTCGCTGACCGATCGCGAACTGCGCCGGCGCATCATGACGGCGTCGCGCTCGCGAGGCAGCCGCGGCGGCGAGCACGACAACAGTGCCCTGGTGCTCGAGATCGCGCGCCTGCGCGCCGAGCGGGCCAACCTGCTCGGCTTCCCCACACACGCCGCATACGTCACCGCCGACGAGACCGCCGGATCACCCGAGGCGGTGACCGACCTGCTCGGCAAGCTGGCGCCCCCGGCCGCCCGCAACGCGGAGGCGGAGCAGCAGAAGCTGCAGGCCATCGCCGGCGCCGAGATCACGGTCGAGGCGTGGGACTGGGCGTTCTACAGCGAACAAGTGCGCCGCGCCGAATTCGACGTCGACCTCGCGGCGATGCGCCCGTACTTCGAGGCGGAGCGGGTGCTGCGTGACGGTGTCTTCTTCGCCGCCACCCGGCTGTACGGCGTGACGTTCACCGAGCGCGACGACCTGTCCGCCTACCACCCGGACGCCCGCGTGTTCGAGGTGCACAACGAAGACGGCTCCGCGCTCGGCCTGTACATCCTCGACCTGTACACCCGCGACTCCAAGCGCGGCGGAGCGTGGATGAACTCGCTCATCTCGCAGAACAGCCTGTTGCAGCATCCGAGCATCGTCGTCAACAATCTCAACGTGGCGAAGCCGTCCCCGGGCGAGGCCACCCTGCTCACCTTCGACGAGGTGACCACGCTGTTCCACGAGTTCGGGCACGCGCTGCACGGGTTGTTCGCCGAGGTGACGTACCCGAAGTTCGCCGGCACCAATGTCTTCCGTGACTTCGTGGAGTTTCCGAGCCAGGTCAACGAGATGTGGATGCTCTGGCCGGAGGTACTCCAGAACTACGCGGTGCATCACGAGAGCGGCGACCGGATGCCGCAGCACCTGGTCGACCGGATTCAGGCGTCGCAGAAATTCAACGAGGGATTCGCCACCAGTGAATACCTGGCCGCGGCGTTGCTCGATCAGGCCTGGCACCTGATCGAGGCCCATGCCAATATTTCGGATGTCGCCCAATTCGAGGCCGGCGCGCTGGCGTCGGTCGGACTCGATAACCCCGCCGTGCCGCCACGCTACTCCAGCACCTCCTTCGCGCACGCCTTCTCCGGAGGGTATGACGCCGGTTACTACTCGTACATCTGGAGCGAGGTTCTGGATGCGGATACCGTGGAGTGGTTCCGGGCGAACGGCGGCCTCACCCGGGGGAACGGAGACCGGTTCCGGGCGCTGGTGCTCGGCGTCGGCGGATCCGTCGATCCGCACGAGGCGTACCTGCACTTTCGAGGACGAGCCGCCGACATCACCCCGTTGCTGGAGCGGAGAGGGCTGAACTGATGATCCCCACCTGGATCTGGGTGCTGACGATAATCTTCATCATCGGCCTGCTGGTGTTCGACTTCGTCTTCCACGTGCGCACGGCGCACGCGCCGACCCTGCGCGAATCAGCGATCTGGTCGTCGATCTACGTCGGCATCGCCGTGTTGTTCGGTGTTGGCATGTTTGTCTTCGGCGGTCTCGAACTCGGCACTGAGTACTTTGCCGGCTACGTCACCGAGAAGGCGCTCTCCGTCGACAACCTGTTCGTGTTCCTGATCATCATGGGAAGCTTCAAGGTTCCGCGCGAAGACCAGCAGAAGGTGCTGCTGTTCGGCATCGTCTTCGCGCTGATCGCCCGCACCGGATTCATCTTCCTCGGCGCCGCGCTGATCAACACGTTCGCGTGGGTGTTCTACATCTTCGGGCTGATCCTGCTCATCACCGCCGGCAACCTGCTCAAACCCTCGCACGACGACGAGGGTGAGAACTTCGTCATCCGCCTGGTGCGGCGGGTGTTCCACACCACCGACTATTACGACGGCGACAAGTTGTTCACCATGCACGAGGGCAAGCGGGCGCTCACCCCGATGCTGCTGGTAATGGTCGCGATCGCCGGCACCGACCTGCTATTCGCACTCGACTCAATCCCGGCGATCTTCGGGCTCACCCAGAACGTCTACATCGTCTTCACCGCGACCGCGTTCTCACTGCTCGGGCTGCGGCAGCTGTACTTCCTGATCGACGGACTGCTGGACCGGTTGATCTACCTGTCCTACGGGCTGGCCGCGATCCTGGCCTTCATCGGCGTGAAGCTCGTGCTGCACGCGCTGCACGAGAACAACCTGCCGTTCATCAACGGCGGCGAGCCCGTGCCGGTGATCGAGATCTCAACCGGCCTGTCCCTCACAGTCATCATCGGCATCCTCGTGATCACCGTGGTCGGCTCGATCGTGAGCCCCAAGGGCAAGGCGCGCACCGCCGTGGTCAACCTGCGTCGCTACTCCGACGAGTATCTCGACCTGTCCTACACCGCCGACCCAGTGGAGCGTCAGCGGGTGTACGACGAGATGGTCGAGGCCGAGCACACCGTCACCGGGCTTCCCCCGAAATATCGGGCCATGATGAAACAGCCGGAGCTGCTGCGCGAGAACCTGCGGCGTGCGCATGCCGAGCAAGAGGACTTCTTCTCGATCTAATCCGGTGTCCTCACGCGATGCTGGGCCGGCGGCCCATCAGCCAGGCCATCGCCACGCCGCCGGCAATCAGCCCCCAGAAGGCGCTCCCGATTCCCACGATCACCACTCCGGATACCACGACCAGGAAGGTGACCGCCGCCGCCAGACGGTGCTGGGTCTCGCCGAAGGCAGAGACGAGCGCGGCGATGAACGCGCCGAACAGGGCGAGCCCGGCCGCCGCAGTGATCAGCACCGGCGGCGCCGCGGCCACCACCGCCGTGGCAGCCCCCGCGCCGAGGCCCAGCAGAATGTACGCCGCTCCCCCGCTGAACGTGGCCACCCAGCGCTTGTCTCGATCCGGATGCGCGTCGGGCCCGGCCATGATTGCGGCCGAGAGCGCCGCCAGATTGTTCACGTGGCCTCCGACGAACGCGCCGGCGGCCGAGATGAGTCCGCTGCCGATCAGAATGGGCGCCACCGGCGGCGCGGGGTAGCCGAATGTGGTGAGCACCGCGAAGCCGGGCACGTTCTGCCCCGCCATCGTCACGATGTACAGCGGTACGCCGAGGCTGACAATCACCGCGGGGTCAAGGGTCGGCGGCACCAGGCTGAACTGCGGCAGCAGAGACGCCCCATCCGCCCACTGGTCCCCGGCAGCGATGCCCACAACAATCACGGTCACCACCATGGCGGCTGGCACCGCCCAGCGCGGCGCCAGCCGATAGAGCACCAACCAGACGAGAACCACGGGCAGTGCGAACATCGGCAGGTCGACTGCCGCGGTGATCGGAGCCAGACACATCGGAAACAGGATGCCGGCAAGCATCGCGCTGGCAAGCGGAGTCGGGATCGCGGTCATTGCCCGTCCAAGCGCCGGCCAGAGCCCGGTCAACGCCAGCAGGACGCCGCAGACGATGAACGCACCCACCGCCGCGGAGAACTCCCCGGTAACCCCCTCCGACGCGATCAGCATGGCCGCACCCGGCGTCGACCAGGAGAACGACAGCGGCATCCGGTAACGCCAAGAGAACACCATGGCAAGAATCGCCTGGGCGAGACAGAGGATGAGGAGCCCGCTCGCCGCTTGCTGCTCGCTGGCACCGCTCGCCCGCAGCCCGGCGATCACGATCGCAAATGAGCTCGCGAATCCGGTGAGCGCGCCGATGACTCCTGCGACGATCGGCTGCAGCAATGGACGCCTCTCCCCCGCGGGCTTCCAGCCGGGGCTTAGGCCGACTTCTCCTGACGGCGCGGCTTGTGAGGCACAATCGTGGGCGCCGCGTTGTTCTGTACGGCGTCACGGGTGACGACGACCCTGGCCACCTCGCTGGAGGACGGCACCTCGAACATGATCGGTCCGAGAACCTCTTCGAGGATCGCGCGCAGTCCGCGGGCACCGGTCTGCCGGAGCACCGCCAGATCGGCGATCGCCTCGAGGGCGTCGGTCTCGAACTCCAGCTCGACACCGTCGAGCTCGAACATGCGCTGGTACTGGCGCACGAGTGCGTTCTTCGGCTCGGTAAGGATCTGCATCAGCGCGTGCTGGTCGAGCGGCGTGACCGTGGTGACCACGGGCAGGCGGCCGATGAATTCGGGAATCAGCCCGAACTTGTGCAGGTCTTCCGGCAGAACCTCGGTGAAGTAGTTCACGTTGTCACCCTTGGAGTGCAGCGGGGCGCCGAAGCCGATGCCCTTTTTGCCCGCCCGTGACGAGATGATGTCTTCCAGACCGGAGAACGCCCCCGCCACGATGAACAGCACGTTGGTGGTGTCGATCTGAATGAACTCCTGGTGCGGATGCTTGCGCCCGCCCTGCGGCGGAACCGAGGCGACCGTGCCCTCCAGGATCTTCAGCAGCGCCTGTTGCACGCCCTCGCCGGACACGTCGCGGGTGATCGACGGGTTCTCGGCCTTGCGGGCGATCTTGTCGACCTCGTCGATGTAGATGATGCCCGTCTCCGCCCGCTTGACGTCATAATCAGCGGCCTGGATGAGCTTCAGCAGGATGTTCTCCACGTCTTCGCCCACGTAGCCCGCCTCGGTGAGGGCAGTGGCATCCGCAACTGCGAACGGCACGTTCAGGCGCTTGGCGAGGGTTTGCGCGAGGTAGGTCTTGCCGCAGCCGGTCGGTCCGATCAGCAGGATGTTGCTCTTCGCGATCTCGACGTCGTCGGCGTGCACGTCGGCGGGGTGGATGGCACTGCCGGCCCTGATGCGCTTGTAGTGGTTGTACACCGCGACCGAGAGCGCCTTCTTGGCGGCTTCCTGCCCGATGACGTATTCCTCGAGGAAGGAGTAGATCTCTTTCGGCTTGGGCAGCTCGAACTCGCTCGAGGTCTCTTCGCCGGCTTCGGCCAGACGCTCCTCGATGATCTCGTTGCACAACTCGACGCACTCGTCGCAGATGTATACGCCGGGGCCAGCAATGAGTTGCTGAACCTGCTTCTGGCTCTTTCCGCAGAAAGAACACTTCAGCAAGTCGGCGCTCTCACCGATTCGTGCCATTGCGCGGCCTCCCTCTATCAACCGTGCTCGTGTACCGAGCCTAACCCGATCCAGTGACAGTCGCGCGCACATGTCGCGCGGCGGCATGTCCGTGTGAGCCGCGGGGTTATCGTGGTGGCATGCCCCGGAGTCGTCCAGCGCCGACGCGGTGGGCTCGGGTCGTCCGCGGCTGGAGCACCGCCGCCGCGGCAACCCTGATCGCCGCGGTGGCGCACGGCCTGGTCGACGGCGCTTTTCCGCAGCTGATCGCGATGGTGTTCGCCGTGGTGTTCGGCGGTCTCGTCTGCATGCTGTTCGCCGGGCGCCGCATCACCCGCCTCCGGCTCGGCCTGATGGTGCTCACCAGTCAGGGCATCCTGCACATGCTGTTCGCCCTGTTCGGCCCCGGCGGCGCCAGCCACACGGCGGGCACGGGGCTGACGGGAACTGGGCTGGTAGACGCAGCACACCACCAGACGGCGCTGATCGTGGCGCCGACGGCGGCACCGGATGCCCACGCCGACATGTGGCTACTGCATGGCGTCGCCGCGCTGGCCACCTACACCCTGATTCGACACGGCCTGGTCGTGATCGCCGGACTGATTGTCACCGCCGGGTTGATCGTCGCGCCGCTGCTGCGCGCCGCCCAGCTGGCGCCCGTGTCGATTGCCGGCCCCGGTCGGCTGGCCGCGCCGGGCGTCCGGGCGCCTCGGGCACTCGGCCGCGTGTTGACCGCATTCCGGCGCCGAGGTCCCCCGGCGGCTGCGTTCGCCTGACCCCGGCACCGCGAGGTGCGCGGGTTGGGCCCCAGCCACCTTCCCCACCTCACAGAATTCAGGACAGTTTCCATGACCACGACCGTTATTCGTGCGTGCGCTGCGCTCGGCGCCGCCGCTCTGCTCACCCTCGGTGCACCGCTCGCCGCCAGCGCGCACAGCTCCGCCACCCCGACCCCCGCTGACGGGGCGACAATCTCAGAGTTGCCCGCCGAGTTCGCCGTCACGGCGTCCGAACCGTTCTTCACCGGAGCGGGCGACGCCGCATTCGGCCTGCTGGTGCAGAATGCCGCGGGGCAGTACTTCGGCGACGGCTGCTTCACGATCGCCGACGCCACTCTGTCCACACCCGCCGCGCTCGGCGAGGCAGGCAGTTACACCATGACCTGGCAGTTCGTGTCGGGCGACAGCCACCCCACCGAGGGCTCCTCGAGCTTCACCTGGGCGCCGCCCGCCGGTTTCGAACCCGAGACCGGTTCCGCGACCGCCCCCACCTGCGAGCCGGAGCCCACACCCACCGAAGACAGCACCGCCGGCGCCGCCCCGAGCAGCGCGCCGTCGACCGCGCCCGATGCCTCGGAGAACTCTTCGGACACTTCGGAGACCGAGGCTGCCGCCAACCCGACACCGTGGATCATCGGCATCGCCGCTGTGCTCATCGTCGGCGGCATCGCCTACGGGGTGGCCCGCCGCCGCGGCGAGAAGTCCGAGACTGCCACGCAGAACGACGACAGCACGACACCCACCAAGTAATCGGAGTCCCGCCCGCATGCGACTGGCGTGCGGGCGGGATACGGGGGCACGCGATACTGGGTGCATATCGACTACCCCTACCCCGCGGAGGCCGCCGTGTACCTGCTCGACTGCGACACCGGCATCGACGACGCGGTCGCGCTGCTGTACCTGCTGGCCGACCCGGCCATCGACCTCGCCGCGATCACGGTCACGTTCGGCAACGTCACGGCGTCGCAGGCCGCCGACAACACGCTTCGGCTGCTGCACCGGGTGGGCCGCAGCGACATCCCGGTGGCCGTGGGGTCGGAGCTGTCGATGTCGGGCGGCACGCTCGTCGACCGCGGCCAGGGCCGAATTCACGGGACGAACGGCATCGGCGACGTTCAGCTGCCACCCTCCCCGGTAACCCCGGTCGCCGAGCTGGCGCCGCAGCTGATCGTGCGCCTCGCCCGGGAGAACCCCGGTGAGCTGCACATCATCGCCACCGGCGTCTGCACCAACCTCGCCGACGCGCTCGAGCTCGATCCGGAGCTGCCGAAGCTCGTGGCATCCGTCACGATGATGGGTGGTGCCGCACTGGTCCCCGGCAACGCGACCGCCGCGGCCGAGGCGAACATCATTCACGACCCGGTCGCGGCCGCCCGCGTGCTGCGCGCGAACTGGCCGGTGACCCTCGTGCCGCTTGATGTGACCATGCTCGACGTGGTGGAGGAGGCCGACTGGCGGCAGCTGCGCGAGGCCACCGGAACCGTCGGCGAGCTGGCGGCGCAGATGATGGACGTCTACATGGACTTCTACGTGGGCGTCTTCGGCCGCCGCGCCGCCGCCTGCCACGACGTGCTGGCCGCAGCGATCGCGGTCGGCGACATCCAAGCGACGCTCGCGCCCGTGGTGGACGTCGTGATCGACACCACTGAAGGACCGGGGATGGGGCAAACCATCTGCGACCTGCGCGGCCGGTTCCGTGGGTTCCAGCCCGAGCGCGAGGGCGGTACCCGGGTGGTGCTCGAGACGGACGAACGCGTGGTGCCGCGCCTGATTGAGCGGCTCACCAGCTACTGATCGCTGACCAGCTACTGATCGCTCACCAGCTGCTGGCACGACAAAGGCCCGCCGACACTGTCGGCGGGCCTTCGCACCCCTGTGGGTGGGTTACTTCTTGACGAGCGTCGGAACGCCCTTGCGGCTGGTCAGCACCTGGTCGATCAGCCCGTACTCCTGCGCCTCGGCGGCGATCAGGATCTTGTCACGGTCGATGTCTCGCGACACGGCCTCGACGGTCTGGTTGGAGTGCTTGGACAGCGTCTCCTCGAGCCACTCGCGGAGGCGCTGAATCTCGCGAGCCTGGATCTCGATATCCGAGGCCTGGCCCTGGCCTGCTTCACCGATCGCGGGCTGGTGGATCAGAATGCGCGCGTTCGGCAGGGCCAGACGCTTGCCGGGGGTACCCGCGGCCAGCAGCACGGCTGCCGCCGAGGCGGCCTGGCCGAGCACCACCGTCTGGATCTCCGGACGGATGTACTGCATGGTGTCGTAGATCGCCGTCATCGCGGTGAACGAGCCACCGGGTGAGTTGATGTACATCACGATGTCGCGGTCGGGGTCCTGGCTTTCCAGCACGAGCAGCTGGGCCATCACGTCATCCGCGGATGCGTCGTCGACCTGTACGCCGAGGAAGACGATGCGGTCTTCGAACAGCTTGGCGTACGGGTCCTGGCGCTTGTAGCCGTAAGCGGTGCGCTCTTCGAAGCTCGGCAGGATGTAGCGGGAGCTGGGCATCGCGACGCCGTTCACTGAACCGAGAGCGGTGAAGTTGGGGGTTTCCATATCGTTTCTCTTATCTCTCTCAGCGCTTAGGATTCGGTTCCGCCGCCGCCGATGACGTCGGATGCGGACTCGCGGATGTGGTCGACGAAGCCGTACTCGAGGGCCTGCTTGGCGTTGAACCAGCGGTCGCGGTCACCGTCGAGGTTGATCTGCTCGACGGTCTTGCCGGTCTGGTTCGCCGTGATCTCGGCCAGGCGCTTCTTCATGTCCAGGATGAGGGCGGCCTGGGTCTGGATGTCAGACGAGGTTCCGCCGAATCCGCCGTGCGGCTGGTGCAGCAGCACCCGGGCGTTCGGGGTGATGTAGCGCTTGCCCTTGGTGCCGGCGGTGAGCAGCAGCTGGCCCATCGACGCGGCCATGCCGATGCCGACGGTGACGATGTCGTTCGGGACGAACTGCATCGTGTCGTAGATCGCCATGCCAGCGGTGATCGAGCCACCGGGCGAGTTGATGTACAGGTAGATGTCTTTCTTGGCGTCCTCGGCCGCGAGCAGCAGCAGCTTTGCCGCAATCTCGTTGGCGTTGTCGTCGCGCACCTCGGAGCCGAGCCAAATGATGCGGTCCTTCAGCAGTCGGTCAAAAACACTGTTCGGCATTGCCGGTTCGGCCATGGTACGAGCTCCCATTCAGTTGTCGCTTGCTACGAATCTACTGGAGCTAACACGCGGGAACTGCCGTGTTCGCCCTCGGCAGAGCGCCGCGTCCGGCGGGCGGGTGGCCGGGGCCCTTCTAGGCTGGGCGGGTGACGGATAACTGGACAGAACGTGTCGCTGCGGTATGGGATGCGGCCGACGAGCTCACCGCGGCGGAGGTGTTACGAAGGATCGAGGCGCTCGTCGCTGAGCGCACCGCGGGCGCACCGGAATCACTCGCGACCGATCCCGTCGCCCTGTTCGAGCTGGCGAGCGCCCGGGACTACGCCGGTCGTGAGGCAGACGCCGCCCCGCTCTACCAGGCGGCGCTCGACGGCGACCTCGCCGAGCCGTTGCGCGGCCAGGCGGTGATCCAGCTGGCGAGCACGCTGCGAAACCTCGGCCGCGTCGTCGAAGCCATCGCGATGCTGCAGCAGGCGTTCGGCGCGGAGCCGCAGCATCCGCTCGCCGACGCCGCCCGGGCGTTCCTCGCGCTCTGTTATGCCAGTCGCGGTGAGACCGCGACAGCCGCCGCGATCGCGCTCGACGCGCTGGCCGATCACCTGCCGCAATACCAGCGCTCGGTGCGCGCCTACGCCGCCGAGCTTGCGGCGGCAGAGCAACCCAAACGGCAGACTCGTCTGATGAACGACTATGGGGCAGAGGTGCCGCTCTGGGGCGACGACGGCCTTGCAAACCCGACGTCGCTCCCAGTCGGTGCCGAGCTCATCGAGCGGTTGCGCGCTTGGGCTGCCCAGTTCGAGCAGAACATGGACCCTGAGAGGGGTTGGACGGAACCAACACTCGTGGACATCCACCGAAGTCAGGGGCATGCCCTGCGCGAGGCCGTTGCCCTCGAACTCGGCGCCGGCTACAACGTCGTGCTCGTCTTGTGGGAGCTCGATGGAAGGTAATCGCGCGCTCGGAAGGCCACTTTCGGCGGATTTCGTCCTCCCGAGCCGACTATCTCCGTCCGAGCGGGCGACCTTCCGGTCGGGATGCCGGTCCGGACGCCGCGGTTACGCCGGGAAGGTCGCGTCGAGCGCGGCGCGCAGGTCCTCGACCAGGTCGTCGGCGTCCTCGAGGCCGATCGAGAGCCGCAGGTGCCCGAAGCGCTTGAACTCGTCGGCATAGTGCGCCACCCGCGGTCCCTCGGTGCCGACGTGCACGATCAGGGACTCGTCGTGGCCCAGCGACACGGCCGACGTGATCACGCGCAGCGCGGCGACGAACCGGTTCTGGGTGTCTGAGTCACCGGTCACCGCGAACGACATGACCGCGCCGGCGCCGTTCGGCAGCACCCGCTGCGCCAGGGCGTGCTGCGGATGCGACACAAGGCCCGGGTAGTACACGAACGCGACCCGCGGGTCGCTGTCGAGGAACTCCGCGACGCGCTGCGCGCTGGTGACGTGCTGTCGCAGCCGGAGCGGCAAGGTCACCGAGCCGCGGGTGATGAGCCAGGCGTTGAAGGGGCTGATCACTCCCCCGACATCCACCATCGCGTCGGCCTTGATTCTCGTGATCAGCTCGCTCGAGCCGATCACCGCGCCGCCCATTGCGTCGCCGTGCCCGTTGATGTATTTGGTCAGCGAGTGCACCACCAGGTCGGCGCCTTGCGCGAGCGGGGTGCTGATCGGCGGCGGGGTGAAGGTGGAGTCGACCGAGAGAACGGCTCCGGCGTCGTGCGCGATGTCGGCGAGGGCGCGGATGTCGGCGACCCGGGTTGTCGGGTTCGCGATGGTCTCGGTGTGCAGCAGCGCGGTGTTCGGCCGGAGCGCCGCACGAACCGCGTCGAGGTCGGAGGTGTCGACCAGGGTCGCCTCGATGCCGTACTTCTCTGGCAGCAGCTCAGTGAACAGGCGGAAGGTGGCTTCGTAGGTCTGGTCGGCGACCACGACATGATCGCCCGACTTCAGCAGGGTGAAGAACACCGCGTGCAGGGCGGCCACGCCGCTCGCCAGCACGACGGCATCCTCTCCGCCTTCCAGCAGGGCAAGCTTCGACTGCAGCGCCTTCTGGTTCACCGCGCCGTTGCGGGTGTAGATCGTGTGCTCGGATGACGACCAGCTGATCGACGACGGGTCCTCGGGCAGCGCGTACGAGTTGGCCATCACAATTGGGGTGCGCAGCGCACCGGTGCCCGGGTCGATCGCGTTGCCGGCATGCACCGCCCGGCTGAGCGGCTTGAGGCTACGGGGTTCGTGTTTGTCGGGCCGTCCGGTATCAGTCACCCTAGGCACGATACCGGGCAGACGCTCGCCGGGGTGTGGGGAGAACGACGAAGGGCCCGAGGCATCCGCCCCGAGCCCTTCGCGCTACACAGTCTTAGTGGTTGTGACCGGCGTGCTCGTCAACCTCGGCGTCGTCGTCGCCGAACTCGACCTCGTCCTCGGGTGCGTCACCCGCGGTGGCGGTGAAGTCCGACACGTCGACATCGTTGCCCTTGTCGTCGACGACCTTGGCCTTGCTGAGCACCACGGCGAGAGCCTTGGACCGCGCGACCTCGCCGACCATGGCCGGGATCTGGCCGTTCTGGTCGAGCACCTGGATGAACTCGCCGGGCTCCATGCCGTACTGGGCGGCACCCTGGATCAGGTACTGGGTCAGCTCGTCCTGGCCGACCTTGACGTTCTCCTTCTCGGCGATCGAGTCGAGCAGGATCTGCGAGCGGAACGTTGCCTCGCTGGATTCCTTGACCTCGGCGCGGTGCTCGTCGTCCTCGAGGCGGCCTTCCTGCTCGAGGTGGCGGTGCACCTCGTCTTCGACCAGCTTCTCCGGAACCGGGATCTCGACGAGCTCGAGCAGCTTGTCGACGATCTGGTCGCGCGCCTGGCTGACCTGACCGAAGATCTTCGACTTGCCGGCCTGCTCACGCAGGTCTGCCTTCAGCTCATCGATGGTGTCGAACTGGCTGGCGATCTGCGCGAAGTCGTCATCGGCATCCGGAAGCTCGCGCTCCTTGACGGCGCTCAGCGTCACGGCGATCTGCGCGGTCTCGCCGGCGTTGTCGCCGCCGACCAGCTTCGACTCGAACGTGGTGCTCTCACCGGCGGTGAGCGAGTCGAGGGCCTCGTCGATGCCCTCGATCAGCTCGCCCGAGCCCAGCTCGTAGCTGATGTTGTTGGCGGTGTCGACCTCGACACCGTTGATCGTCGCGACCAGGTCGATCTGCGCGAAGTCGCCGGTCTTGGCCGGGCGGTCCACGGTGATCAGCGTGCCGAAGCGGGCGCGCAGGTTGTCCAGCTCGGTCGCGACCTCTTCATCGGTGACCTCGACGGCGTCGACGGTGAGGAGCATGTCCTCGTACTTCGGGATGTCGAACTCGGGACGCACGTCGACCTCGACGGTGATGATCAGGTCGCCGGAGAAGTCCTTCACGTCCGGCCACTCGGAGACGTCGGCCTCGGGGCGACCCAGGGTGCGGATCTCTTCGGTCTTGACGGCGTCGCGGTAGAACCGGTCCAGGCTCTCGCTGACGGCGTGGTTCAGCACTTCTTCGCGGCCAACACGCTGGTCAATGATCGGCGCCGGCACCTTTCCCTTACGGAAACCGGGAACGTTGACCTGCTCAGCGATGTGCTTGTAAGCGTGGTCAATGCTGGGCTTCAGCTCTTCCGGGGTGACAGCAATGGTGAGCTTCGCGCGCGTCGGGCTCAGTTTCTCAACCGTGGTGTTGACCAATGTGGGGCTTCTCCTGTGTATTGACGAACTGTGGATGGTCGGGGTGACAGTATTCGAAACTGCGACCTCCCGCTCCCAAAGCGGGCGCTCTAGCCAAGCTGAGCTACACCCCGGTAAACCGATGTGTTCGGTGGCCAAAGAAAACGGGAAACCGAAGTCTCCCGCAAATTGGCCTCGCCAAGTCTAGCCGAGTTCGAGGCGGCAAATGTCAGAGGCACTCACGAGCATGTATTAGGCTAGCTTCGCGCATCCGGCACAGTCCGGTTGTTTGCGGGGATGTAGCTTAATGGTAAAGCCTTAGTCTTCCAAACTAATGACGCGGGTTCGATTCCCGTCATCCCCTCCACTATCAAGCCAATAGGCTGCGCGTATGCAAGCAGTCGCACGGGTATCGGTCTCGTCGTTCGGCGGGCCAGACTCCGTGCAGGTCGAGCACGGGACGATCGCCTCGCCTGCCAAGCGAACCGTGCGGGTTCGGGTGACTCACGCCTCGGTGGGGTCAACGGATGCGCTCGCCCGCGAAGGCAGGTACTTGCTGCAACCCCGCGCGGGATTCACGCCGGGGTACGACTTCGTCGGTGTCATCGACTCCGACTCGCCCGCCAGTGGATGGGAGAGAGGAACCCGCGTAGCAGGCTGCCTCCCGCGGATGGGCAGCAACAGCACGCTGATTGACGTGAAGCCCTCGTTGTTGGTCGCAGTCCCGGAGGCACTCCCCTCCGCTGAGGCCGCCGCGTTGCCACTGGACCTCGTCACCGCCGGACTGGCAGTCGCACTGGCGGATCCGGTTCCGCGTCCCAGCGTGCTCGTCCAAGGAGTCTCGGGGGCGCTCGGGGCGCTGATCGCCCAACATTTCGCGTCCAGGGGTGCGGCGGTACTCGGAACCGCATCGGCACGTTCGAGAACCTTCGCGGAATCTCTGGGCGCACACGTCCTCGACTACCGAGACCCGCACTGGCGCGAGCTCGCACAGGTGCAGCAACCCGACGGGGTGGGAGCCGTCTTCGACCACACCGGAGACCCGCGCCTGCGACAGTTGGCGTCCGCGGACGGGACGGTGGTCAGACTGGCGTTCGTCGGCCGGCCAGGACGCGAACGCCTGGACACGGTCGCCGGTGGCGCGGGTGCGATGGCCCAGTATTTCCGGCATCCCCGAACCCGGGTGTGCTCGGTCCCGCTGTTCGTCGCGACTCAGCCGCGGCGGTACCGCGAGCTGCTGCGCACCCAGTTCGACCGAATCGTCAGCGGTGAGCTTCGTGCACCGAGTGTCCGCGTCGTTCCGCTCAGCGATGTGTCCCGGGCGCACCGTGAACTCGCTGAGATCAGCCCCGGGCAGAAGATCGTGCTGACTCTCGCTTAAAAGCGGCAGCCAATGACGGGAAGGTGCGACTGCAGCCCCTGAAACCCGTTCGACTTTTTCCACCAAATCGGCGTGTCGCCATTGCACCCCCGGTGTGACGGGCAATAACATCAGGGCACCCTAAACCCGAATACTCGTCGCCAAGTCTCATCCCTAGTTACTCGACTTGCCCGACGGTCCTGCCCCCAGGAGCCCCCTCATGACTGCTGCAACCGCGCCCGCAGGCTGGTACCCCGACCCCCTTGGCACCCTGCTGTTGCGGTGGTGGGATGGCCAAATCTGGACCGACCGCGTCGAACAGCGTCGACCGGAGATCCAGCTGGCGCCCGGCGCCGTCGACTGGCGCGCGCAACACCGCTACCCCAGCGGTCGCCTCGCCAGCTGAGTAGGTCCCGACCGCTACAGGGTGCTGTGCGTGAATCGCCCCGCCAGCATGGTCGCCGCCACCGGCATCGCCCGCAGCTGATCGGCCGTCGCCTCTCGAGGATCCTGTTCCAGCACCACCAGGTCCGCCGGTTGTCCGACCCCAATCGAGGACCGAACGGATGCCGCGATCGCCTCGTCCACGGTGATCGACTGCTCCGCGTGCCAGGGTTCCCGCCCGTTCTTCGACCGGCTGACCGCCGCGGCGATTGAGACCCACGGGTCCAATTCGGCCACGGGTGCATCGGAGCCGAGCTTCAGGGTGGCGCCCGCGTCGAGCAGCGAGCGCAGCAGGAACGCCCGATCGGTGCGAGAGGACCAGTACCGGTCCGCGACATCCCGATCATCCAGCGCGTGCTCTGGCTGCACACTGGCGACGATGCCCAGTTCGGCGAAGCGGCGCAGGTCCTCCCACCGCAGCAGCTGCGCGTGCTCGATGCGGCCGCGACATCCGACCGCCTCGAATGCGTCGAGTGCCAGCTGGTTCGCCTCGTCGCCGATGGCGTGCACCGCGGGCAGCAGCCCGTTGCCGCTCGCGCGCCGCAGGTACTCGACCAGGTCGCCCGGTTGCACGTTCAGCATGCCGTGCGGAAGGTCGCCCACCCCGGGATAGGGATCGACGCAGTACGCGGTGCGGGTGTTCAACGAGCCGTCGCTGATGATCTTGGCTGGACCGACCGAGAGCAGCCCGGTCAGCCGCTGCCCGGTGCTGAGGCCGAGGCCGATCGCTTTCTCCAGGTGCTCAGGGTAGATCCCGGCGTCGACGCGCAGCAGGTCGAAGCCGGCGTCCATGCGGGAGCGCCAGGCGTCAAAGTTCCAGCCGAACTCGAGGTCGGTGATGCCGACCACACCGCGGGCGGCCGCCGCCTCGGCAGCGTCGGCGATCGACGTCTCGACCTGGTCTGCGGCAACCCCATCGAGCCGGCGCACCACGGCGAAACTCTCGTCCTCACGCAACAGGCCGGTGTCATGCCCGGCAAAACCGAACCGTTCCAGCGCCCGGGAGTTCAGCCAGCAGGAGTGCACATCGCCACTGATCAGCACCACGGGCGTGTTCGGTGCCGCGACGTCGAGCATGGCGCGCGTGGGCGCGTCCGGCCAGAGGGCGTCGCGGAATCCGGTTCCGACGATCACGGCCGGCTCGTCCCGCGACCCGCCGAACAGCCGACGCGACACTGGAACCGGCACCGGCACCGCCGAGTGCGCGACGGCGTCGGCGACGAGCACCGCCACCTCGCGCGCGGATGCCGCCGCCTGCAGGTCGAGCCGCCGCCGGGCCAGCGCCCACTGCGTGAAGTGAACATGCTCGTCCCAGAGGCCGGGGATCAGCCAGCGCCCCTGCAGGTCGAGGCCGGTGCCGCCGAGCACCCCGAGTTCGGTGATGACGCCATCCCGCAGCCGCAGGTCGACGATGGCGTCCCCGACGCGAGCGTTAGTGATCAGCATGACCGGTGGCCCTCCGCATCTCCCGCGCCAGGCGCGGCTCGGCGTACTCGTCGTCGCTCTCCAGCGCCCTGGTGATGCGGTCCAGCACCTCGGGGGTCTTGTTCTGGCTCAGCTTCCGTCTGGCGTCGAAACGGGTGACGCGCAGCCGCAGCCCGATGGTGCCGCGCGCGACCGCCCGCGCCACGGCCTCGTGCTGTTCCAGACGCTGCGGGTGCGGCATCCGCTTCTCAAAATGATCGACCAGGTCGCCGAGGATGCGGAAGTTCTCGTCGGCGTCCAGCAGCTCCGGCACACCGTACAGGTGGGCGGTGACGTGATTCCAGGTGGGGATGAACTCGCCGTTGTCGTACCAGCCGGGCGAGACGTAGCCGTGCGGGCCCTGGATGATCACCAGAATCTCGTGCCGGCCCAGTTCGTGCGCCACGTCGTCCGGCCGGCCGAAATGGCTGACGATGCTGATCCCTGCCGCGTCCTCTTCCAGCAGCACCGGATAGTGCGAGGCGATCAGACCAGCGGATGTCGCGGACACAAAGGTTGCCCACGGGTTCTCCCGGATCAGCCGTTTGACCTCGTCGGGATCCTCAAGCAGAAAGTGAGCCGTTGGCAGCATGACTCAAGCTTGGCAGTTCGCACACCAGTAAAGCTTGCGGCCCGCCGCCAGTTCCATCGAGATATTCGTGCCGCAGACCCGGCAGGGCAGCCCCTCGCGGTGGTACACCCAGTGCCGGTCATCCCGATGCGCCAGCGCCTTACGGTATGCGTCGTCGTCGAGGTCGTCCATGGTCATCATCTGGCCGGTATGCACACCGATGTCGAGCAGGTGCGCCCAGTCCTGCCAGAGCGCCCGCGCGACATCCTCCGGCACCTTCTTGCCGGGGGTATGCGGGTCCAGGCGTGCCCGGTACAGCAGTTCGGCGCGGTACACGTTGCCGATGCCGCTGGCCACGGACTGGTCCATCAGCAGTTGCCCGATCGGGGTCGCCCGCTTGCGCACGGCGGCGACGAAACGCTCCTCGGCGTCCTCGGGATCATCCACCAGCGGGTCGGGTCCGAGCTTGGCGATGGTCTGCGCGACGGCGAGCGCGTCGATCACCTCGCACGCGGTCGGACCGCGGAGGTCGGCGCACGACACCTCGGTGAGCAGCCGCACCCGCACCTGGCCGACAGGCTCCGGCGGGAACGTCTCGATGTCTGGCTGGAGTTTCTCCTGCTCGGACATCCGCAGCCGGGTGCGGCGCGGGGCGCCGATGCTGTGCAGTGAGTCCTCGCCTGCGGCGTCGAGGATGGTGCCGCTCTGGTTGGTATGGCCGATGCGGCCATTCGCTGACGCCATCGTGGCGTCAGCCGTGATGTCGCCAGCGAAGTCCCAGGCGCCGTACATGCCGAGGTGCACGCGGAGCCAGAGGCCGTTGTCGAACTCGAGGAACATCTGCTTGCCGACCGCCTTCGCCCCGGTCATGGTGCTGCCGTCGAGTCGAGCGGCGCCGGCAGCGAAGCGGCCCTGCGGTGAGAACACCGCCACCGGATGCCCGACGAAGTGCAGGGCGAACTGGCGGGCGATCCGGTGAACGGAGTGACCTTCTGGCATGCGTGACCCCGATCGCTAGAGAACCGAGTGGCCGACGATCGAACCGGTGGTCTCGTACTCGGCGAGCTGGGCGATTCGACGCGCGTGGCGCTCGTCGCCGGAGAACGGGGTGGCGATGAAGGCGTCGATGAACAGCACCGCTTCGTCGATGGAGTGCTGCCGTGCCCCGACCGCGATCACGTTGGCGTCGTTGTGCTGGCGGGCGAGCTTGGCGGTGTCGAGGTTCCAGACCAGGGCCGCGCGGGCGCCCTGCACCTTGTTGGCGGCGATCTGCTCGCCGTTGCCCGAGCCGCCGAACACGATCCCGAGCGCCTCGATGCCAGCCTGCTGGTCGGCCACCACGGCACGCGCCGCGTTGATGCAGAACGCCGGGTAGTCATCCAGCGGGTCGTAGCTGGTGGGCCCGTGGTCGATCACCTCGTGCCCCTCCCGGGTGAGGTGCTCCTGAAGGTCCTCGCTGAACTCGAGGCCGGCGTGATCGGTGGCGATGTGGATGCGCATCGCACCAGTTTAGGAGGGGTGTCGATCGTGCATCGTCGTGGCGCAAACCGTTGAGTTTCGGCACGGGTGAGCGCACAGTAGAGCTATCGGTCACGTTGTTCGAGGAGGTACTTCATGACCAGGTCACCGGAGACACTCGATGTGATGCCAATCCTCTCTCCAGGCAGGCACCGCAATCCCAAGCGGGGGGCGTGCTTCATGGAGTTCGCCTCGTACCTCGCTGGCGAGAGATGGAGCGATCACCCCAAGTGCACGCATGCCGGGCTCGCGCATCTGGCGCGCATGGTGAACGACTGCACGAGCGATAGCGCGAGGGGTCGACTGGCGTCTCACATCCCCTCGGTCATCGGCCTGACGAGCGACGACAAACGGCTTGACATGGTGCTGGCGCTGCAAGCGGCGGCCGCGGCGATTCCCGTGGCGTTCGAAGAGCGGCAGCGGTCGCTGGCCGTGGGCGCGATCGTCTGTGAGAGCGCGCTGTCCCGGATGCCGGCAACAACCGTGATCGACGCGGAGAGCATGCTGAAGCACGCCTTCGCCGCGGCTCCGGCCGCCGAACGGTGGGCCAGGGCATTCGTTGCCGCGAACCTCAGGCACATGCCGACGGACATGTCGCCGCGGCACAGTCACATGATCATCCAGAGCGCCGTCGACGGTATCGCCACCGCCTGCGTGTCCGACCCGGATGACCGGCTGTACGCGTTGCTGACCTCGTCGATCGAAACCAGCCGCCGCTTCGTGGCCACCGAAACCCCGGTGGTGCAGCCTGCCTCCACCCGGACTGCGGTGCGCGGCTACGCGAGCGCGTGAGGTCGAATAACCCGTCGTAGCTGAACGCTGCGCCAGCACCGCCCCATTCGGGGCGGTGCTGGCGCGCGCTCGAACGCGCCGTAAACAGGGGCTCTCCCCCGGTAAATCTGCTGTTCGCGATAGGTTGGTTCACGGTGTTGTCGCCTGCTGTGCGCACAACCTACACATCCCGTTCGCAGAACCCAGGAGCACCCGTGCCAGGAGAGAACCTCACCCGCGTCGAAGCCGAAGAGCGCAAGGCGATCGTCGACGTCGCCAGCTACGACATCACGCTTGACCTCACCACCGGCGACGAGACGTTCTCGTCGGCGACCGTGGTCAGCTTCACGGCAACGCCCGGTGCCTCCACCTTCATCGATGCGTTCACCCGCACCGTGCGCCGCGTCACACTGAACGGCGTGGACCTGGACCCGGCCACCGTCAGCGACGGCGTGCGCATCCAGCTCGACAATCTGCAGGCCGAGAACGTGCTCGAGGTCGAGGCGGATGCCGAGTACACCAACTCCGGCGAGGGACTGCACCGCTTCGTCGACCCGGTCGACGGCGAGGTCTATCTCTACTCACAGTTCGAGGTTCCCGACAGCCGCCGCATGTACACCGTGTTCGAGCAGCCCGACCTGAAGGCAACCTTCCGATTCACCGTCACCGCCCCCGCCGCATGGCAGGTGGTCAGCAACTCCCCCACCCCCGAGCCGCAGCCCATCGAGGGCACGGACAAGGCGATCTGGCGGTTCGAACCCACCCCGCGCATCTCCTCCTACATCACCGCGCTGGTCGCCGGCCCGTACGCGGTGACCCGCAGCGAGCTCACCAGCCGTGACGGCCGCACCATTCCGCTCGGCGTCTTCAGCCGCGCCTCGCTGTCGCAGCACATGGACGCCGACTACATCTTCGAGAAGACCCGTCAGGGCTTCGCATACTTCGAGGAGAAGTTCGACTACGCCTACCCGTTCGAGAAGTACGACCAGCTGTTCGTTCCCGAGTTCAACGCGGGCGCGATGGAGAACGCCGGTGCGGTGACCTTCACCGAGACCTACGTGTTCCGCAGCAAGGTGACCGACGCGATCAAGGAACGCCGCGTCGTCACCATCCTGCACGAGCTGGCGCACATGTGGTTCGGCGACCTGGTCACCATGAAGTGGTGGAACGACCTGTGGCTGAACGAGTCGTTCGCCGAATGGGCGTCGACCATCGCCACCGCCGAGGCCACGGAGTGGACCGAAGCCTGGACCACGTTCCAGGCGATGGAGAAGAGCTGGGCATACCGGCAGGACCAGCTGCCGACCACTCACCCGGTTGTCGCCACCATCAACGACCTCGAAGACGTGCAGGTCAACTTCGACGGCATCACCTACGCCAAGGGCGGATCGGTGCTGAAGCAGCTGGTCGCCTGGGTCGGCCGGGACGCCTTCTTCGCCGGGGTCGCCGCCTACTTTAAGAAGCACAAGTTCCAGAACACCGAACTGCGCGACCTGCTCGCCGAGCTCGAGGTCACCAGCGGTCGCGACCTGTCCGGCTGGTCGGCGAAGTGGCTGGAGACCGCCGGCGTCAACACCCTGCGCCCCGAGATCAGCACAGACGAGAACGGGGTCATCACCGGTTTCGCGGTGCTGCAGTCCGCACCGGAGTCACACCCCACGATCCGCCCGCACCGCCTCGCGATCGGCTTCTACAACCTGAGCGGCACCAAGCTGGTGCGTGACGAGCGCTTCGAGCTCGACATCGACGGTGAGCGAACGGATGTCGCGGAGCTGGTGGGCAAGCGACGCCCCGACCTTGTGCTGATCAACGACGACGACCTGGCCTACGCGAAGATTCGCCTCGATGAGGCATCCCTGCAGACGGCGATCGCCCACCTGAGCGACATCGAGAACCCGCTCGCCCGGGCGCTGGTCTGGGGATCGGTGTGGGACTCCACCCGCGACGCCGAAACCAGCCCCACCGACTACATCCGGCTGGTGCTCGGCAACATCGCGACCGAGACCGAGTCGACGACCATGCGGCTCACGCTCACCCAGCTGGCCACCACGGCCCGCACCTACATCGTCCCTGCCGAGCGAGCGGCGGCGATCGAGTACATCGGTTCGACGCTGTGGGAGTTGGCACAGCTTGCGGCACCGGGCTCTGACGCCCAGTTCCAGTTCGTCAAGTTCTTCGCCAACCTGGCGTCGACCGGCGACCACGTGGCGGCGCTGCGCGGGCTGCGGGACGGCACCGTCGTGCTCGAGGGCCTGCCCATCGACACCGACCTCGCCTGGGAGCTGTTGGATGGTCTGGTGCTGAACGGCGCCGCCACCGACGCCGACATTGCGGCGGAGCTCGCGAAGGACAACACGGCGAACGGCCAGCAGGCCGCCGCCCGGGCGCGGGCCACCGTTCCCACGTCGGAGTCGAAGCTGGCCACGTTCACCGAGCTGGTCGACAACGACAAGCTGCCGAACGCGATCGTGCGCAACACCACGCTCGGCTACCAGCATGTCAACGACGCCAGCGCCCTCGCCCCGGTCGTCGACCGCTACTTCGCGAGTCTCAACACGATCTGGGAGAGCCGCAGTTACCACATTGCCGAGACGCTGATCGACGGGCTGTACCCGGCACCGCTGGCCTCGCAGGAACTGGTCGACAAGTCGCGGGCCTGGCTGGATGCCAACCCCGAGACGCCGGCGCTGCGCCGCCTGGTCACCGAGAACCTCGCCGGTGTCGAGCGGGCGCTCTCGGTGCAGGCACGCGACGCCGGCTGACCGCCGGCGCCGGCCGGCGCCCGGCGGTGACCTGGCGACTCAGAAAAGTCCCGCCCACCGTTCCGTACACTTGTCGGCGATATGGATGCATTCGACTGGGCTGGTTTCTGGGCGGGATGGGCTGCGTTCTGGGTTGCGTGGCAACCCTTGATCACCGTCATCCTGACCCTCATCGGGGCGTTCATCGCCGTTCGACTGCTGCGATTCGCAATCGAACGAGTGGTGACCCGCATTGTCAACGGTGCGAAGAAGAAGCAGAATGTCAACGACACGCAGGCGTTGATGAACTCCCCGCTGACGGCGGCCCGCACGGTGCAACGCACCAGGGCGCTCGGCAGTGTGCTGAACAGCGTCGCCACCGCCACGATTATTGTCATCACCGTGCTCGCGCTGATCTCGACGCTGCTCCCGAACGCCACCGGCGCGTTCGCGGTGATCAGCGCCGCGGTCGGCGCCGGCCTCGGCTTCGGCGCCCAGAACATCGTGAAAGACGTGCTGAACGGGTTGTTCATGGTTGCGGAAGACCAGTTGGGCGTCGGTGACGTCGTGGACACCGGATTCGCCACCGGGGTGGTTGAAGGTGTCGGCATCCGCATCACCCAGGTTCGAGACGTCAACGGCACGCTCTGGTTCGTGCGCAACGGCGAGATCCTCCGGGTGGGCAACATGTCGCAGGGTTGGGCGCGCGTGATCATCGACATGGCCGTGCCGTACGACACGGAGGTCGAGACGATCCAGCAGCACCTGCTGAAGACGGCCACCACGATGGCGAACGACGGCAAGTGGCGTCACCGCATCCTCGAGAAGCCGGAGATCTGGGGAATCGAATCGGTCTCCGCCGAAGCCGTCGTCGTGCGGTTGGTGGTCAAGACCCGTTCCGCCAGCAAGGACGACGTCGCCCGCGAGTTGCGTGCCCGTCTGAAGCAGACCCTGGATGACATCGGCGTGCGACTGCCGGCGCTGAACAGCCTCGTGGTCGCCGGCGCCGAGAACTCCGGTCGGCGGGGTTCCCGTGTGGGGAAGACGTCGGCACTGCCCGTGCCCACGAATCAGGCCGCTGACCCCGGCCCGAAAGGACAGACCCCGTGACCGAGCAGTCGATTCCGAGCACGCCCGCCCCGGTCACCCTGCGGATGGGGCCAGGCCAGGATCGTGTCGGCGGCAACTTCTACGACGAGGTGGGCGGCCAGCCGGTATTCGACCGCATGGTGCGCGCGTTCTACGAGGGGGTGCGGCAGGACGACCTGCTGTGGCCGATGTACCCGGAGCACGACCTCGAGGGCGCCATCCACCGGCTCAGCACGTTCCTGATTCAGTACTGGGGCGGACCAACCACCTACGGTGATGAACGCGGCCACCCTCGCCTGCGGATGCGGCACGCCGCGTTCCGGGTGAACCCGGCCGCCCGAGACCGCTGGCTGCTGCACATGCGCGCCGCGGTCGACACACTGGAGCTGAGTCCCCTGCACGATGCCACCCTGTGGGCGTATCTGGAGCGGGCGGCGCACGCCATGGTGAACACGTTCGAGGACTGACCCCCGGCAATAACAGCCGCCCTCCTGCTGAAAAGCGGGAGGGCGGCTGCGTTGTGTTGACTATTACGCGGCGGCAGCCTCGGTGTCGCCGAGCGCCTCGGCGAGACCCTCCACGAGCGGCGTCGTCGGGCGACCGATGAGGCGAGCGAGCTCGCCGGTGGTCTCCGCGAGCAGGTTGTCGCGGGTGTTGGCGTCCAGGCCGACGAAGAACCCTACGGTACCCTCGTCAAATCCGGCGCCGGTCAGGATCTGCGCATGCTCCTCGGCGGTGACCGCACGGTACACGACATCCGTTCCCAGCACTTCGGATGCTGCCGTGGCGAGATCCTGCGGCGTCCAGGCCACGTCACCGGTGAGCTCGTACACCGCGCCTTCGTGTCCGGATTCGGTCAGCACCACGGCGGCGGCCTCGGCGTAGTCCTTGCGGCTGGCGCTGGCCATCCGGCCCTCGCCGGCGCTGGAGACGATCGCGCCGGTCGCGGCAGCCGCCTGCACGAGCCCGACCGAGTTCTCGGTGTACATGTTGTTGCGCAGGATCGTGAACGGGATGCCCGACTCGCGGATGAGCTGCTCGGTCGCCTTGTGCTCCGGGGCGAGCAGGTGCGGCGTGCTGTCCGCGTTGGTCAGGCTGGTGTACGCGAGAAGCTTCACGCCCGCCTCCTTGGCGGCATCGATCACTGTGGCATGCTGCGCGATTCGTCCGCCCACCTCGCTACCGGAGATCAGGAGCACCTTCTCAGCGCCGGCGATCGCCGCGGCGATCGTCTCGGGCTGGCCGTAATCGGCAGTCCGCACCTGGACACCCTGCTCGGCGAAGTCAGCGAGCTTCTCGATCGACCGTCCGATCGCGATGATCTGATCGGCGGCAACGCCGCGGGCGAGAAGGGCGTCAAGCACGAGGCGGCCGAGGTTGCCGGTGGCTCCGGTTACAGCAATAGTCATCAATAAACCTTTCGAGGGGGACACGGGAGATAACCGGCGGGCGGTGGCCGTTGTTCCCGATCCGGTCACTAGATTGAGAACAGCCACGAGACGAAGGAGCTCTGGATGTCGCGTCCCGCCCCCGGCATGACCGGACACGTCGACGCGCTCATCATCGGGGCAGGCCTCGCGGGCCTGGTCGCTGCCGGTGAACTGCTCGACGCCGGCAAGCGGGTGATCATCCTCGAGCAGGAGCCGGAGTCCAATCTCGGCGGGCAGGCGTGGTGGTCGTTCGGCGGGGTGTTCCTGGTGAACTCACCGGAGCAGCGCCGCATGGGCGTGCGCGACAGCCACGCCCTCGCCCGTCAGGACTGGCAGGGCAGCGCAGGATTCGACCGGGTGGACGACTCCTGGGCGCGGGACTGGGCCGAGGCATACCTCGCCTTCGCCGCGACCGAGAAACGGGACTGGTTGCGGGAGAAGGGCGTGCGGTTCTTCCCTGTGGTGGGCTGGGCCGAGCGCGGCGGCTACGGCGCGATCGGGCCGGGCAACTCTGTGCCCCGGTTCCACATCGTCTGGGGTACCGGGCCCGGGCTGCTCGCCCCGTTCGTGCACCGGGTCAGGCAGGGCGTTCGCCGGGGCTCCGCCGACATCCGCTACCGCCACCGGGTCGACGCACTGGTGCTGGATGACGGCCGTGTGGTGGGCGCCCGCGGCTCCCTGCTTCGGCCAGACAACGCCAAACGCGGCTTCGCCAGCAACCGCGAGGTGGTCGGTGAGTTCGAGCTGCGCGCCGACGCGGTGGTGGTCGCCAGCGGCGGCATCGGTGGCAACCAGGATCTGGTGCGCGCCTGGTGGCCCGGCCGGCTCGGGCGGCCCCCGGCTCACATGCTCAGCGGGGTGCCCGCGCACGTGGACGGGCGGATGTTACAGATCAGTGAGAACGCCGGGGCGCGTGTGGTGAATCGGGACCGGATGTGGCACTACACGGAGGGCATCGCCAACTGGGACCCGGTGTGGGCGCGGCACGGCATCCGGATCCTGCCCGGCCCGTCGTCGCTGTGGTTCGACGCCACCGGCCGGCGGCTGCCCGCGCCGTTGTTTCCCGGCTACGACACGCTCGGCACGCTGGCGCACCTGCGGTCGACCGGGCACGACCACAGCTGGTTCCTGCTGACCCAGCGGATCATCGAAAAGGAGTTCGCGCTGTCCGGCAGCGAGCAGAACCCCGATCTCACCGGGCGAAGCCTGTTCGCACTGCTGCGCCGGCTCGGGCCGGGCGCGCCCCGACCTGTGGAGGCGTTCAAGCGGCACAGCCCGGACTTCGTGGTGGCCGCGACGCTCGACGAACTGTTCGCCGGCATGCAGTCCCGCTCCCCCGGCATCGCCCTGGACGTGGCGAACATCCGCCGCGAGATCGAGGCCCACGACCGGGCGCTCGATAACCGGTACGGCAAGGACGCGCAGATCACCGCCATGCGCGCCGCTCGCCGGTACCTCGGCGACCGGCTGATCCGGGTGGCGAAACCGCATCGGCTCCTCGATAAGGGAGCAGGACCGCTGATCGCGGTGAAGCTGCACGTGCTCACCAGGAAAAGCCTCGGCGGCATCCAGACCGATCTCGACGGTCGGGCGATCGGGGTGCACGGCAGGCCGATTCCCGGCCTGTACGCCGCCGGTGAGGCGGCCGGTTTCGGCGGGGGCGGCATGCACGGTTATCGTGCGCTGGAGGGCACGTTCCTCGGCGGGTGCCTGTTCAGCGGGCGCACGGTGGGCCGCACCATCGCGACCGGAGGGCACGCTACCGGGCGAGCGTCCACGCGCGGCGTTTGACCAGCACGTGGCCGCGTTCGGTGGTCAACCGGGTCCACGGGCCCACCTCGAGCACCTGCACCTCGTCGTCTGAGAGGAAACCGAGGCTGAGCGCGGCGAACGCCGCGCCGGCCGGCACATGCTCGAGACCCTCGATCGGGCGTCCCCACACCTCGCTGCGCACCTTGTGCACGATCTGCTCGCCCCGGCCGCTCGGCACCGCGGTGGCCACCTCGTCGATCCCGGCATGAGCGGTGCGCTCAAGAAGCGCCGCGGAGGTTGATTCGTGGGTGCGCCAGCCGCCCTTCGGCGGAGAGATGGCCGCCCAGGTGACGGTGTTCACCTCGAGCGGCAGCGTCACAGTGACCGGAGCCGCGGCATCCGTCACCTCGCCCTTCAACCGCTCCAGCCGCTGAATCAGCGACCGCACCGGAACCACGGAATCGAACTCCGGCCGGTCCTCCAGCGCGAAAGTACGCAACCCCAGCACTGTGGGAGTCTCATCGAGCAGTCCCGCCGGATACAGCACCGCCACGTACACGGCGAGCACGCCGGAACCCGCGATCAACCGCACCGACCCGTCTTCGACTCGGCTGGCGCGACCGAGGAACACGTCCAGGTCGCCGAGGGCAAGGGCATCAACAAGGGTAAATTCGCGCGTCATGTCCCTCCCAAGCTACAGGCACTTCTAGACTGCCAAGGGTGACCGAACCCATTCACCTCCCCGCAGCAGGCATGTTGAACGCGCTCGACCTCACCGCGGTCGGCGCCGAGGCCGGCATTGACCGGTTCCAGGGGCCCAGCGTTTCCATGCCACACGGCCGTGTCTTCGGCGGCCAGGTGCTCGCCCAGTCGATCCTGGCGGCGATGCGCACCGTCGACGAGTCGCGGGTGATCCATTCGATCCATGGCTACTTCCTGCGTCCCGGCGATGACCAACTGCCGATCGACTTCGGCGTGGACCGCATCCACGACGGGCGTTCGTTCAGCACCCGCCGCGCCCAGGCCTACCAGCACGGCAAGCCGATCCTGTCGCTGATCGCCTCATTCCAGACCGAGGATAAGGGCCTCGACCATCAGGCGACCATGCCGGAAGGGCTGCCAGAGCCGGAGTCGCTGCCCGGCATCGCGGAGCAGCTGGCGAGCCTCAACAGCGAGCTCGCCACCCGGGCGATATCCGCGGCCGCGTTCGACCTGCGCCACGTTCCGTCACGGGTTGGTGCGGATGGCGCGGCGCCCCCGATCCAGGCGGTGTGGATGAAATCTCTCGCCGACCTGCCCGATGACCCCAACCTGCACCGCGCCGCGCTCGCCTACGGCAGCGACTACACGCTGCTCGAGCCGGTTCTGCGGCGGCACGGTATCCCGTTGTTGACCGAGGGGCTGAAGATCGCCAGCCTCGATCACGCCATGTGGTGGCACCGGTTCGCGCGCGCGGATGACTGGCTGCTGTACGTGCAGGAGTCGCCCAGCGCCTCGGGCGGCCGCGGTCTCGCTGTCGGCCGGATGTTCACCCGTGACGGCGTGCTGGTGGCCAGCGTCGCCCAGGAGGGCATGATTCGGCTGCCGCAGTTCGCGCACGAGGCTCAAGGGCTTGCTTAGCCGGCTTGCTTAGCCGCGCTTCGCGAACTCCACCGGCGCTGCGACGTACGGTTGCCACGCCTGCCGCTCGCTGTCGCGAACGCGGCGCGGGCGGCCAGACCCGGAGTCGACCAGCACCACGGTCGTCGCCGCCCTGGCATACAGCACGAACGGGGTGGCCCCGATCGGCGAGCACACCTCGTAGCAGACCTCGATGCTCGCGCCTCCGATGCGCCCGAGCCACAACTGCACGTCGAGCGGCTGCCGCAGGTATGGCACCGGCGCCAGGTACTCGATCTCCTGACGGGCCACCAGCGTGATCGTGTCCGACCCAGGCCGGGCATCGATCACCGCGGTGGATGCCCCGGCGGCGTGCTCATCGCCGACGAGCGACTCGTCGAGCCAGAACGCCTGCACGCGCACCTCTTCAAGCAGGCGCAGCATCGTGGCGTTGTTGACGTGCCCGTATGCGTCCAGGTCAGCCCAACGCAGCCGGATGGGCACGTGCAGGCGCGCCACGATTAGTTCCTCGTGAGCTTCCGGTAGGCGGAGCGGTGGGGCTTCGCGGCATCCGGTCCCAAGCGTTCGATCTTGTTCTCTTCGTACGCCTCGAAGTTGCCCTCGAACCAGTACCAGTTGCCCGGGTCTTCCTCGGTGCCCTCGTAGGAGAGGATGTGCGTGGCGATGCGGTCGAGGAACCACCGGTCGTGGGTGATGACCACGGCGCAGCCGGGGAACTCGAGCAGCGCGTTCTCGAGGCTCGACAGGGTTTCCACGTCGAGGTCGTTAGTCGGTTCGTCGAGCAGCAGCAGGTTGCCACCCTGCTTGAGGGTCAGCGCCAGGTTGAGCCGGTTGCGCTCACCGCCGGAGAGCACGCCGGCCTTCTTCTGCTGGTCCGGGCCCTTGAACCCGAACTGCGAGACGTAAGCCCGCGAGGGGATCTCGGTCTTGCCGACCTGGATGTAGTCGAGCCCTTCGGAGACAACCTCCCAGAGGGTCTTGTTCGGGTCGATGCCACCGCGAGTCTGGTCGACGTAGGAGATCTGCACCGTCTCGCCGACCTTCAGGTCGCCGTTATCGAGCGGCTCCAGGCCCACAATGGTCTTGAACAGCGTGGTCTTGCCCACACCGTTCGGACCGATGACGCCGACGATGCCGTTGCGAGGCAGGGTGAAGCTGAGGCCCTCGATGAGCTTGCGGTCGTCGAAGCCCTTGGCGAGGTCCTTGGCCTCGATCACGATCTGACCGAGTCGGGGACCTGCCGGGATGACGATCTCTTCGAAGTCGAGCTTCCTGGTGCGCTCAGCCTCGGTGGCCATTTCCTCGTAGCGTGCGAGGCGCGCCTTCGACTTGGCCTGGCGGCCCTTCGCGTTGGAGCGCACCCAGTCCAGTTCCTCGGAGAGGCGCTTGGCGAGCTTCTGGTCCTTCTTGCCCTGAACCTGCAGCCGCTCCGACTTCTTCTCGAGATATGTCGAGTAGTTGCCCTCGTAGGGGTACAGGCGACCGCGGTCGACCTCGGCGATCCATTCGGCGACGTGGTCGAGGAAGTACCGGTCGTGGGTGACGGCGATGACGGCGCCGTGGTACTGGGCCAGGTGCTGTTCCAGCCACAGCACGCTCTCCGCGTCAAGGTGGTTTGTGGGCTCGTCGAGCAGCAGCAGGTCGGGCTTCTGCAGCAGCAGCTTGCAGAGCGCCACGCGACGCTTCTCACCACCGGACAGGTAGGCGACCTCGGCGTCTCCCGGCGGGCAGCGCAGGGCATCCATGGCCTGCTCGAGCTGCGAGTCGAGGTCCCAGGCGTCGGCCGCGTCGATCTCTTCCTGCAGGGTGCCCATCTCGGCGAGCAACGAGTCGAAGTCGGCATCCGGCTCGGCCATCGCGGCAGAGATCTCGTTGAAGCGGTCGATCTTGCCCTTGATCGGGCCGACGCCCTCCTGCACGTTCTCGAGCACGGTCTTCGACTCGTCGAGAACCGGCTCCTGCATCAGGATGCCAACGCTGAAACCAGGCGTCAGCTTGGCCTCGCCGTTGCTGGGGGTGTCGAGGCCCGCCATGATCTTCAGGATCGTGGACTTTCCGGCACCGTTCGGGCCGACCATTCCGATCTTCGCCCCCGGAAGGAATGCCATAGTGACGTCGTCGAGGATGAGCTTGTCGCCGACCGCCTTGCGGGCGCGGACCATCGAGTAAATGTATTCGGCCATGCCGCCCAGTCTAGGCGGGATCGGCTGACCGCTCTCCTTGAGCGGGGTGGCCCTCGTGAGCCACAGCCCGCCCCTTCCGAGTGCACCGGTGTAGGAAGTGCCCGCAGCGCGGATCCGCAGCTCCTAGAACGGAGTGCGCGGCGACGCGCCTGCATCCGCGTACTGGTCGGCCGCGGGGCCGTCCGACTCCGGGTTTGCATCCGGAACCAGCGCGCCGGAGGCGGCATCCGCGGGCGCAAACTCGGCCTCTTCTGTCGGCGTTTCGTCGTCGGGCGCCGGCCCGTCCATGTCCGGCGCGGTGTCGCGGCCGAAACTGTCGCTCCGTGAGGGGGCGGTGCGCGTGAACGCGCTGGTGCCGAAGGTCAGGTCGTGGCCGACCGAGTCGGCGTCCACCTCCACGGCGGTGCCGGATTTGGTGGAGTTCTCCCACGACTTGAGGCGAAGTTTTCCGGTGACGATCACCCTCTGCCCCTTCTTGATGGAGATCATGCTGTTCAACGCCAGCCCCCGAAAGGTGCTGATTGTGTACCAATTGGTGTACGTGTCCACCCACTCCTGCTTGTCCTTGTCGAAGCGACGGTGGTTGGAGCCGAGGCGGAAATCCGTGATGGGCACACCCTTGTCGGTGAGCCGGTGGTTCGGCTCTGTCGCGACAAATCCGGTGAGCGTGATGGTGTCGGTCATGTCAGGTCCGTTCTGTGATGGATGACGCGGTGTCGGATGACGCGGTGGACGAACCCCGACGGCGAGCTCGTGCCGGGAATCTCGCCAGCCGGGGTCCGTCTGCACAGTGTTGCCGACCCGCGCACAGCACGAACGCCGGATGTCCCCGTCTGGGGAACATCCGGCGTTCGACGACCTGTGGAGGCCTAGATGGTGGCCCGCGGTCAGGGAGTCCCGCGCGTTAGTGCTCTCGGAACTCCGGGCGACCGGTGCCCGGCGGCAGGCTTGCCACGAGCGCGTTCTTCACCACATCGAGCGTGGGGTACACGCCGCGCGTCTGGTCGTCACCGAGCAGCTTGAAGGTGAAGCCCTCTTCGGTGCGGTGCACCGAGCCGAGCGCGCCCGCCGGACCGAATGCAACCCAGGTCTGCAACACGTTGGCCGCGTTGTCATTCATCAGTGAACCCCTTTTCCTGTGTCGCTCGCGACGCTACGCCGGATACCGCGCACTGTCGACAGCGCGTCAGAGCGGCTTGATGTACTCCGTGTAGCTGGCGCGGATCTTGTTGACCTTCGGCACGGCGACCGCCATGCAGTAGCCCTGGCCGGGATTCTTGGCGAAGAAGTCCTGATGGTAGTCCTCTGCCTCGAAGAACACGCCAAGGGGCTCCAGTTGGGTGACGATGCCGCCGTCCCAGTACTCGGATGCGCGCTGCAGCGCCGACTCGAACAGCGCTTTCTGCTCGTCGTCGGTGTAGTACATCGCGGAACGATACTGCGTGCCGATGTCGTTGCCCTGCCGGTTGAGCTGGCGCGGGTCGTGCAGGGTGAAGAACACGTCGAGGATCACCTCGGCGGGGATCACATCGGGGTCGAATGTGACGGCCACCGCTTCGGCATGACCGGTTGTGCCGGTGCACACCTGTTCGTAGTTCGGGTTCGGGATCCCTCCCCCGGTATAACCCGACACCACATCCGAAACACCATTCAACGTGCGGTACACCGCGTCGAGGCACCAGAAACAACCACCGGCGAGCACAAAGGTCTGCATACCCAAACCCTAAGCTGTCACCATGAGCGACGTCGCCGTGTCCCAGCGTTATGACAGCATGCCGTATCGCCGATCCGGGCGCGGCGCATCACGGCTGGCGGTCAGCTGAGCGTGGGCTACGTCTACGCACTGCTTGCGGCAGTGCTCTTCGGAGTGAACGGCAGCGTGACGAAGGTCACCATGGAAGCCGGCCTTGACCCCACGCAACTCACCCAGTTCCGTGTGCTCGGCACCGCGATCCTCGCCGGGATAGCGCTCGGCGTCATCGATCGCCGGGCGTTCCGCGTAACCGCCCGCCAGCTGGCCTGGTTCGCCTTCCTCGGCGTGTTCGGCGTCGCGCTGCTGCAGGCCAGCTATGCCGTGGCGGTTCAGCTGCTTCCCGTCGGCATCGCGCTGCTGCTTGAGTACATGGCCGTGCTGCTGGTCGCCGTGGTGGCGTTCTTCTTCTTCCACGAGCGGGTGAAGGCGCGGCTCTGGGTGGCGATCGCCTGCGTGCTCGCCGGGCTGGCGTTGGTCGCCGAGATCTGGGCGAGCGAGCTGAACGGCGTGGGCGTGCTGATGGCGCTGGCCGCGGCTGTGATGCTGACGATCTACTTCCTGGTCGGGGAACGTCAGGTTGCCGCGACATCCCCGCTCGCCGTGTCGTTCTGGTCGATGGCGTTCGCGGCGGTGTTCTGGGCGTTCCTCAGCGGGTGGTGGCGCATCGACCCCGTGTCGTTCGTGACGCCTGTCTCGCTCGGCGGCAACCTGGCCTCAGTCGAAGTGCCCATGCTGGTGCCTCTGCTCTGGAACGTGGTGCTCGGATCCTTCGCCCCGTTCCTGCTCAGTTTTCTGGCCCTGCGTCACCTGCCCGCCACTGCGGCTGGCGTGGTGGCGTCGTCAGAGGTGCTGTTCGCGTTCTTCTTCGCCTGGCTCTGGCTGGGCGAGTCGCTGGACGCGGTGCAGCTCATCGGCGCGGGCGTGGTGCTCGTGGGCATTGTGCTGGCACAGACCGCCCGGGCAGGAAAGGTAGTCGACGCCGACCTGGCGCTGCCTGACCTGGCCATCCGCCGCTGATATCGCGGATTTCGCAATTTCGCCTGTCACTACGCAGCACTCCCGCGTGTTCGGGCTATCGTGCCCACCATGCAGTGGTGGAACAACTTCGTGAACTGGCTTCTCTCCGACGACGGATGGCGGGTCTTCTCCACCGCGATCCTCCCCTTTATCGCGATCCTCGTAGCAGGCGTCATCGCGGCCCTCATCGGCCGGCGATCCGCCGAGCGTGTGCTGGCGTTCCAGGACCGTGAGCTCAAGGCATCCGCTGTCGCTGCCCTGATCGGCGCTGGCCGCAAGGCCGCCGTGTGGAGCTCGCTCACCGTGCAGGAGCAGTCGCACTACGACAACCAGATCAGCGAGTCCGACGCCCGCGTGCGGCTGCTGCCCGTTTCAGGGTCGACTCTGGCCGGCGATTGGGCCGCGCACCAACTCTCTGAGATGAAGAAGAACTCGGCCATCTTCAGTTTTCAGGCCGAGCAGACTCTCGACGAGTTCCGCGACAGGCTGATCGAGTGGCAGCACAAGCCCAGCCGCGCCAAGAAGCTGTTCAAGCAGGACCTCGAACAGTGGAAGTACGCGCAGCCGTCGCCGGAGCAGGAACTGTCGGTGCAGCAGCAGGAGTGGGCCGCATCAACCCGTGCTGCGGAGGTCGCCGCCGCGGCGCTGCCAGTGGACCGTCGCACCAGCGCGTCCGCGACCGCTGAGCCGCGCGACATCACCCCGGCCGTGCCGCCGGTCACGGTCGCGTCATCCGCGCCCACCGCCGAGACTCCGGCGCCACTCGCGCCCGCGATCACTCCGCAGCCGGCGCTGACTGAGTCCGTACCGAGCCCGGTGGAACCGAAGCCGTACGCGACCTCAGACCTCGACAGCTACTCTCCGCCGGTCACGGCCAGCACGGTCCGACAGCGGATCAACCCGTCTACCGACGACTAGGGCTATCACCCACCGAGGCTATGCCCGCGGTGTTTCTCACACCATGCGGCGGTACGTAGCCCCGCATGGTGTGAGAAACCCCGCATCGTTCAACGCGCGGTGCTACGCCCGAGTAAGCGCTACAGAACCTCGGTGCGAAGAACGGCTAGAGCTCGTCTTCGGCCGCGTGCTGTGCGGTGATCTCCAGATAACGGTCAGCGTTCGCGACCAGCCCGGCGATCTCGTCCGGGCTGAGCTCGCGGCGCACCTTGGCGGGCACGCCCGCAACGAGTGAGCGCGGCGGCACCACGGTGCCCTCGAGCACCACGGCGCCAGCGGCCACCAGCGACTCGGCGCCGATCTCAGCGCCGTTCAGAATGGTGGCGCTCATTCCGATCAGCGAGTTGTCGCCGATCGTGCAGCCGTGCAGCACCGCGCGGTGGCCGACCGACACACCTGAGCCCACGATCGTCGGCTTTCCCGGGTCGCCGTGCACCACGACGCCGTCCTGGATGTTCGACCCGCGGCCGATTTCGATTCGATCCCGATCGCCGCGCAACACCGCGCCGTACCAGATGCTGGCGCCGGCGGCGACGTGCACGTCACCGATGAGGGCGGCCGTCGGGGCCAGCCAGGCCTCTCCGTCGACGTCGGGCAGCTTTCCGTTTACAGCACGCAGCAGTGCGGTGTTTTCAGACATGTGCCCCCGGCAGGAATCGAACCTGCGACCAAGAGATTAGAAGGCTCCTGCTCTATCCGCTGAGCTACGGGGGCGACGGTGTTTACGATACCGTGCGAGCCAGCGCCACCAGCACTTGGTTGACGGTCGGCACTCCCTCGGCGCGGAACACCTCGGTGCCATCCTCCTGACGCACCAGCACGGTGGGCGTCACCCGCACGTGAGCCGCCTCGGCCAGCTCCGGCGCCAGGGCGACGTCATGCTCAACCACCGAAGCGGCTGGCACCAGTTTCTGAACCTGATCGAGCACGAACCGCGTCTGGCTGCACGGTTCGCAGAACATCGACGAGAAGTAGACGAGCTGCACGCTTTAGAGCTCGCCCCGGTCTTCGAGGGCTTCGAGCTCGTCGCTCTCCGCCGCATCCCACAAATACACGACCTGGACCTGGTCGCCGACCGACCGCGCGGTCACGGCGTTGTAGACCAGCATGGTTTCGATTCCATCCACCGACGCGAGCGTGGTGATCTCCTTGTCCCAGCCGCCTGCCGCCGACGCGACGCGACGCTCGGACTGTCCATCGAAGGCGCCGCCCTTGTAGAAGACGACGTATTCGTCGCCGCGGGCAACCATCGGAGTGTTCTCTGTCATAGTCCAGTCCTACCAGACCGCGCCACCGCCCGCCGCTTCGCCGCCCCGAAGAACGAACAGCGTGTGCCCGGCGTATGACAACGCGTGTCCGGTCGCTGAACGTTTGGCGAATGCTGCTACGGCGTGCTGCGCTGATTCGCCGGCGGATCGACACTGGTGCCGTGACGAACAGATGGCAACGCTACGTGGCGGTGGGCGACTCGATCACCGAGGGATTCTGTGATCCCGCGTTTGACGGACCGGGCGTCTGGCTCGGCTGGGCCGACCGTCTGGCAGCGATCCTGGACGGCAACGCCCGCATCGGCGGGGGCGGCGGCAGCATCGACTTCGCCAATCTGGCGGTGCGGGGACGCCGTGTTTCGGATGTCGTGCACAACCAGATTCCCCGCGCCATCGAGCTCGGCGCCGACCTGGTCTCGATCATGGTTGGCGGCAACGATCTGATGGGGGCCAGGGCGAATCCGGACGCCCTCGCCGATGAACTCGAACACGGTGTCAAGCAGCTGAAGACGGCCGGTGTCGATGTGCTGCTGGCGACATCCTTCGATCCGCAGTTCGCCCTGTTTTTGAAGCCGCTGCGGGGCCGCTCCGCCGTGTTCAACGCCAACCTGTGGTCGATCGCACGCACCCACAAGACCTTCACCCTCGACCTGTGGGGCATCCGCGAACTGCAGAACCGGGCCATGTGGGCCGAGGATCGGGTGCACCTGACCAGTGCCGGCCACCAGCTGCTTGCGCGCCGCGCGGCCCACGCGCTGGGCGTCGCGTACGCCGAGATCCCCGCGACGCACATGCCCGGCGAGGACACCGCCCCACGGCTCTCATCACTCAACTGGCTGCACACCTACGCGCTGCCATGGGTCGGACGGCGGGTGCGCGGCGTGTCAGCGGGTGACGGGATGTCGCCGAAGCTGCCGGTGCCGATGCAGGTCAGTGCTCGGCGATAGAATCGCCTAATGTCAAATGCCTCGGATCGTCTCGTCTGGATCGACTGCGAAATGACGGGGCTCGATGTCGAAATCGACGAGCTTGTCGAAGTGGCCGTTGTCATCACCGACTTCGAGCTGCAGCCCGTTCATCCCGGCTTTGAGATCGTCATCAAGCCCGACCTCTCCGCCTGGGAGAACATGGGCGAGTTCGTGCGCAACATGCACACCGAGAGCGGCTTGATCGACCTGATCCCGAACGGGGTGTCGCTCGCCGAGGCCGAGTACGAGGTGCTCGAGTACATCCTGCAGCACGTGCCGACCGAGCAGCAGGCTCCGCTCGCCGGCAACACCATCGGCACCGACCGGGCTTTTCTCGCGCGCTACATGCCGCGCGTCGACAAGCACCTCCACTATCGAAACATCGACGTGTCCACGATCAAGGAACTGTCGCGTCGCTGGTTCCCGCGCGTCTACTTCAACGCGCCAGTGAAGAACGGCGGGCACCGTGCCCTGGCCGACATCCTCGAGTCGATTCGCGAGCTCGACTACTACCGTCGCGCGGGCTTCGTGGCCGAGCCTGGCCCGACCACCGAAGAGGTGCAGGCCACGTCGAAGGACATCGTGGAAAAATGGGCGCCGTTTCTGTAATAGACTCTTCTGGTTGCCAATGGCAAACACGGTGGGCGTAGCTCAGTTGGTAGAGCGCTGGCTTGTGGTGCCGGATGTCGCGGGTTCGAGTCCCGTCGTTCACCCCATCTGGAAAGGGCCCGACTTCGGTCGGGCCCTTTTCCTTCTTATCTGCAAGGCTTGACGCATGCCCCTCACTCTCGACAGTCCGATCGTCGATGAGCAGACGACGCTCAGCCGGCCATGGACCACCGTGGTGTGGAACGACCCGGTCAATCTGATGTCGTACGTCGCCTACGTGTTCCGCTCGTATTTCGGTTTCGATCGCGGCACCGCCGAGCGGCTCATGCTGCAGGTGCACAACGAGGGTAGGGCGATCGTCGCCACCGGTGGGCGCGAAGCGATGGAGCGTCACGTCGAGGCGATGCACGGCTACGGCCTGTGGGCCACCTTGGAGCAGGTGCCGGCATGACACCGTGGACCCGCGACGACGACAACGTGCTGAGCGCCGAGTTCAGCGACATCGAGACGGCCATCCTGCGCGACCTGGCCCGGCAGGTGGGCGAGCTCGTGGAATCGGCCGACCACAGGGACCCGGCGCTGGCGCGGCTGCTTCCCGACGCCTACCGTGACGATCCCGCCGCCGCGGCCGAGTTCCGTCGGCTCACCGCCGCGGATCTCGCGGCCCGCAAAGCGGCCGGCATCCGCCTGATCGGCGCGATGCTCAGCGACAGCGACAGCGGCCGCGTCGTGGTGACCGACCCGCAGGCCCTTGACTGGATGCGGGCGCTCACCGACATCCGTCTGGTGATCGCCTCCCGGCTCGGCATCGAAGAGGACGGCGACGAAGGACGCACCGACAGCGACGAGGATCTGTTCCTGCGGAACGCCTTCGACTGGCTCGGCTTCGTGCAGGACTCCATCGTGCAGGCGCTGGAGGACACCCTGTGACGCTCGAACTGGACGCCGACGCGTTCGAGCGCGTGGTGGTCGAGGAGCTCGACGCGCTGCCGGACGACATGGTCGACGGCCTCGAGAACCTGGTCTTCGTGGTCGAGGACCGCCCAGAGAACGGCACGCTCGACACGCTCGGCCTGTACGACGGTGTCGCCCTGACCGAACGCGGACAATACGGCTTCGGGGAACTGCCCGACCGGATCATCCTGTTCCGGGAGCCGCTGCTGTCCATCAGCGAAGACCTGGATGAGCTGAAGGATCAGATCCACGTCACCCTGGTGCACGAGATCGCCCACTTCTACGGCATCGACGACGCCGAACTGCACGAGCTCGGCTGGGGTTAGCCCGCAGCGGGTCAGCGGTAGTAGATCTCGTCGGCCAGCGCCTGCGGGTTCTCTCGGGCGATGAATGCCAGCTCCTGCGCCGCCCAGCGTTCCCAGTGCGGCGCGTACGCGTCGCCGTCCCGCGCCAGCGCCCGCTGCTTGCGGGCGGCGTCATCCAGTTCCACCCAGATGCCCCAGTCGGCCCTCGCCCGGCTCACCCGGGACAGTGCGCCGCATCCCTCGACCACGATCGGCCGGGTTGGGTCGAGGTCGTGCCATTCTGCGGGGCGACCGGCGGTCCAGTCCCAGCGCTGCCAGCGTGGCCGCTCGCTCAGCACGAACTCGGCCACGTGCCGGCTGCCCGCCTCAAGGCCGTCCCAGCCGGGATAGATGTCATCGAGCCGCACAAGCTGGGCCTCCGGCCATCCCTCAACCATGGCCGCTGCGAGGTCGGTCTTGCCGGATCCGGAGCGACCGTCGATGAGGATGCGCTCAGCCGACAAGGGAATTCCAATTGCCGGTCATAACGGATGCCGCAACCGCGGTCAGTCCGATCAGCAGCCCGAGGCCGGCGACGACCCAGTCCCGAGCGCCGAACCGCGAGGGTCTGGCCCAGGTGCGGGTGCGGGTGCGGGCCGAGCCGAAACCACGAGCCTCCATCGCGGTGGCGAGCTTGCTCCCCCGCCGTACCGACAGCACGAGCAGCGCGAACGCCTGGCCGAACAGGCGCCGGATGCGGCCGTGATCGGCCACCCCTCGAGCGCGCCGCGCGAGCTCGAGTGACCGCCAGTCCTCGATGAACAGGCCGATCAGGCGCAGTCCGGCCAGGGCACCGAGCACGAAACGGGCAGGCAGGCGCACGATCTGGGCGAGGCCGTCGGCGAGGTCCGTGGGGTCGACGGTGACGAACAGCACCACCGAGGGCAGGGCGATGGCGAGCACGCGCAGCGCCGTGGCGACGGCGAGCTCGAGCGAGCCTTCGCTGACCCTGGCCATCAAAAACTCCCAGTACACCAGCCCTGATGTCTGCCCGTACAGGGCGATCGTGATGGCCGCCGAGGGTGCGGCGGCCCACACCGGCCAGGTGCGCGACCAGAACTGCCGCCAGCCCAGTCCGGCGAACGGCAGCAGCAGCGCTTCGAGCAGCAACGCCACCGACGCCGACACCCAATCGACGGTGAGGATAAGGCAGACCCCGAGCAGCAGGGCCGCGGCCAGCTTCGCTACCGGGTTCACCCGGTCGATCGGCCGCGCATGGCGCACCGTGAGAGTGGTGAAGGTCACCCTGCCACCACCTCTCCGAGTACCAGTTCGGTGTCCGCGAGTGCGGTGACGAAGTCGGCGTCGTGCGTGATCGCGACGACCGCGCTGCCCGCGTCGATGAGTTCTGCCAGCAGGGCGACCAGCTCGGCCCAGGTGCGCGAGTCTTGTCCGAAGGTCGGCTCATCCAGAACGAGCACTCTCGGCCGGGTGGCGAGCACCGTCGCCACGCTCAATCGCCGCTTCTCTCCGCCGGACAGGGTGAACGGGTTCGCCTCGGCGAGGTGCGCCAGACGCAGGCGCCCGAGCAGGTGCTCCACTCGCTCGGCCACCTCAGCGTCTGGCAGGCCGAGCGCCCGCGGGCCGATCTCCAGTTCCGAGCGCACCGTTGCGGCGAGGAACTGGTGTTCCGGGTCCTGGAACACCGTGCCGATCCGGGTGAGCAGCTCTTTGCTGCGCCATCGCCACGGTGCGGCGGCAAGGCCGGCGGCCAGCTCGGGACGCGCCTCGAGCGTGCCTGACACCGGTGCCAGCAGCCCGGCGAGGGTGAGCCCGAGCGTTGACTTGCCTGCCCCGTTCGGGCCGGTGATCGCGAGGCACCCGCCCGCACGCACGTCGGCGTCGACACCAGAGCGCACCACCGTTCCACGCACCCGGGCAATGGACAGGTCGCGGGCGTTCAGCAGCGCCGGCCCGGGCGCGGATCGCCGATCCGGAACCGCCGGTGGGAACCCCGGCACCCACACGCCCATGCGGGCGAGGGCCTCCCCCTGCTCGGTGAGCACCTCATCCGGGGTGCCGTCGGCGAGCACGCCGTGCTCACCGAGCACCACGACGCGGGTGACCAGGTCGCGCCAGACTGCGACCCGATGTTCGATCACCACCATCGTCGCGCCGGTCTGCTCGAGCACGCGTCCGACGGCGTCACGCACCTCGACGGTGCCGGCCGGGTCGAGATTGGCTGTCGGCTCGTCGAGCAGCAGCAGCCCCGGCTGCATCGCCAGCGCTCCGGCGAGGGCGAGCCGCTGCTTCTGGCCGCCCGAGAGAGCGCTGGTGGGGTGATCGATCGGCAGGTCGAGCCCCACGGCAGCGAGAGCTGCGGTTACCCGCGGCCAGATCTCGGCCACCGGAACGGCCAGGTTCTCACAGCCGAAGGCCACGTCGTCACCGACACGGGCGAGCACGACCTGGCTGTCGGGATCCTGCAGGACGAGCCCCGGCACGCCGTCCACCTCGAGGCTTCCGTCTTGTTCGCCTTCGTCGGCGCCTCCCAGCACGCCCGCCATCGCGTGCATCAGGGTCGACTTGCCGGCGCCGGAGGCCCCGAGCAGCAGCACGCGCTCCCCCGGCTCGATCACCAGGTCGATGCCGCGCACCGCCCATCCGGCGCGTCCAGCGTGACGCCATCCCCAGCCGCGAGCGCGCACGCCCGCGGCTGTGCCGGGATCGCTCATGCTCAGACCGCTGCCCTCGTTTCCCGACCTGCCGCGAACCGGTTCAGCGCGCCGGTCCTGGCCAGCGCGCGCGCCGCGTACCAGGACAGCAGGCCCGCGATCACGAGGCCGCTGACAATGCCGCTCACCGTGTAGACCACGGCGAAGGCGGTGTCACTCGCCCGGTACCAGAGGGTGAGGTCGGTGATCGCCATGGCGAGTCCTGCGGCGGCCCCGGCGATCAGGGTCGGTACCAGGCGCCAGTTCGAGTACAGGAACAGGGCGAACACCAGCTCGGCGCCGAGGCCCTGCGTGAGTCCGGAGATGAGGGTCCACCAGCCCCACTGGTTGCCGACCAGCGCCGATACCGTCGCCGCGAGCAGCTCGCCGTACAGGGCGGCGCCGGGCTTGCGGATGACGATCGCCGTGAGGACCCCGGCGAACAGCCAGAACCCGCCGCCGAGCGCCTCCAGGCCGGGAAGGATGGCCTTCAGCGGGCCGCTGACGACGTTGGAGGCGAGGTTCCAGATCAGGAAGACCACCCCGCTCGCCACGCCGATCACGCTTGCCACCACGATGTCGACGACGCGCCACCGGAAGTTACGTTGTGTAGTCACTGGTCGTGCCTTTCAGTCAATTGAAATGGCACGGGATATTGAGAATGTCACTCCCTGCGCTGGCATGATCCAGATCAGGTTCGACGGTCGAAGCTTGGAGAAGCTTCCTCTCAGCCCGGCTCACCGGACTCCCGTGTTCGGCACCCAGTATACGCGGCAGCGCTGGCCGCGGCGGCGCTGGCCGCGGCGGCGAGGGGGCACGGCACGACACCGCACGGCACCCTCACCTGAGGGCAACCGGTTGCATAGCAGAAACAGTTCGTCATGCGCAATATCGGGTCTGGCCGAAAAACCCTCCGCATGCTCTAATGAACTCGTCGCCCCCGAACAGGGGTGTCTACCCGATTCGGAAGGACCTGCGTCATGAAACTGCTCCCATCCGAACGGCAGGCCGGGACTATCCCGGACATCACCGTGATCGACGACGAGACGTGGGCTGTTCTCAGCGATCGCGACACGCTCGGGTACGTGGTCAAGGCCGGATCGGTCTACGTCGCCCTGAAGGGCCCCGACCGCAACCACGCGGTGGAAGTCGGCCAGTCGCTGATCTTCACTGACGCCGTCCTATTGGCCGCACGCCGCTGACAGGTCCGCCGCTGACAGGGGCGAACGCCAGACGCGGTCTAGACGGACTCGACGGACTCGGCGTCCACCGACGCAGCCATCAGCGCCACGGTGACTGCCCCGCCCTTGGTCGGCTGACGACCCACCTCACGGAACCCGAGCCGCTGATGGAACGCCATCGACCGCGGGTTCGGCGGGTCGACGTTCACCTCGCAGGTCACCTCGGCGCGCCCCTCGCCCCTGGCGGCATCGAAGACCGCGGCATACAGCACGACGCCGAGCCCCTGCGACCTGGCGCCTTCCGAGATCACGATGCGATCGACGTAGAGGCTGTCGGTTCCGCGCTCCTCGAAGAACCGGTAGTTCTCACTGTCATAGGGCGATCCAGGGCGGAACGCGATGAGGAAGCCGAGCAGGCTGCCGTCGTCGTCCTCGACGACCAGTGCGACATCGCTCAGGACGGCAAGCTCGGCGAATTCGGCAAGCGGGGTGACCGGCACTGCTGGGTATGCGTGGTTGTTCAACGCGACAACTTCGGGCAGGTCTTCGACGGTCAACGGGCGCAGCTGGGTCACGTCACGAGCGTATCGCGACATGCCGACCGCCCTATACCGCGCGCGTCCGATCGTGCCAGCATGGAAGCATGAGCGACCAAAACGAACTGCCTCCCGCCGACGAGTGGTGGCCAGGACTGGATGTCGACGCGAAACACTGGATCCTCGCGAATCTCGACGAGGACCTGCCGGCGAACATCGCCGAAGCAATCGCCGAGGAAGCGGGAGTCGAACCTCCGGATGACGGGCCGTGGCGGCTCAGCGACGACGACGTGGGGTTCATCGAGACGCAGGGCGAAGCGGTCGACTGATCGGCGGATTCTCCCGACCGGCGGTGCCTGGACCGACCGCCGAGTATCGCCGAGTGCCCGGGGTGGCACAATATCCGAGTGACTATCGACACCCCCCGGCCGTGGCTCTCCAGTTACGCCCCCGGCGTCCCGCACGACATCGAACTGCCCGCCGGCAGCCTCTACGACATTGTGGAGCAGTCCGCGAAGGACTTTCCCGAGAACGTAGCGCTGGAGTTCTTCGGCGCTGAGACGACGTACGCGGCGCTCGCGGATCAGATCGCCCGTGTCGCCGAGGGCCTGCGGCGCATCGGGGTACAGAAGGGCGACCCCGTCGCCATCGTGATGCCGAACGCCCCGCAGCACATCGTTGCCTTCTATGCGATCGAACGGCTCGGCGGCATCGTCGTCGAGCACAATCCGCTCTACACGCCGCGGGAGCTCCGCCACCAGTTCGAGGACCACCGGGCAAAAGTGGTCATCGCCTGGGACAAGGTGGTGCACACCATCCAGGAGTTCCCCGACGACGTCGCGGTCGACACGATCGTGTCCGTTGACGTCACCAGGGCAATGCCGTTGGCGACGCGGGCCATGCTGCGGCTGCCGATCCGCAAGGCGCGCGAGTCGCGCGAGGCCCTGACCACGTCGGTGAGCGGCACGCTGCCGTGGCACGAGCTGGTGCAGAACGAACCGATCCGATCGGATGCCCCGCGCCCGGCCGCGTCGGACATCGCCCTCATCCAGTACACCAGCGGCACCACCGGCTCACCGAAGGGTGCCACCCTCACGCACCTGAACCTGACGTCGAACGCCGCACAGTCGCGGGCGTGGACGCCGACCGTGACGCGCGGTGACGCGGTGGTCTACGCGGTGCTGCCGATGTTCCACGCCTACGGCCTGACACTCTGCCTCACCTTCGCGATGAGCATGGGTGCCCGACTGGTGCTGTTCCCGAAGTTCGACCCTGACCTGACGCTCAAGGCGATCCGCAAGCATCCGCCGACCTTCCTGCCTGCGGTGCCCCCGATCTACGAACGCCTCACGGCGGCGGCGAAAGAGCAGGGCGTGTCGCTGAAGGGCATCCAAATCGCGATCTCCGGCGCAATGCCGCTGTCCGAGAAGGTGGTCGAGCCCTGGGAAGCCGAAACCGGCGGGTACCTCGTCGAGGGCTACGGTCTGTCGGAATGCTCCCCCGTGCTGATGGCGAACCCCGTCGCCGACACCCGGGTGGCCGGCACCGTCGGGCTGCCGTTGCCGAACACCGAATGCCGGGTCGTCGACCCCGAAAACCCGACCGTGGATGTTCCCGCGGGCAGCGAGGGTGAGCTGCTGGTGCGCGGGCCGCAGGTATTCAGCGGCTACTGGGAGAAGCCGGAGGAATCGGCCGCGGTCTTCGTGGACGGCTGGTTCCGCACCGGCGACATCGTCACCATCGATGAGGCGGGTTTCGTGCGGATCGTCGACCGCATCAAGGAGCTCATCATCACCGGCGGGTTCAACGTGGCCCCGAGTGAGGTCGAGGACGCACTGCGCGGCGCCCCGGGCGTCGCCGATGTCGCCGTGGTCGGCCTCCCGAACGCCCACAGCGGCGAGGAGATCGTGGCGGCGGTCGTGCTGAAGGCGGGAGCGACCCTGGATGAAGACGCGATCCGAGAGTTCGCCCGCAGCGTGCTGACGCCTTACAAGGTGCCGCGCCGGGTCGTCGCCGTTGACGAACTGCCGAAATCAATCATCGGCAAGGTGCTGCGGCGCAAGGTGCGCGAGCAGCTGCTCGCCGGGGGTCAGGGGAAGCTGGGCTGAGCGAAGCCGAGGGCTTGGGAGCCATCAGGTGCCAGTGGTGACGAGGTATCCCTCGGTGACCTCGCCCTTGTGGGCGGCGAACGCGGCCAGTACCTCGTCCTTCTCCGGTCGGGGCACCCCGACGATGTCGAGGGTGCGACCCAGTTCGGCGGCCACCTCGTCGAACTCCTCGGGGGAGATGTGGAACTTGCGATGGGCCTCTTCCAGGCCGAGGACGGTGCTCCCGGGCTCAGTGGCCCTGTACTGGAATGGCCCGCCGGCCACGTTGCACACCCACAGGGTGCGCATGAACTTCAGGCCGGGAAGCCTGTCCAGGTTCTTGGTGTGCCACTCCCGGAGGGCCGCGTTCTTCGACTGCTGACCGACGATCGGGTTCTTCACGACGGCGTCGCTGAAGTGGTCGACGACGGCGGCGATGGCGAATACGCCACCGAGCCGTTCGTAGAGGCTTTGCTCGGGCATGGCTGGTTCCTCGATTTCGTTGTCTCGTCCGATGACACGTCGCCGGGGCGCGGGTCCCTTGTCTTCTTCGGCTCGGTCTACAGCGGGAATCATCCCGTGTCAATGATGATCGGAGCGCGGGGAGCCTGAATCGATCAGTTACACGCCCTAGGCGAGGCCACTTCCGAAGGCCAGCCCCAGCAGATAGGTGACCGCCGAGGCACCGAAGCCGATGGCCAGCTGGCGCAGCGCCCGCTTCAGCGGCGAGGCACCGGACAGCAGCCCGACGACGGCACCGGTGAGCAGCAGCGCGAGGCCGACGAGCGCGGATGCCACGATGATCGCGGTGAGCCCGGACAGGCCGAACAGGTACGGGATGACCGCAATGATGGCGCCGGAGGCGAAGAAGCAGAAGCTCGCGGACGCAGCGCCCCAGGCGGAGCCGATGGCCTCGTGCTCGTCACCGACGATCCGGATGGGGCCGGTGGCGTCCGGACGGTAGTTCGCGATCATCTCTGCCGCGTGCTGCGCCGCGTCCTGCGCCGACATGCCGCGCGCCCGGTAGAGGAGGGTCAGCTCGTTCGCGTCGACGTCGAGGTTCGGCACCGCGCTGTGCGCCGTCGGGTTAGGTGTGGAGGCGTCGAGCAGCTCGCGCTGCGACCGCACCGAGACATACTCCCCCGCACCCATCGACAGCGCACCGGCGAGCAGGCCCGCGATTCCGGTGAAGAGCACGGTCGCGCTGGAGACTCCGGTAGCCCCGATGCCCAGAACGAGCGCCAGGTTGCTGACCAAACCATCGTTCGCGCCGAACACCGCGGCGCGAAATCCGCCGGCGAGACGGTTGCGGCCGCGCGCGGCGAGGCTCCGCACGACCTCCTCGTGAATGCGTTCGTCGGCGGCCATGGCGTCGGTGGCGTCGAGGTCGCCCTCGTATGGCGAACGGGATTCGGCGCGCTGGGCCAGGGCAAGCACGAACACCGAACCGAAGCGGCGCGCCATCCAGCCGAGGGCCCTGGTGCGCAGCGCGCCACGGCGCGGTTTACCCACCCGGTCGCCGAGCAGCTGCAGCCAGTGTGCTTCGTGGCGGCCCTCGGCCTCGGCCAGGGCGAGCAGGATTTCGCGTTCTTCTCCGTCACGGCGACGGGCGAGATCGCGATAGACCGCTGCCTCGGCACGTTCGTCGGCGAGATAGCGTCGCCAACGCCGCACGTCAGCAGCAGTGGGCTCGGTCGGTTGAATCCGCGTGGTCATCGTGGTGGATCCTTCGGTCGGCCCGAGCGAAGGATGCGGGGAGGCATGCTTCGGCCGGGGTTGGGGTGCACTGGTGCACTGTCAGGCCGAAGGTCTCGCTCGCCCGCAATCGCGGGTGGTGCACCGGGCTGAACGCCAGTATGTCGACACACCGTCACCGGGTCGGTGTGAACCGAACCCGTGGGAGCTACTCCCCTTCTGCCGCCAGCCTACCAGCGCGTCTGCGCGGCCACCGATTCGGCACCGCAGCTCAGAGTGTCTCTAAGCTGGTGGTACCTACTCAAGGAGAGAGACGACGATGGGCTTTCTGGATCGATTGTTCGGCCGCGAAGAGAACGACGCCCGCCGAGACGAGCGCATCGCGACCACTCCCCCGGCACCCCGCCGAAGCGACGACGAGATCGCGGTGGAGCGCTACCAGTACCTGCTGCGCACCGCGCCGCCCGAAACCATCGAGCAGGTGCACGAAGAGGCGTTCAGCAAGCTGACCGACGAGCAGCGTCAACTGCTGTTCCAGCAACTGACGGCCACCGCGCCGGCCGGTGAGCAGCCTCGCGGCGACGACCCCCGGTCGCTTGCCCAGTCCGCCACCCGCTCGGAGCTGCGTCAGCCCGGCACCATGCAGCGGTCGATGCAGGGTCCGAGCTTCGGCAGCATGGTGGGCAGCTCGCTGCTCGGCACTGTCGCAGGTTACGTGATCGGCTCGGCACTGGTCAGCTCGTTCATGCCGAGTGACGGCGGCGGTGAGGCGAGTGCCGATGATGCCGGAACGGATGACGCGTCAGGCGCAGACCCCGGTGGAGATGTCTCGGATGCCGGTGGTGACACCGGCGGTGGTGACTCCGGTGGCGGCGACTTTGGCGGCGGCGACTTCGGTGGCGGCGGCTTCGACTTCGGCGGAGACTTCTAGCGCCTCAGCCGGTGAGCGTACGCTCAGCCGGTGGCCGACTGCTTAGCCGTTGACGCGGGCGCTCAACCAGCCGTACGGGTCAATCGGCGTGCCGGCTGCATCGTGGATTTCGAAGTGCAGGTGCGCGCCGGTGCTGACTCCGGTGCTGCCGACGGTGCCGAGCTGCTGGCCGACGGTGACCGTGTCACCAACGGCGACGGCCAGGGAACCGGTCTGCATGTGCGCGGACAGGCTGTAGTACTTGACGCCGTCGATGACGTGCTCGATCTTGGCGTGCACACCGAACGGGCCACCGCTCGAGGCCTCGACCACAACACCATCGGTCACCGCGTGGATCGGTGTGCCGGCGCCGGGAGTCCAGTCGATGCCCTGGTGCTGGCTCGAGCAGGCGGCGCACGGTGCGTTGCGCGGACCGAAGTCGGCGCTCATCGCGACTCCGCCGGCCAACGGCCAGCCCACAACGGTGAAGTAGCTGAGGGCGAAACCGTCGCGCACCACGGGGGGCTCGACGACCTCGGCCGGTACGGCCAGGGTCTGCAGAGCCGCGCTGTACTGCGCGTCGGTCGGCTGGACGGCATCGGCGGGTATCGAGTTGATGGTGGCCATGCTGCCGACGAAGAGGGCTGCGGTGACCGCGAGGTGGCGGCGGCTGACGTTCAGGAGTCCGCCATAGCGGGCGGAGCGGACGTGGGTGTGACGGGGCAAAGGGATATCTCCGGGGGTAGGGCACGGGAGTGCGAACGCGCGTGGAAAGCACAGCGCGACATCGAGCACAGGCTGGGGCACACCGAGAATTGCGGTGGCCGCGGACTTCCCAGTCCCCCTCTAGACGGTATTAATCACGCCAAGGAAACTGGATCCGGCAGCAGAACTGCCTTCATAAAGTGTGACTTATTAGCCTCAACGTTCCCTGAACGTTCACGAATCGTTACCAAACGATCAATCCTCAGAGGGAGGAAGGTGCTAGGCGCGCGCCTACAGCGGGGCGTCCAGCGATCGTGACAGGTCGTGCAGCAGTGCCTCCACCTGCGGTTCGACGAGGCGTTCCACGGCATCGTGAATCCGGTGCCGGTGGTCGGTGAGAGCGAGGCACACGGCCATCCCGGTGCGGGTGGCGTGGTCGTCCGCGAGCGCCATTTCATGGCGAAGCGCCGCCTTCGCGGCATTCGTCAACGGTGGAGGTTCCGGCAGCCGGATGCCGAGAGCGGCGTTCTCCGCGAGTTCGGCCATCGTGAACAAGAAGGGTTGGCCGGGATCCGGCTCCGGGTCGATGTCGAGACCTTGGTATTCCGGGGCGAGCCCGTCGTTCGGCCGATACGGCCTGGCCTGCTGCCTGGCCTCGGAATCGCGCAGCTCGCGGCTGAGCAGCGGGAGGCTGCGCTCCGTGTAGGAATCGACTTCGGCTTCGATGAGCGCACTCAGCCTCATCACGAGCGCGTGTTTGACGCTGTGCGGGATGTCGTAGTCGAACCCGGCTGCCTCCACCAGCGGTGAACCGGTGCAGCGTCGACAGAGCCGAGTTCTGGAGCGGTGCGTACTCGGCTGCCAGCGCGTCAACCAGCGCAGCCACGCGTCAACGGCAACCTGAACGCGCGCGTCAATCGACGGCTCGGCGGTGTCCTGCCCCATAGTCAGTCACGGTACCGCGTTGCGGGCCAACATTCACGCCGTGGCGGCGGGTTTCTCGCGATTGACGACCCGCCGGGACACGAAGACGATGACGATCGCCACGGCCGCACCGATACCCGTCTCGATCACGCGATCCACCAGCAGTGGTCCCCACGGGTCGCGGGGACCGAGATTGCTCGCGCCGAGGGCCAGCGGGGTGATGAACAGCAGCGCGGTGCCATAGTGCCTGGCCACGAACAGCTCTGCGCCAAGCTGGGCCAGCACGATGAAGATGATCAGGGTGAGCGGGCTCGGCTCCCAGAGGAACAGTGCCGCGGCGACCAGCACGCCTGCAGCGGTGCCGAAGAACCGGTGGAACATGCGGCGGTAGCCGGTGAGGGAGGCGAGCGTCGGCATGATCGCGGCGACGGCAACGGCGGCCCAGTACGGGTGCCCGATGCCCGACGCGAGGGCGAGCAGCCACGCGCCCACCACCCCGATCACGTTGACCAGGGCGAGGTACCAGTACGTGCGCTCCTTCACCGGCGCGAGCGCGCGCTTGGGACGCCGGTGCAGCGGGCGGAAGACTGCGCGGGCAGGCCGCGGTGCGATCTTCCGCAGAACCCAGCCGCTCATGCCGATCAGCACCGAGAAGGCGGCGGATGAGGCTGCCACGAGCAGCGCCTGCGGCACGTCCTGCGGTTCGATCGGCACGTTCGCGATGACCAGCAGCGCGAAGACGAAGAAGATCGACCCGCGCGGAATCCACCCCATGATCTCGCTCATCGCGATGCCGAAGGCGACGACGAGTGCCAGGGCCACGCCGAGCACCCAGATCGGTGCGTCGTACGCCGAGAGCAGGGTGGCCACGCTGATAATCGCAAGAAGCGAGAGTGCGGCGACGGTGAGCGTCTGGAACCGCAGCCGGTAGGGCTCACTGCGCCCGTAGAGCGAGGTGAACGCGCCGAACGAGGCGTAGACGGAGAGATCGAGTCGGCCGAGTCCGAGCAGAATCAGCAGCGGCACCAGCAACGAAATGGAGGCCCGGATGCCGGCCTCGAATTCGAGAGCTCCGACGCCGGTGAACCACCTGCGCCAAAGTCTTTTCACCTCGTCAATCTTAGTGCGGGTGGCGAGGTCATTCCGCCGTGACGAAGTCGATCAGCTCCTCGACCCGGCCGAGCAGCACCGGTTCGAGGTCGGCGTAACTGTTCACGGTGCCGAGGATGCGCTTCCAGGCTCGGGCGATGTCGGCCTGGTCCTCGTGCGGCCAGCCCAGCGCCTCGCAGATGCCGTGCTTCCACTCGATCCCGCGGTCGATCACCGGCCATGCCGACAGGCCGAGGCGCGCCGGTTTCACCGCCTGCCAGATGTCGATGAACGGATGCCCCACCACGAGCACCGTGCCGCCGTGCTTGCCGCGGGCGACGGCATCCGCGATCCTGCTCTCTTTCGACCCTTTCACGAGGTGGTCGACCAGCACGCCCACCTTGCGGTCAGGCGTCGGCGCGAACTCGCGGATGATCGCCTCCAGGTCGTCGATCCCGGACAGGTACTCGACGACGACGCCTTCGATCCTCAGGTCATCGCCCCAGACGCGCTCCACGAGTTCTGCGTCGTGCCGGCCCTCCACGTAGATGCGGCTGGCACGCGCCACCCGCGCCTTGTGCCCGGCGACGGCGACGGAGCCGGACGCGGTGCGCACCAGCCCGGTGGGTGCGGCGGCCGCGGGATGCTTCAGCACCACGGGTTTGCCGTCGATCAGGAAGCCAGCGCCGAGCGGGAACGCGCGCACCTTGCCGAAACGGTCCTCGAGCTCGACCAACCGGCCCTCGATGCGCACCACGGCGCCGCAGAACCCGGTTCCGACCTCTTCGACGACCAGGTCACGGGTCGCCTCCACCTCGGCCGCCGCGATCTTGTTCGCGGTCTTCCAGTTGGTGGCCAGCACATCGCCGCCGTAGCTGCCGTACCTATCGCTCGGGTCGTAGTTCACCGATCGAGGCTAACCAACCGCGGCGGCATCATCGCGGCAGACGCGCGACGTACGGGAGAATGGGCGGATGCTGGCAACGATGATCTATGGCGAACGCGACATCCGCGTCGAAGAACGACCGAATCCCACCCTGCACCTGCCCACCGACGCCGTGGTGCGCGTGGTGGCCTCGTGCGTCTGCGGGTCGGACCTGTGGCCGTACCGCGGCGTGAACGCGGTGCACTCGGCACGCCCGATCGGACACGAGTTCGTGGGCGTGATCGAGCAGCTGGGCGCGGACGTGGCGACGCTGCGGGTCGGCGACTTCGTGATCGCGCCGTTCACGGTCAGCGACGGCACCTGTTCCGCCTGCCGGCACGGCGTGACCTCGGCGTGTGAGCATCTCGGCTCGTTCGGGGCGCGGGACGAGCACGGGTTCCCGATCGATGGCTGCCAGGGAGAGTTCGTGCGCGTGCCGCTGGCCGACGGAACCCTGGTGCCGGTGCCGGCCCCGGTCGACGACGCCCTGGTGCCGAGCCTGCTGACGCTGTCCGATGTGATGTCGACCGGCCACCACGCTGCGGTGTCCGCCGGGGTGGGTGCGGGGTCCACCGTGGTGGTGGTCGGCGACGGCGCGGTCGGGCTGTGCGGCGTGCTCGCCGCGGCCAGGCTCGGCGCCGCGCGCATCGTGGCGATGAGCCGTCATGCCGACCGGCAGGCGCTAGCCCGCGAGTTCGGGGCGACCGACATCGTCGCCGAACGCGGAACCGAGGGGGTTGCTGCCGTGCGCGACCTGCTCGGCGAGCTCGCCGACTGCACGCTCGAGGCGGTGGGTACAGAAGAGTCGATGGCGCAAGCCCTCGGGGTGACCCGGCCGGGCGGTCGGCTGGGCTTCGTCGGCGTTCCCGCCGGCGGTCCGCAGCTGCCGGTGCGACAGCTGTTCGACACCAACATCACCGTCGGCGGCGGCATGGCGCCGGCTCGCGCGTACATTCCGCAGTTGCTGCCCGATGTGCTGAGCGGCGCCATCAACCCCGGCAGGGTCTTCGATCTGGAGCTGCCGTTGACGGATGCCGCGGAGGCGTACGCCGCGATGGACGAGCGGCGCGCCATCAAGGTGTTGCTGCGACCGTAGCCCCGCCTGGCGGGCGTCACCGCTCCGGTCGACCCCATTCGCCGATCAACGGCACGAACACCACCGGCAGCAGCGTCTCCTCGGTGTACTCGTCGTCGGCGGTGCGGGTGACGCGGATCAGCTGCTGGCCGCGGTTGCGCACGTCGACCGGGATCACCAGGCGCCCGCCGATCGTGAGTTGCTCGGTGAGCGGCTGCGGCACGGCTGGCCCTGCCGCCGTCACCACGATCGCGTCGAACGGCTGCTGCTCCGGCCAACCGAGCGTGCCGTCGCCCGACCGCACCCGCACGTTCGGATAGTTCCGCAGACGGAGGCGGGCGGCATCCGCCAAAGAGTCATGCCGTTCAATGGTGAACACCTCGGCGGCCAGCTCCGCCAGTACGGCCGCGCCGTAGCCGGAGCCCGTGCCGATCTCGAGCACCCGGTCGCCCGATTGGATGCGCGCCGCCTCACACATCCGCGCCACGATGTATGGCTGCGAGATCGTCTGCTTCTCGGCGATGTGCAACGGGTAGTCGGCGTAGGCCTGGTCCTCCTGAGCCACCGACACGAACTCGTGCCTGGGCACCCTGCGCATCGCCGCGAGCACCCGGTCATCCCGCACACCGCGACGGGCAATCTGTTCGTCGACCATGCGCTCGCGCGCGCGGTCAAAGTCGCGCATACCCCCAGTGTCGTCCTTGCGGGGCTGCACCGCATCGGCAAGGCTGAGCCCATGCAGCCTCGCGTCGACCTGATCACCGTGGCCACCGACGACCTGGCGGCGTCGCGCACCTTCTACGTTGACGGGCTCGGGTGGACGCCGACGCTCGAGGTTCCGGGCGAAATCATCTTCCTGCAGGCGAATCGCGGGCTGCTGCTCGCGCTGTGGGATGCCGAAGCGCTCGCGGACGACATGGGCATGCCACCCGGGTCAGTGCTGCCCGGCGCCGGGTTCTCGCTCTCGCACAATGTGGCGAGCGCCGCCGAGGTGGACGCGGTGCTGAACACCGCCAGAGCCGCCGGCGGCACCATCCTGAAGTACGGGCACCAGGCGGATTTCGGCGGCTACAGCGGGTACTTCGCCGACCCGGCCGGGATCCGCTGGGAGATCGCGTACAACCCCGCCTGGCGGGTGCGCGAGGACGGCAGCGTCGAGCTCGGCCTTATCGAGTAGTGCGACGCCGGCGGATGGCGTGGGCGATCAGCCGCCAGCCGAGCAGGAACGCGGCGAGGGCGAGGACGGCCACGGCGATGAAGGTGAACTGCACGCCCTGCCCCGACAGCAGCCGCAGCAGCATGCCGCCGGCCACGGTCGCCAGCCAGATGCCGACACCGGGGGTCACCACGCCGAGCGGATGCCGCCAGGCGAGGGTGACGAGCCAGCCGATCGCGAGGCCGGTAAGGAACGGCCATGCCGTGGTGACAAAGCCCAGCAACGCCCCTTCCGAGCCGTGCTCGCGGCGGCCGATGAGCACAAACAGCAGCACGAACAGGATGTCGAGCACGGCGGCCAGTGCGACGGTGCGGCTGCGAGTTGTCATCGGTCGGTTCCTTCCGGAAGCTGCAGGATGCCGGTCTCCACAAGCTCGCGCAGCCGTGGCAGGATCTCCGCGGTGAGCTGCTCGGCGTCGACGTCGAGCAGCTGCCCGATCGCCGCGCAGATCGCCGCGACGCTGAGGCTGCCGTCCGAGGCGCCGACGACCGCGGCCAAAGCCGTGTCGAGCGTGACGGTGCGGGCGAATCCGCCGCCCTGGCGCAGCAGCATCACCGTCGGGTCGGCGTCGCCCGGCCAGTAGTGGCGTTCCTCGGTGACGTCGGCGGCGACGGTGAGAGCGGTCGCCGCCAGCTCGGAATCGGTGAGCGCGTCAAGCCGGTCCGCGGCGGCGAGGCACGCCGCGAGGTGCGCGCCGAGGCCGGCCGGGTTGTGGCCGAGCGGCCCGAGCTGACGCTCCATGCGCTGCCGCGGAGCGGGGCTGTGTGCATCCGGGCGGCGCAGGGTGACGTAGCCGAAGCCGACCTGCGACACGTCACGCGCGGCGAAGTCGTTCAGCCAGGCATCGTAGAGGGCGTCGAAGTCGTCGCCGGGGCGGATGCCGCCGTCGCGGATCCAGGTTTCGGCGTACAGCGCGGCATCCTGCACCTCGCGCTCGATGATCCAGCCGTCAAGCCCCACGGTGTCATTCCCCACCGAGTCAAGCCACGCGCGCACCCGGTCGAAGGCGTGCACCGAGCCACGGTACTCCCAGTTGCCGAGCAGTTGCGCCACCCCCTGCGGTGTCAGGTGCTCGGCCGCTCCACGGATGACGGCCTCGACGATGCCGTCACCGACCATGCCTCCGTCGCGGTACTCGTAGGCGGGAACGCCCTCCACCCGCGGGGTGATCACGAACGGCGGGTTCGACACGATCTGGTCGAACCGCTCACCGTGCACCGGCTCATACAGGCTGCCGTGCCGGAACTCGATCGACTCGATGCCGTTCACGGCGGCGTTCAGCGCCGCAATCTGAAGCGCGCGCTCCGAGATGTCGGTGGCGACAACGCGGCGCGCATGCCGGGAGGCGTGCATGGCCTGGATGCCGCATCCGGTTCCGAGGTCGAGCACGGAGTCGACCGGCGTCTGGATCATCAGGGTGCTGAGCGTCATCGACGCACCGCCCACCCCGAGCACGTGGTCTTCCCGCAGCGCCCGCCCGAGCGCCAGCTCGCCGAGGTCGGAGGCGATCCACCAACTGCCGTCGCCGTGCTGGTCGGTGAAGCTGTACGGTCGCAGATCGAGGAGGGGGCGGATGTCGCCGTCCTCCGCTGCGACCAGTCCGAGTTCCGCGGCCCCGGCGACGCCCAGGGTGGGCAGCGCGGACTCCAGTGCCTCCGCGGCCACGGGCAGGCCGAGCACGAACAGCCGGGCGAGGGTGGCGGCCGGCTTCTGCTGGGAGCGCAGCGCCCGCAGCGCGGGCACCCGATGTCCGCGGAACAGCGCCTCATCCGCGGCGCTCCCCCAGAGCGCCGTCAGGGTGGGGACCGTGAACTGTGCCGTGGTGAGGTCGGCGCGGAGTCGGGCGGCAAGCGTCGCGGTCATCGGCGTGCCACGGTTGCGGGAAGCGCAGGCTCGTTGACCCCTGCCCAGATCTTCACCACGGCCCAGCTGACCGCGGCAACCGGCACCGACAGCACGGCGCCGAGGATTCCGCCGAGAATCGTGCCGATGGTCAGGGCGAGCAGGATCACCAGGGCGTGCAGCTTGAGGGACCGGCCGAGCACGACCGGCTGCAGCAGGTCGCCCTCCAGCTGGTTGACCGCGATGACGACCGCCACCACGATCAGGGCGATGAGCGGGCCGTTCGCGACCAGGGCGACGAGGGCGGCGAGCACGCCGGCCAGCGTCGCGCCGATCAGCGGGATGAACGCGCCGATGAACACGATAACCGCCAACGGCAGCGCGAGCGGCACCTGCAGGATGGCCAGGGCGATGCCGATCACGATGGCGTCGACCGCGGCCACGATCGAGGTGCCGCGCACGTACACGCCGAGCACCTCCACGGTGCGTGTGCCGGAGCGTCGGGCCTTCGCCAGCCGGTCGCCCCGCAGCCGCTGGATCAGGAACGCCCACATCCGATCGCCGTCCTTCAGGAAGAAGAACAGGATGACGAGCGTCAGCACCGTGCCGGTGAGGAACTCACCAACGGCCGACACGCCCGCGAGGGCGCCCGACCCGAACTCGGAGCTGGTCAGGAAGTCGACGATCGCGGCCTGCGCCTCTTCGAGTTGCTGCTCGTCGATCGGCAGCGGGAGTGAGAACAGCCACAGTTCCAACTCGTCCAGTCCCGCGGTGGCCCGGGCAACGAGCTCTTCCCATTCGGCGCGCACGGCGAACACGATGCCGGTGATGATGCCGCCGAACACCACGATCGTGGAGACGAGGGCGATCCAGGTCGCCAGCATGCGCGGCAGGTTGCGGCGCCGGAGCAATCCGACGAGGGGGCTCATCGCCGAGGCGAGGATGAGCGCGATGAGCACGGGGACGACCACCAGCTTCAGCTGGATCATCGTGTAGACCGCGGCAACCGCCAGCACCAGGATCAGGATCACCTGCGCGCTGCGGGATCCGGCGCGACCGAGCGAGTCCGTCCACACACCCGCTCGCAGCGTGTCCGGTTCGGGGATCGGGCGGCTTCTGAACGGTGACCTCATGCTGGCAAGCTTAAAGGTGCCGTGCCCGGCAGCAGGCATCGACGCTCTCGACGCCACGGGTGAGCCGGCGTAGCCTCGGGTGCATGACGAACGACCGCAGCTCAGACGCCGAGCAGACCAGGCGTGACACGTCGTACAGCCCCGCCAGCGACCGCGAAACCGCGTCACGGCAGGACAATCCGGATTCTAGCGCCGCGCTACGCGACGAGGACATCGACTCTGATGATGTGAACGTACTGCCCGGAACCGGCGGTCCGGACGATACTGGCGATGTCGACGTCGACGAGGACGACCTGAACCTGCCGCACAATCCGAGCTAGCAGGTACCTAGTCAGTGCCGCTTCTCAGCCCCGTTTCTCGCCCGGAATGACGATCCACAGAATGACGTAGAGCACCACCTGCGGGCCCGGCAAAATAAGGCTCAGCAGTGTGAGGATGCGCACCACCGTGGGGTTCCAGCCGAACCGGTTGGCAACCGCGACGCACACTCCTGCGATCACCCTGCCGCGCTTGGGTCTGATGAGTTCCATGCCTCCACCCTTTCCAAACAAAGAATGAGCGCCACAATCCGGGATGCCCTGATCGTGACGCTCGCGCCCCAGCGTTCTAGGCTTCTGCTTCGGTGCCCTTTGACTGTGACTTGGCCTTCTTCTCCGCTCGCTTTTGCTTGATCGACTTGCTCGCGGCCGTTTTGTGCTCTGATTTCTTGGGCGACTTGTCAGGCATTGCGACTCCCTCAACTGGATTGTCCGATGAGTATGTTGCCGGAAGACTACGCCGCATCGCGGGTGCGTGGGAGGGTCGCGCGGCAAACAGTCAGGATGCGTCCGACCCGGCGCCGGATGCCTCGCCGTCCGCGTCATCCGGTGCAGGATCGAGCGGATTTTGGAGCTCGTCCTTGGTCATCCGGAAGGCCACAATGGCGGCCACGGCGAGCACCATCGGCACCACGCCGGCGATCAGGAACGCCGGCCCCAGACCGATGGCCTCCCCGACGGGACCCGCGACCGCCATCGATACCGGCATCAACGCCGACGAGACGAAGAAGTCCAGGCTGGAGACGCGGCCGAGCATCTCCGGCGGCACCCGCCGTTGCAGCAGGGTGCCCCAGATCACGCTGCCAGCCGAGAAGGTGACGCCCACCAGGAACAGCGCCAGCACCATCGGCCAGAGCTCGGTCGAGTATCCGATGACGGCGAGCGGGACACACCCCAGCCCCCAGAGCAGGTTCATCACCGTCAGGTAGCGGCGCGGCAACCGGACGGAGGCGACGAAGATCGACCCGGCGGCGCCGCCGATTCCGAACGCGGCGAGGGCGAGGGCGAAGCCTCCGGCGCCACCACCGGCCTGATCCTTCACGGCGAACGGCAGCAGCACCTCGATCGGCCCCATAATTACCAGGATCAGCAGGCAGGCGAACACCAGCGTGCCGAGCAGCCAGGGTGTGCGCACCATATACGCGAAGCCCTCTCGCACGTCACCCAGCACCGACACAATCGGGTGTTGTTTGGGCGCGTCGGCGTCGAGGGTGCGGCGGAGCGCCGTGGTCTTCATGAGCGCCAACCCGATCACGGCGAGCAGCTGGGAGGCCGCGACAAAGACGAACGCGGCAGCTGGCGAGAACGCCGCGATCGCGGCACTGGCCAGCGCCGGACCGGCAGCCTGCATGATCACCGGACGCAGCATCCCCTCGACACCATTCGCGGCGAGCAGCATGTCTGCGGGCAGGATCGACGGCAGCAGCGCAGAGTATGCCGGGTAGAAGAACCCGTCCGCGACGCCGAGCACGAACGACACCACCGCCAGGTGCCAGATCTCCAGGCTGCCGGTCAGCCCCAGCGCGGCGGCGATTCCGATTGCCAACACTTTCGTGGATTCCACGGTGACCAGGATGCGCCGCTGCGGGATTCGGTCGGCGGCCACTCCCCCGAACAGCACCGCGGCGACCAGGCCCACCGCCGAACCCGTCGCGACGACCGACAGGTCGATCGGGCCGCCACCGAGCTCAATGACCTGCCACACCACCGCGACCAGCCACATACCGGCGCCCAGCAGCGACAGGGTGAGCGCGGCGGTCAGGATCCGGTATTGGGCCTGGAGAAACGGTCGGGCGGCGCGCGGCAGCTTCATTCGGCGCGTGGGCGCGCCGGTGGTCGGAGGGTCATCCTGCACCGGGGTGGTGTCCTCTCAGCAGCCTTTACTGCGGAGACTGAGCGCGGCGCTCGGCCGCTTCCATCTCGCGCTGGGCGTCGGCCGAGCCGTTGATCAGCCCGATCACGTTGCCGGCGGGATCTTTCAGCCACGCCATCATGGCGACGCCGTTCTCGCTGCGCCAGACCCCCTTGGAGTCGTTCGGCATGTCTGGCAGTTCGTCATCGCCATAGATCTTGGTGGTGACGCCGCTTCCGTTCAGGTCGTCCACGGTCTTGTCGAGGTCGTCGACGGTGAAGTGCATCACGGTGAATGATGCTGGCGCATGGTTCGACTTCTCATAGAGGAAGTACTTGCCGCCGCCCTTCAGGTGCAGATCGACGCCGCCCAGCGGGTTGTCAGTGACATCGATCCCCAAGGTTTCCCCGTAGAACTTCTTCGCGCTGGCGACGTCGTCAATCGAGTATGAACCGGTGACGTCCGAGTAACTGAGCATGATCATGTCTCCTCGACAGCTGTCCAATGTGTATGCTGCCAACGATTACACCGACACCGGGGACTGTCTAGGGGACAGTTCGCCGGCAGTTACTTCTTCAGCGCCTTCACGATTTTCGCGATCGCGGTTCCGGCGGCCGCGATCACGGGGATCGACACCGCGAGGAAGGTGATGGTGTTCGGCTTGAAGTACGGCAAGCCGTCTGGGCCGGTCATGTACACGCCGAGCGGGATGCTCGCGCCGCCACCGCCACCGCCGCTGCCGCCTTCTCGGCCTTCCTCATCGGCCTCGCTACCGCCACCGAACCCGAACCAGACGAGCGAGACCGGAATGGCCTCGACGCCGTCGAGCGTGATCGGCTCGCCATAGTTGATCTTGGTGCCGAGCGCGTTGGGCACGGACTCTGCAAGCTTTTCCACTAGTTTCGCCATGCCTCGACCCTAGCGGTCTGCCCCGCGCAGGTCACCCCTTGTTAGCCGTCGATGCGCTTCAGCACGTGGATCGGGATGGCGACCGCGAGCGAGATCAGAACGATGCCGGCTGAGAAGACGAAGATCTCGTAGCCGGGGAAAACCTCGGCGTAGCCGAACGCCAAGATCCCGGCGAAGAAGATAATGACGGAGACGATTGCGGCGAGGATGTTCATGGATTGAGCCTATCTGGAGTTGCGAATGTAACGGGCTGGCGGCACGCGGGTATGCCTAGGACTGGGCGCGTTCGAGCACGAGCTCCCGCACTCTGGCGGCATCCGCCTGGCCCTTCATCGCCTTCATGACCGCGCCGATGACGGCGCCAGCGGCCTGCACCTTGCCGTCGCGGATCTTCGCGAGAACGTCGGGCTGGCTGGCGAGGGCCTCGTCGATGGCGGCGATCAGGGCACCGTCGTCGGAGACGACCCGCAAGCCACGTGCCTTGACCACCTCTTCCGGTGAGCCTTCGCCGGCGATGACGCCTTCCAGCACCTGGCGGGCCAGCCGGTCGGTGAGGTCGCCGCTTTCGACCAGCGCGATCAGCTCTGATACGTGGTGCGGGGTCACGAGCGATGACGGTTCGACACTCTGCGCATTGGCGATGCGCAGGATCTCCCCCATCCACCACTTGCGGGCCTGCAGTGCGGCGGCGCCGAGCTGCGTGGTCTCAAGCACCTCGGTGAGCAGTCCGGCGTTGACGATGTCCTGAAACTCCTGGTCGGCGAAGCCCCAGTCGGACTTCAGCCGGCGCCGCATCACCACGGGCTGCTCGGGCAGCGCCGCGCGCAGTTCGGCGACGAGCCCCTTGCTGGGGACCACCGGGAGCAGGTCGGGCTCCGGGAAGTAGCGGTAGTCGTCGGCGTCGCTCTTCGGTCGGCCGGGCGAGGTGGTTCCGCTGTCTTCGTGCCAGTGCCGGGTTTCCTGCGTGATGGTGCCGCCCTTGGCGAGGATGTGCGCCTGCCGCTGGATCTCGTAGCGGACGGCGCGCTCGACCGAGCGGAAGGAGTTCACGTTCTTGGTCTCGGTGCGGGTGCCGAGCTTCTCCTGGCCGCGCGGGCGCAGCGAGACGTTCGCGTCGCAGCGCAGGTTGCCGCGCTCCATCCGGGCCTCGCTGATGCCCAGCGAGCGCACCATGTCACGGATGGTCGACACGTATGCGGCGCCGAGGGCGGGGGCGTCGTGCTCGGCGCCGATGATCGGCTTGGTGACGATCTCGACCAGCGGCACGCCGGCGCGATTGTAGTCGACCAGTGAGTAGTCCGCGCCCTGGATGCGACCGGTGGAGCCTCCGACGTGCGTGAGCTTGCCGGCATCCTCTTCCATGTGCGCACGCTCGATCGGCACCTGGAAGATGCGGCCGTCGGCGAGTTCCACCTCGACCGACCCCTCGAAGGCGATCGGCTGGTCGTACTGGCTGATCTGGTAGTTCTTCGGGGTGTCGGGGTAGAAGTAGTTCTTGCGCGCGAAGCTCGACGATGGCGCGATCTGGCAGTTGAGGGCAAGCCCCAGCGAGATGCTGTAGCGCACCGCCTGCTCGTTCACCACCGGCAGCGAGCCGGGAAGCCCCAGGCACACCGGGGTGATCGCGGTGTTCGGGTCACCGATCGGGGTGTCCGCCGCGGCGGGGTTCGGGGCATCCGAGAACATCTTGGTCTTGGTCGACAATTCGACGTGCACCTCGAAGCCGAGCACCGGCTCGAACAGTTCGAGGGCCTTGTCGAAGTCCATCAGGTCAGCCTTCGCCATTACAGGGCACCCTCCGTTGCTGCAAACATTTCACCGAACGACAGGTCGGGAGCCTGGCTGATCAGGGTGTGGCCCCACTTGCGCTCGAGCAGCTGCTCGAGGGCGGCGCCGACCGTGTACAGACGCGCGTCGGCCTTCTGCGGCGCCATGAACTGGATGCCGACCGGCAGGCCATCCTCCGGCGCGAGGCCGATCGGCAGGCTGATGCCGGGCACCCCTGCGAGGTTCGCCGGGATCGTGGTGAGGTCGTTCAGGTACATCGCCAGCGGGTCATCGATGCGCTCGCCCAGCCTGAACGCCGTGGTCGGGGCGCTCGGCGACACCAGCACGTCGACCTGCGCGAACGCGGCGTCGAAGTCGCGCTGGATCAGGGTGCGCACCTTCTGGGCGCTGCCGTAGTAGGCGTCGTAGTACCCGGCGCTGAGCGCGTAGGTGCCGAGGATGACGCGGCGCTTGACCTCGGCGCCGAAGCCAGCCTCACGGGTGGCTCCCATGACCTGCTCGACGGTTCCGCCGCCGGGGATGCTGGCCCGCAGGCCGAACCGCACGGAGTCGAACTTGGCGAGGTTGCTGGAGGCCTCGGCGGGCAGGATCAGGTAGTAGGCGGCGATCGAGTACTCGAAGTGCGGGGCGCTGACCTCGACGATCTCGGCGCCGGCATCGGAGAGCACGTCGAGCGCCTCACGGAAGCGCTGCAGCACGCCGGACTGGAATCCCTCGCCCTCAGCGATCTGCTTCACCACACCGACCTTGAGGCCCTTGAGCGCGTGACTGGTCTGGCCGTGACGGGCGGCGGCCGCGAAGCTCGGCCAGGCGTCGGTGAGCGACGTGCTGTCGCGCGGGTCGTGCCCGCCGATGACGTCGTGCAGCAGCGCGGAGTCGAGCACCGTGCGCGACACCGGGCCGACCTGGTCGAGCGAGGATGCCAGCGCAATGGCGCCATACCGCGACACACCGCCGTAGGTGGGCTTCATGCCGACCGAACCGGTGACCGCGGCCGGCTGGCGGATGCTGCCGCCGGTGTCGGAGCCGAGTGCGAGGGGTGCCTCGAAGGCCGCGACCGCGGCGGCGGAACCGCCACCGGAACCGCCGGGGATCCGGTCGAGATCCCAGGGGTTGTGGGTGGGTCCGTAGGCGGAGTGCTCGGTTGACGAGCCCATCGCGAACTCGTCCATGTTGGTCTTGCCGAGTGGCACCAGGCCGGCCTCACGCAGCCGGGTCACCACGGTGGCATCGTACGGCGGCACCCAGCCCTCGAGGATGCGGGAGCCTGCGGTGGTGGGCATGTCGATCGTGCAGAGCACGTCCTTGATCGCCACCGGCACACCGGCCAGCTCGGGAAGGGTCTCGCCTGCCCGACGCCGGGCGTCGATCGCGGCTGCGGTATCGAGTGCCCGCGCGTTCAGGTGCAAGAACGCGTTCACGTCACCGTCGACGGCGGCGATGCGCTCCAGGTGCACCCGGGTGGCCTCGACCGAGGTGGTCTCGCCCGACGCGAGCTTGGCTGCCAGGTCGGCGGCGGAGATTCTGGTGAGATCGGTCATTACTGTTCCTCCCCCAAAATCGCCGACACCTTGAAGCGGCTGCCGTCGTGCTCGGGGGCACCCGCGAGCGCCTGCTCTGCGGTGAGCGTCTGGCCGACGACATCCGGTCGGAACACGTTCTGCAGCGGAACCGGGTGACTCGTTGCCGGCACCTCGGGAGTGGCGACCTCAGTCACCTTCTCGACCGCGTGCACGATCTCGCCCAGTTCGGCGGTGAGTTTGGTGATCTCCTCAGTAGTGAGGTCGATCCGGGCGAGGTTCGCAAGATGCGCCACCTGCTCGGCGGTAATTTCAGACATTCCACTCCGTGCGTCGTGAGCTGGGGGGTACCGAGCAAGTCTACCGAGTGAGTCGGCGCTGCTTCTTCGCCGGGCGCGCAGCGGCCGCTAGTGCGGGCGGCACTCGCTTTCGCCTTGCAGGGTCATCCCGTTGTCGGAAACCCGGAAGATGAAGGTCTCATCGTGCTCCCCGACGGCCTGCAGCTCGGTCGCCTCGCCCACTTCGGCGCTCTCGACGGCGTAGCCGAGCCCGCCCCAGTACTCCTCGACGAGCGTCAGCAACTGCGCCGTCGTGGTCGGCACGGTGCCGATCCGCAGGGCAGGGTAGCGGTCCCCCTCGACCCACAGCGGCATGCTGCATCCGCGTGGCGTCGGGTCGTCGCGCACTTCCCACTCGCCACCGACCAGCTGCTGCGTATCGTCGAGCACCTGCCGGAAGTCGTCACCGGCCTCCTCGGCGCTGCGCCCGGATCCCGCGTCGACGGCACAGCCGGTCAGGCTGAGCGCCGCCAGCGCCAGCAGCGCCCCGGCCAATGTTCGTGCTTTCATGAACTGTCCATCCGCACCAGAAGTGCGGTCAGGCTACCACGCGGCTTTAGCGCGCCAGCGCAAGCGTGCGGGCCTGATCGCGCGCCGTACCGTCGGTGACGAGGGCACCCTGGTCGATCGCGATCAGCGCGAGATTGCGCAGCGACTCCGTGCCGAGGGCGAAGTACTCGTTGTGGCCGGAGGATGGCTCGAGTTTCTTGTTGGTGATGACATCCTTGCTGCCCGACACGCTCATCGCCTTCGCCCCGTATGACGCGGCTCCCGGGTCGCTGCCGAAGAACGACGTGTTGGTGATCGGGTCCCAGCCGGCTTCACCGACGAACACGTTCCCGCCGCGCACGTGCAGCTCGTCGACGGACTGCGCCGGGCTGCCAGGTGAGCCGATCAGCGCGAGCGCATCGACGGTGAAGTCCTTCTCGGTCAACGCCATCAGCGCGGCGGTAGACCCGTAGGAATGGGCGAGGATCGACACAAACGGCTGGTCAGCGGACCGGGTGGCGTGCAGCCCCTCGATCGTGCCGGTCAGCGCGTCACGGCCCTGGTAGGCCAGGTCGAGCGACCCGACGTTGAGCAGGTGCGGCGTCTGGTAGCCGATCCAGGCGACCGTCGCCACGGTCGCGTCGGCGATCGAGGCATCCGCCTCGCTCAGCAGCTGCTGCCAGCTGACCTGTTCCTCGTAGAGCCGGGCGGCGGTGTCGGTCCACTCACCGATCTGCGCCTGCACCCCGAAGAACATGCCGGGCACGAGGTAGCTGACGTAGTCGGCCTCGTCGAGGTCGCCGAGGGCGATCGCCGCGGTCGGCTCGCCGCTGACGCTCAACGACACCAGTTCACGGCCGGGCTTCGCGTCCCCTTCACCGAGCGCCTCTTCGATCTCGGTGAGCGCCGCGAGGCGCGTCTGCACCGCGGTGGACTCGCTGCGGCCGATACCGACGTCAAGCTGGGTCTTCAGTCCGTCGATGGTCTGGCCGAGGAACGTGCGGTTGGCGACGTTGCGGAACGAGTACGGGATGCCGTTCAGATTGCCGACCAGCTCGGGGGCAGCCGTGGAGAGCGCCAGCTGCGATGTGGTGGGCAGCGCGTCCCACCAGCCGGTGACCAGGCGCGGCGCCGGCGGGTTGCTGATCAGTTTCGTGAGCGCGCCCGCGTTCTGAGCGGTGTACGCCGGGATCTCCCCGTGCGGTAGGCCGACGAGGCCGCCGAGCAGACCCGCGCCGGTCGGCTGCGTCGTCGACGCCAGATCGGAGCGGCGCAGCAGCGCGAGCGGGTCGTTCACCCTGTCGACGGTCTGGGCGACCACGTATGGTGGCCGGTTTTCGTGCGCGGATGAAACCTCGGTGGGCAAACCCATCACCACCGAGGCAGAAACCAACGCTGCAATCCCCAACAGCATTCGGGTGTCGTCCCCTCAATCGCGTGGTTCTCCCCATTCCCCTGAAACGAGGGTGACACGCGATCACGATTGTAGAGGAATGATCGACCGGATTACAGAAGATTTACTTGATCGACGTCTACTGCTCATCCAAGGCCGACGGGCCCTCGGCGATCAGCCGCGCGAACTGGGCGGCATCGATGATGCGCACCCCCAATTGCTCGGCCTTGGTCAGCTTCGAGCCGGCGCCGGGCCCGGCGGCGACGAAGTCGGTCTTCTTGCTCACGCTGGAGGCCGACTTGCCGCCCGCGGCGATGATCGCCTCCTGCGCGCCCTCCCGGGTAAACCCGTCAAGCGACCCGGTGGCGACAACGGTGAGTCCGGCGAGCGGCCCGTCGGCGCCGTCCGCGTTCCCGGGACCCGGATGCCCGGAAGTGGCGAACTGCACGCCCGCGGCAGCCCACCGGTCGACGATGTCGCGGTGCCAGTCCACCTCGAACCAGTCCAGCAGGGAGTCGGCGATGATGCCGCCGACACCGTCCACCTCGGCCAGTTCGTCTCGGCTGGCGCCGCGAATCGTGACGAGCGAGCCGAAGTGGTTGGCGAGGGCCCGTGCAGCCACCGGCCCGACGTGCCGGATGTTGAGGCTCACCAGGATGCGCCAGAGCGGCTTGGTCTTGGCCTTCTCCAGCTCGTCGAGCAGCTTCAGGGCGGCGGAGGAGGGTTGCAGGCCGGTGAGGCCCTGCTTCTTCTCGGCGGCCGACGGGTTGCGGCGGAAGGGCGAGCGGCGCCTGGCGGTGCCGTCCTCGTCGAGCTTGGGCAGGCCCGTCTCGGCATCCCGCACCACCACCTCGATCGGAAGCAGGTCGGCCAGGGTCAGCTCGAACAGTCGCGCCTCGGTGTCCAGCGGCGGGTCGACGGGCACGTCGGGCTGGGTGAGCGCCGCCGCGGAGACCTCGCCGAGGGCCTCGATGTCGAGGGCGCCGCGGCTGCCGATGTGCTCGACCCTGCCGCGCACCTGCGCCGGGCAGCTGCGCGCGTTCGGGCAGCGCAGGTCGATGTCGCCCTCCTTCATCGGCCGGAGTGCGGTGCCGCATTCCGGGCAGGCGGTAGGCATCACGAACTCGCGTTCGCTGCCGTCGCGTAACTCCACGACCGGTCCGAGGACTTCGGGGATCACGTCGCCGGCCTTGCGGAGCACCACGGTGTCGCCAATGAGCACCCCCTTGGCCTTGACCACGTCCTGGTTGTGCAGGGTGGCCTGCCGCACCTCGGAGCCGGCGACCCGCACCTTCTCCATCACCGCGAACGGGGTGGCCCGGCCGGTGCGTCCGACGCTCACCACGATGTCAAGCAGCTTGGTGTTGACCTGTTCCGGCGGGTACTTGTACGCGATCGCCCAACGCGGGGCGCGGCTGGTGGCGCCCAGCTCGTCATGCAACGCGAGCTCGTCGACCTTGATCACGATGCCGTCGATCTCGTGCTCAACGCTCGTGCGGTGGTCCCCGAAATACTCGATGAACGCGGCGGCGTCCTTCGCCGAGTCGGTCACCCGGTAGTGCGTGCTGGTGGGCAGCCCCCAGCCGCTGAGCAACTCGTATACCGCCGATTGGCTGTCCACCGGCGGCCCGTTCTCATCAACACCGTGCCAGGCGCCGACGCCGTGCACCAGCATCCGCAGCCGGCTCAGCCGGTTCTGCATCAGCCGTAGCTGGGCGGGGTTCTTGCCCTCGGCCTTTTGCCGCAGGCTGCCGGATGCCGCGTTCCGCGGGTTCGCGAACACCCGCTCCCCCGCGGCCGCCTGCTCGGCGTTCAGCTCGCGAAATGCCTCCACCGGGAAGAACACCTCACCGCGCACTTCGACGAGCGGCGGATGCCCGGATCCTGCCAGTTGCTTCGGGATGCCGCTGAGCAGCGCCACGTTCTCGGTGACGTCTTCGCCGGTAACGCCGTCACCGCGGGTGGCTGCGGTGACCAGCCGCCCGTTCTCGTAGCGCAGGCTGATCGCCAGCCCGTCGATCTTCAGCTCGCACAGGTAGTCCACCTTGCGGCTGGAGTCGCGCTCGACCTTCGCGGCCCACTCGAGGAACTCGTCAACGCTGAACACGTTGTCGAGACTGAGCATCCGCTCGGCGTGCTCGACGGGGTCGAATAGGGTTTGCGCGCGACCGCCGACCGTCTGAGTGGGGCTGTCTTGGCCCTGCAGTTCGGGGAACAGGTGCTCGAGCTGCTCGAGCCGGCGCATCAGCTCGTCGTATTCGGCGTCGGAGACCAGCTCTTCATCGCGCTGGTAGTAGGCGTCGCGCAGTTCGAGGATGCGGGTGGTGAGCAGCTCAGCCTCGGCGTGCGCCGCCTCGAGCTCGCTCAGGGTGTACTGCCCGTCCCAATCGGCGCTGGTCGGCTGTGCCGTTGTCGATGCGGGTGTCTCTGCCGTTGTCTCTGCCACTAGGTCAGTTTACGGAGCGCAACCGACACGGCTACGGGTACCCGCGGCGGCGGCGCGTGCGAGCGGGGTGAGGTCAGCTGACGGCGACCGCGGACACCGTGCGGTCGATCGTGCACTGGCCGAGCACCCGGGTGCCGACGTAGACGACGGCGGTCTGGCCTGGGGCGACCCCGTTCAGCGGCTGGTTCGGGGTGATCACCAGCTCGTAGTCCGCGTTGGTTTCCTGGCTGCGGGATGCCGAGATCGCACCGGCACCGTCGGGGTAGTCCGCCGGGTTCACCGGCGACAGTCGCGCGGTCGCCGGAACCGGGTCGGCATGGGCGCGGATCTGCACTTCGCAGTCGAACGAGCGCATGCCCGCGACATCCGCTTCGGTGATTTCGGAGGCGACAGGGTCAAGGCCCGCCCAGCTGAACTTGCGGCCGGCGATCTCGGCGATGTCGAGCGCTTCCTTCGGGCCGACGACCACTTCGTTGGTCTTCGGGCGCACCTCGAGCACGAACCGGGGCTTGCCATCGGATGTCGGGAAGCCCACGTTCAGGCCCTTGCGCTGGCCGACTGTGAACGCGTGCGCGCCCTCGTGGGTGCCGATCTGGTCGCCGGTGCGGTCGAGGATGGCACCCTGTTCCGCGCCGACCTTGTCGGCGAGCCAGCCGCGGGTGTCGCCGTCCGGAATGAAGCAGATGTCGTGACTGTCCGGCTTGTTCGCCACGCTGAAGCCGCGGGCGGCCGCCTCGGCTCGCACCTCGGCCTTGGACGGGGTGGCGCCGAGCGGGAACATGCTGTGCGCCAGCTGCTCACTGTTGAGCACGCCGAGCACGTAGGACTGGTCCTTCGCCCAGGCGGCGGCGCGGTGCAGCTCGCGGTTGCCGTGCTCGTCGGTGATCAGGCTGGCGTAGTGGCCGGTGGCCACCGCGTCGAAGCCGAGGGCGACGGCCTTCTCGAGCAGGGCCGCGAACTTGATGCGCTCGTTGCAGCGCATGCACGGGTTCGGGGTGCGGCCGGCGGAGTATTCAGCGATGAAGTCGTCGACGACGTCGAGCTTGAAGCGTTCGGAGAAGTCCCAGACGTAGTACGGGATGCCGATGATGTTCGCGGCGCGCTGGGCGTCCATCGAGTCTTCGATCGTGCAGCAGCCGCGGCTTCCGGTGCGGAGGGTGCCCGGCATCCGACTGAGCGCCAGGTGCACGCCGACCACGTCATGGCCGGCGTCGACGGCGCGCGCCGCGGCCACGGCGGAGTCGACTCCGCCACTCATCGCTGCCAAAACTTTCACCGGGTAAGTCTAACGACCGCTGGCTGGAACTCGGCTTAGCGGCCGAGCTGCCCTAACACCGGCGTGCGCTCCGACAGCCCGGCCCGCTCTGCCTGCGCCACCGCGGCGGGCAGTGCGGCGACGAACGCGTCGACCTCCTGCTCGGTGGTCTCCGGCCCAAGGGTGATCCGCAGCGCACCGCGGGCATCCGCTTCGGGGAGCCCCATGGCCATCAGCACATGTGAGGCTTCCGCCACTCCCGCCGTGCAGGCCGACCCGGTGGACACCGAGAACCCCTGCATGTCGAGCAGGAACAACAGCGAGTCGCCTTCACAGCCGGGGAAGGTGAAGTGGGCATTGCCCGGCAGTCGGTGCTCGGGATCGCCACGCAGGATCGCGGAGGGCACGGCGTCACGCACCCCGGCGATCAGCCGGTCGCGCAACACGCGCAGCGGGGCGGGATCCGGCAGCGTCGAGGCGGCCACGCCGAACGCGACAGCACCCGCGGCATCCTGCGTACCCGACCTGGCCCGCTGCTGACTCCCGCCATGCAACAGCGGCTCAACGACGGCGCCGCGGGAGACCAGCAGCGCTCCCGACCCGACCGGGCCGCCGATCTTGTGCGCCGAGACACTGAGCGCGGCGATGCCGCTGGCCGAGAAACCGATCGGCAGATACCCGTATGCGGCGACCGCGTCGACGTGCACGGGAACCCCGTACGCTGCGGCGAGCGCCACGACCTCGTCGATCGGCTGGATGGTGCCGACCTCGTTGTTCGCCCAGAGCAACGTGACCAGCGCGACATCCTGATCCAGGGCGGCCTCAAGCGCCGCCAGGGAGATCCGGCCGACCTCGTCGACCGGGATCCAGGTGAGCTCCGCGTCCTCGAACTTCTCCAGCCACTCGACGCTGTCGATGGTGGCGTGGTGCTCGGCGCGGGCGACCAGGATCCGCCGCCTCGACGGCATCGCGGCGCGCCGGGCCCAGTACAGGCCCTTGATGCCGAGATTCACCGCCTCGGTGCCACCGGAGGTGAAGACCACCTCGACCGACTCGGCGCCGAGGGAGGCGGCAACCTGCTCGCGGGCCTCCTCCAGCATCCGCTTCGCGTTCTGCCCCTGGCTGTGGATCGAGGCGGGGTTACCGACCACGTGCAGCGCCTGGGTGTAGGCGTCGAGCACCTCCGGCCGCATCGGGGAGGTGGCGGCGTGGTCCAGATAGATAGGCATGAGAGGGGTGTCCAGAGGTCAAACGAGCAGTTACTACTCTAGATCTCATGATTCAAGCCGATCCTCTGCGCTGGCTGGGCGTTCGGCATACTGCGCGAGGCGGTGAGCTGCGGGTCTGGAGTGCCAACGCCACCGGCATGCTCCTCTGCCTGTTCGACAGCAAGGACCCGGACTGGGTCACCAGGGTGCGGCCGATGACCAGGGACGCGCACGGGGTGTGGTCGGTGCAGTCACGGTCGCTGGTTCCCGGCGCCCGGTATTCGATCCGGGTGAGCGGGCCGGACGGTCTGACGCACGCCTTCGACGGCGGCCGCGACTTACTTGACCCATACGCCAGGGGGCTGCTGCGCACGCCGACCGGCCAGTGGCGCAGCTATGTGCAGGATGACGCGTTCGACTGGGGTGGCGCGCAGAAGCCGCGCATCCCCCTCGACCACACGGTGATCTACGAGGCCCACGTGAAGGGCCTGACCAAGCTCAACCCTGCTCTGCCGGAAGAGCTCCGCGGGACATACGCCGGTCTTGCCCACCCGGCCACTATCGGTTACCTGAAGGACCTCGGTGTCACCACGGTGCAGCTGCTTCCGGTGCACCAGTTCACCAGCGAGCAGCGGCTCATCAAGCAGGGCCTCACCAACTACTGGGGCTACAACACGCAGAACTTCTTCACCCCGCATACCGCGTACGCCACGGCGGCGGCACAGTTCGGCGGCACCGGCGCGGTGCTGCGCGAATTCAAGAGCATGGTGCGACTGCTGCACGAGGCGGGGCTCGAGGTGGTGCTGGATGTCGTGTACAACCACACCAACGAAGAGGGCAGGCTCGGCCCGACCTCCAGCTTCCGCGGCATCGACAACGCCAGCTACTACCGACAGGACGACACCGGGGCGTACATCGACACCACCGGATGCGGCAACAGCCTCAACTTCTCTCTGCCGGCAGCGCAGCGCCTCGTGCTGGACTCGCTCCGCTACTGGGCGGACGACGTGCAGATCGACGGCTTCCGGTTCGATCTGGCCGCCACGCTCGGCCGTGATGAGACGAACGAGTTCAATCCGCGACATCCGCTGCTCATCGACATCCTCGACGACCCGACCCTCGCCGACAGCAAACTGATTGTCGAGCCCTGGGATGTGGGCCTCGGCGGCTGGCAGTCCGGGCGATTCCCGCGCGGCTATCTGGAGTGGAACGACGGGTATCGCGACCGGATGCGCACCTTCTGGCTGACCGACGTGCACGCCGCCCGCCAATACGGGGCGGCGCGCGAGGGCATCGGGTCATTCACCCGGCGCCTGGCCGGTTCGGCGCACGTGTTCTCGCACGATCGCGGTCCGCTCGCCGGGGTCAATTTCATCACCGCGCATGACGGCTTCACCGCCGCCGACCTGGTGGCGTACAACCAGAAGCACAACCTCGGCAACGGCGAGGCCAATCGGGACGGCACGAGTGACAACAAGTCGTTCAATCACGGGATGGAGGGGCCGACGACGGATGCCGCGATCATCACCGTTCGGCAGAAGGCCATCCGCAACCTGCTCGGCACGCTGCTGCTGAGCGCGGGGGTGCCGATGATCACCGCAGGCGACGAGTTCGGCCGGTCACAGCGCGGCAACAACAACGCGTACTGTCACGACGATGAGCTCACCTGGCTGCGCTGGGACCGCGACCCGTGGCAGCAGCAGCTGATTCAGGTCACCCGTCGGCTGCTGCAACTCCGACACGAGAATCCGGCGCTGCGGCCCGTGCGGTTCGCCCGGTCGGGCGAGCATGTGCCGAGCGCCAGTCGCATGGACTGGTTCAACAAGGACGGGCTGTCGATGCAGGAAGCCCACTGGGACTCCCCCGCCGAGCGCACCGTGCAGTACTTCGCCGCATCGACCCCCGAGGTGGAGGAGTACAACCGCATCCTGCTCGTGGTGCACGGGCTGGAGCAGTCGGTGACGGTGACCCTGCCGGAGCCGGAGGGGGTGTCGGGGTTCACCCTGCTGTGGGATTCCGCGCGGGATGACCTCGAGGGGACGCTCCTCCACCATGGGCCGGGCAGTGAGCTCAGCCTCGCCGGCACCTCGATGCAGCTGCTGGTGGCGCACTGATGTCGACACCCGCCACCGTGGCGCTTACCGCCGCGGGCATCCCATTCACCTCGCGGGCGTACGACCATGACCCGGCGGTGACGAACTTCGGGCTGGAGGCGGCCACCGCGCTGGGGGTTGATCCCGACCGGGTGTTCAAAACCCTGCTGGCCGAGATCGACGGGCGCCTGGTGGTGGGCATCGTGCCGGTGACCGGCAAGCTGGATCTGAAGGCGCTCGCCGCGGCGGTCGGCGGCAAGAAGGCGGCGATGGCTGACCCCGCCACGGCGGAACGCAAGACCGGCTACGTGGTCGGTGGGATCAGCCCGATCGGGCAGAAGTCCCGGCTGCAGACGGTTCTGGATGAGACCGCCGAGCTGTACGACACGGTGCTGGTGAGCGGCGGCCGCAGAGGCTTCGACATCGAGTTGGCGCCCGGCGACCTGATGCGGGTGACGGGCGCGGTGGTGGCCGATATCGCGCGCTGAGAAGCTCAGGCTGTGCTGTCTCAGCCGGCGACCGCGATCAGCCCCATCTCCGCCGCGGTGTCGAGCTGCGGATGCCCCGGCACCACCCGCACGTTGTATCCGAAGCTGCCGGCCCGCGAGAGGGCGATGGTGCCGCCGAAGATCGTCGGCTGGCCGGGTGTCTCGGCGACCAGCTCGAGGCGTTGCCTGCGGGTGTTCGTCAGCCGTTCCTCGTCGCGGGTCTGGCCGTACAGCACCTCCACCGTGACATCCTCGGGCGCCAGGGCACCGAGGTTCACGAAGGCGCGCACCTGCAGCTCGTCGCCGACCTGCGGGACGGTGTCGACTCCCCCGGATTCCACATGGGTCACCGCGACATCCGGCCATGCCATCCGCACTCGCGCCTTCCACTCTGCCAGCGCGCGCGCCGGCTGGAAGTCGTCGGCCTTCATCGACCGCACCGACGCCGTCGCTGGCAGGTACAGGTTCATCACGTACTCCCGCACCATGCGGTCGGCCGAGAGCATCGGCGACAGGGTGCTGAGGGTGTGCCGGATCGCGGTAACCCAGCGCTTCGGCACTCCCGACGTGTCGCGGTCGTAGAAGCGGGGGGCGATCTGGTTCTCGATGAGGTCGTACATGCTCGCCGCCTCGAGGGCGTCGCGTTCCGCGGCATCCCCGGCCGAATCGGCGCTCGGAATCGCCCAGCCGTTTCGCTCGTCGTAGAACTCGTTCCACCAGCCGTCGAGGATCGACAGGTTGAGCGACCCGTTCAGTGCCGCCTTCATGCCGGACGTGCCGCAAGCCTCGAGCGGGCGCAGCGGGTTGTTCAGCCAGACGTCGGTGCCCGGGTACAGCAGTTGCGCCATGGCGATGTCGTAGTTCGGCAGGAACACGATGCGGTCGCGGACCTCCGGCGCCGAGGCGAATTCGACGAGCTGCTGGATCAGGCGCTTGCCCTCGTCATCGGCCGGATGCGACTTGCCAGCGATCACCAGCTGGATGGGCCGCTCCGGGTGCAGCAGCAGCGAGCGCAGCCGGTCCTGGTCGTGCAGCATGAGGGTGAGGCGCTTGTAGGTGGGCACTCGTCGCGCGAAGCCGATCGTCAGCACGGTGGGGTCGAGCAGGTCGTCCACCCAGCTGGGCACCGCGATGCCCGGATTCTCCTCGCGCCAGGCCGCTGCCCTGCGCCGGCGCGCCTCGGTCACCAGCTGTGCCCGCATGAAGCCGCGTACGGTCCAAATGTCGGCGTCGCTGATGGCGGGCGACTGCCAGTCGCAGGCGGTGGTGTCGTCGGTGCCGAGCTTGGATTCCGCCAGGCCGAGCAGCAGCGGGTCGGTCCAGGTGGGCGCGTGCACGCCGTTCGTGATCGACCCGATGGGCACGTCATCCTGATCGAACCCGGGCCAGAGCGCGCCGAACATGCCGCGGGAGACCTGCCCGTGCAACTGCGAGACGCCGTTGGCCCGCTGCGCCAGCCGCATGCCCATCACGGCCATGTTGAACGTGTGATCCACGCCGCCCTCGTAGTCTTCGGCACCAAGCGCGAGTACCTGCGCGACATCCACTCCTGGCAGCAGGTCAGAGGTGAGGTACCGAGCGATCAGCCCGGCGTCGAACCGGTCGATGCCGGCCGCGACCGGGGTGTGCGTGGTGAACACCGTGCCCGCCCGCACCACCTGGATCGCCTCGTCGAAGGTCAGGCCACGGCCGATCAGGTCGCTGATGCGCTCCAGGCCGAGGAAGCCGGCATGGCCCTCGTTGGTGTGGAACACCTCCGGCTCCGCATGGCCGGTGAGGTCGGTGAACCGGCGAATCGCCCGCACGCCGCCGATGCCGAGCAGCAGCTCCTGCAGCAGTCGGTGCTCACTGCCGCCGCCGTACAGCCGGTCGGTGACGCCGCGCAGGTCCGCATCATTGGCCAGGATGTCGGTATCGAGCAGCAACAGTCGGATGCGGCCGACGGCAACCTGCCAGACGCGCGCATACAGGGCCCGGCCGTCGGGCAGCGCCAGGGCGACCTGCACCGGGGAGCCATCCGGATGCCGCAGCACGGTGAGCGGAAGGCCGTCCGGGTCGAGGGTCGGGTAGCTCTCCTGCTGCCAGCCGTCACGCGACAGCGACTGCCGGAAGTAGCCGTTGCGGTAGAACAGGCCAACGCCGAGGATCGGCACTCCGAGGTCGGACGCGCTCTTCAGATGGTCGCCGGCCAGGATGCCGAGGCCACCGGAGTACTGCGGCAGCGCCGCCGCGATGCCGAACTCCGGCGAGAAGTAGGCGATCGACTGCGGGGCGCCCTCGAGCTGCTGATACCAGCGGGGCTCCTCGATGTAGCGGTGTAGCTCATCTCGGAGCACGTTCGCTCGGTCGACGAAGTGGTCGTCGGCGGCGAGTTGGTCGAGTCTGGCCGGGTCGATTGCGCCGAGCAGCCGCACCGGGTCGTGCTCGACGCTCTCCCACAGTTCGGGCGAGATCGCCGAGAACAGCTGCCGGGTGTGTTCGTGCCACGACCAGCGCAGGTTGGTGGACAGCTCTGCGAGCGCGGACAGCCGCTCGGGAAGAACGGTTCGGACAGTAAATCGACGGATCGCCTTCACGGGCCCACTCTATGGGAGGGAGGTTTCGGGGCTGTTGATGATGTGTGAGTATGCGAATGTCGGTTGCTTGCGTTCCTCTCCTCCACAACCGTTCGGCTCGACCATTATCCACAGCAAAACTCCCGTCTGATCAGCACAAAGGTAATGTCGGTGGTGGGACATACTGTGGTGTCATGACCGAAACAGCGGACCTTCTGCAGCAGGCGACATCCCTGCTGTCCGATGCCGTTCGCCTGCCGGTCTCGCCGCTCAGCGACGACGACCTGATGCACGTGACGATGCTCGCCGAGCAGGCGGGTCGATTCACCGACGCGCTCAGGACGATCGCGGCGGCCGAGGTCACCGAGCGATCCAGGTTCGAACTGGGCGACACCGGGCTCGCGCGGCGGCTCGGCCACGCGTATCCGCGGCATCTACTTGAGCAAGTCACCCGCGCCTCCGGCGTGCAGATCCAGGAGCGGGTTCGTCTGGGCGCCAAGCTTGCGCCACGCGTGTCGGCAGACGGGCAACCGATGCCGCCGCTCTACCCTGCTGTCAGCGCGGCGGTGATCGCGGGTGAGGTTGGAGTAGCCGCCGCCGCAAAGATCACGGCGACCCTCGACCAGGCCGCCGAGCGGTGCGCTCCCGGAGACGTGGCCACGGCGGAACAGCACCTGGTGACCGAGGCCACCGTGTGGTCGGCCGATGCGGTGGCCGGGCAGGCGCGGTTGTGGCGTGATGCGCTGGATCCGGACGGTGCCGCCCCTCGCGAAGACACCGCCGTGCACAAGCGGTCGCTCACCATCAGCCGCGAGGTCGACGGCCTGGCGACCATGGTGGCAAAGCTGCCGGCCGCGATGCTCGCGGAGATTCGCGCCATCTTCTCCGTCTATGCCTCCCCGAAGATCACGCCACGTTTCTTGAACCCCGACGAGGCAGACGCTTCCGACCCGGCTACCGACCCGCGGACGGCTGCGCAGCGCAATGCCGACATCCTGCTGGGGCTGTTGCGTGTCGGCGCGGCGGCCGACCCGAATCGCCCGCGCTCGCGTCCGGTGGTGGTGGCCACGGTCACCCTGCAAGAGCTGGCCGACGGCGTCGGGGTCGGCTATCTCGACGACGTCGACGAACCGGTCAGCGCCGCGACAATCGATCAACTTGTCTGCACCGGCGATCTGCGGCTGATGGTGCTGGGTAAGCAGGGCGAGGCGTTGTGGCTGAGCAAGCCGACCCGACTGTTCACCGATCGACAAAAGCTTGCCCTCGCCGTGCGCGACGGCGGCTGCGTCAACTGCGGCGCACCACCATCGTGGACAGACGCGCACCATGTCACCGAGCACCGCAACCACGGGCCCACCGACATCGACAACGGGGTGCTGCTCTGTCCACCGTGTCATCGGCTCCTGCACAAGGGCGCATTCGACCTGAAGATGGTCGATGGGGTGCCGTACCTCCGAGCAGCCGCCTACATCGATCCCGATCGCACCTGGCGACGCGTCGGTGGGGCGCGAGTGAATCTGCGGAAGGGCCTGTCGGCCTGAGCTGGCTGGCTAGTCGCCGGCCCGCCGTTTCTTCAGAGCTCCAGCCACCGCTGAGGCCATCATGTAGCCGGCGTACAGGAACAGGGCGCCAGCAATGGTCGGGATGATCCACGACCGGTTCTCGCCGTTGACCGCCTGATTGACGTAACCAATCCACGGAACGCTGTACCAGACCTTGCCCCGCACCTGCTCGGAAACCACCGGCTCCGCATCTGGGGCACCGTTGTTGTCGCCCTGCGTGGTGAAAGTCTTGCTGCCATCGGATGACGACGAGATCGAGATCACCCGGTGGGTGACGACTGCGGGCTTACCGGACTCGATCTGATAGGTGATGGCATCGCCGATTCGAATGTCGCCGGTCTCGACCGGGCGCACCACGATCAGGGTGCCAGGCGGGAGGGTCGGCTCCATCGAACTGGTGAGCACGGTCAGCGGCACCGACCCGGTGGCGGCCGGCACCACGATGACGGCTGCGGCGAGCGCCAGCACGAGCATGAACAGTCCGCCGCTCAGGCCGAGTCCGAGGTAGTACAGGATTCCGTGGGGCTTCTGCTTCGCTGGCGCGACGCTGGCGGAGGCCACGCCACTCGGGGGCGCGGGCGTCGCGGCATCCGGTGTGTCGGTGACGGTCACGGTCAGTTGATTCGTCATGCGGCCTCCCCCGTCACGGCTTGCTCGTCATCCTGTCGGCGGCGACGCCAGGCGAGCAGCCAGAACCCCGCCACCCCGGCAGAGAAGCCGCCGATGAGCATGAAGATGAGCAGCAGGTTGACGTCGCCGGTGTAGAGGTTGACGAACGCCTGGAGCGGCATCGACGATGCTGGCAACTGCTCGTCCGGCGCGGCCGTGTCGGCATCGGTGGTGGTGTGGGTGCCGGTGGCGGTGGCGCCGTTGAACGCGCTGACGATGGCACTGTCAGGCGAACTGCTGAGCGGGCTGCCGGTGGTGGTGCCGGTGGAACCCGCGGGCGGCACCGTTGCAGCCGGTCTCGCTCCATCCGGCATCGCTGGAGCCGGATTCGGCGCTGGCGCCTCCGGCTGACCGATGACCGGAAGCTCGGTGCCATCCGGGCCGCAGTCAGTGGCGGCGAATGCCGGATACGCCGGGTCGACGAGCGCGACGCGGATGCTCATCGACGCGGTCGCGCCCTGGCCCGCGGTTCCGGTCAGGTCGCCGAGGGCGAGTTGGGTGTGGAGGCGACGAGCCTCGCCCGGCTGGAGGATCGGGCCCTCGAGCAGTACCGCGCACGGGTTTGCTGCGCTCAGTGCCACGACTGGCCTGGCTCCCCCGGCTGTGAGCGTCGTGCTCACCGTGAGCGCGTCGGCGAAGACTGGGTCGGTGGTGACCACGTCGATGAGCGAGAGGCGCAGGACGCCTGGCGCAGCGAAGGTGTTGCGAACCCACAGGTCCTCGCCGATGACACTGCCCGGAATGAGCGGGTCGGTGAGCTGGAAGAGCGCGCCCGGGAGAGTGGCGCTGTAGGTAACGCCGTCGCTGGAGACTTCGATGCCGCTAGCGGCATGCGCTGGCGCACTCAGCGCGAGAGAGCTGCCCAGTGCGACCCCCAGAGTCAACACCGTTAAGGTCAGCGGACGCACGAGAGACCCTTGTTGCCGTCCGGCGCGATGGTGAACTTATCGGTGGCTATCGCCGTGGTGCCCGCGTACACCGTGATCACGTACGTACCTGCCGGTGCGCCGCTATTGTCCAGCTGTTGCTTGGTCAACTCGATCGGGGAGGTAACGGTGGGGAGCTCGATCATCGTGGAGATGCTCGGCGTCGGTCCAGTGACCTTGACGGAGTAGCTCGTGAACCCACTCAGGTGAGGCCACGCCAGATCCAGTCGTTGTCCGTTGTTGTGCGTGGTGCACACGGTGAGTTGTGGTGGTGTCGGTTGCGGGTCACCAGCATGTGCGGTCCCCGCACTCTGCGTCACGCCGATTGTCGGCGCCGTTGCGGTCCACCCGGTGCCGGTAGCCGTCAATGACGCCGCGAACGACACCGGCGCCGATTGCCCCCAGTACTGCAGGGCGGTGAAACTGTCGAGTGCGGTCTGCACACACCAGACTGTCGACTCGTCGGGCCCGATGGGTGTCGTCAAGGTTGGCAGCGACGCCCACGTGGTGCCGGTGAGCCCGTCGGGCAGAACAGCGCAGTTTCCTTGCCACACCTTCACCGAGACGGCGCTCGCGAGGCCACCCTGCGCGGAGGGGGTGAGGGAAGCGATTCCGGGTACCGATCCGGTGTTGCGCACGGTGATCGAGCCGGTGATGGTGGTGGTACCGCTGTATCCGGCCGGGTAAACCGTGTCTAGAGCCGTCACCTGCTGCGTGACACCCACTCGTGCGGCAGCCGCTGTGGACGACGTGCTGGTCGTCGCCGTCCACAGTGCCCAGGCCGCTCCGGGGCCAGCGAGCACGAGGAATGCGGCGAGCGCGACAGCAATCGCCTTGCGGGAGACGCGACGGCCCTGCGGCACGTCGGCGCCAGGTGGGGCGCTTCGTGCTCGAGATCGGAACATGGTCGGCCTACTTCTGGGTCGCCGTCAGGGTGATACCGAAGGCAGCCGTCTGGCCTTGGACGTCGATGGGCGCGCCGGCATTCAGCAGCACCTCTGCGCACAGAACCCTCGCGCTGTTCGCGGGCAGATCGGCGGCCACAACAGTGGAGAACCCGGTGAGCGGAGCCGTCACACCCCCGGCGAGGCCGGGATGACAGGCTGCACTCGTAGCGACTGGGGTGAGCCGGAGGGTCATGTGCGACGCGATCAACGGGGCCGGCGCAGTGACTGCGACAGACGCGGCCAGCGAAGCAGCAACGGTGCCAGTGCTGGTTACCGAGAACGCTTGCGCCGCCGACTGGCCAGGCAGAAGGTTGGACCACGCCGACGCATTGAGGGTCGGGGTATCGACAGTCAGCGTCATCGACCCGGAAGTAATTGTTCCGGGGCTGACCGTCTCGACGTCGTTCCACAGGGCGTAGGTTCCGCCGACGGGAATCAGCGCGACGACGACCCCGGTTGCCGCTGCGGCGAGCAGCAGCGTGCGAGTCTTCGGCCGTGAGGGTACGCGAATGCCCAGCATGGTGGTCTTCCAATCGTTCGGGTCGATGGAAAGTGGTGGTGCTGGTGTGCCCGCCCGGGTAGAGGCGGGCACACCCGTGGATACGAGCTAGACCTGCGAAACAGTGAAGGTCAGTGCACCGAGGTCCAGAACCTCGCTCGTGCTACCCGAGCCCGTCGTGTTCGGATCGAAGGTGACGGTGATCACCACGCTCACCACGGTGGATCCCTTCGACACCGGAATGGTGTTGCCCTGGACATACGGGGCGCCGCCGACGGTCATGACGGTGACCGGTGTCACTCCAGCGATGCCGTTGGTCAGACCCGCGAGGTTGCTCTCCAGTTCAGCTTCGAGGTTGTCTCCCGTCGCGGTGATGTTGAAGCTCGCGGCATACTGGAGAACGTCGCCTGGCACAGTGCGGAAGTTCGAAATCGTGGCGACGGCGACTGGTGTCGCCGCGTCAGTCACGTCGGTCCACGCGCCGACCGGCGTTGACAGGCTCAGTTCTCCGGATGTAATCGTTCCGGCGGCGACGGTGGCGTTGTCGTTCCACGTCGCAAACGTGCCTGCGCCACCGAGAAGAAGGGCAATTCCGGCAGCGCCGGCGATGGATCCCTTGACGAGCTTGTTCATTTTGGTGAGTCCTCTCACGACATCATGACGATGTCGGGTCATCGTGGACCCGCTCACGGCGCGCGATGTCACTCCCTTGCACGCGCCGGGCAGCGCGATGCAGGGGTCATGACGAAGTCCTGATCTCGCCTGCGGGCCGGGTAGCGGCAGGCGAGATCAGGGCTCTTCAGCTTCGGGTGATTCGGGTTGTAACTTGCACAGGTGGCGGGTAGGCGGTCACCTGGGCTGGGGTTAGCGGGTAGCTGGGTAAATCTTGTGTTCCCCCACATCCAGAAGAATATTCGTCAGCATGATGGAGGACAAGCGATGTACCCCGTTTTACGAACCCCCAGAGCAGGGGGTACGGCATGAGTCCGCACTATGGAGGACATACAGAACGGGCTGTCTAGCCCCGACGATGTGCTTGCATTCACCCGGCGCCTCGGTGATCAGCGAGCCTGTGGGATGGTTCGGGTGCGCAGGCGGCGGGTTACGGGCCGCCTGCGCGGGGGGTGTGACGGAAGACGCAGTGCGATGTGATCGCACAGCGCGGGATGTTTCCCTCACCCCCTGAATCTATTGGTCCTCCTTTTGGAGGACAAGAGGAAGTCTCGCCATCTGTGCACCCAGAACGGGGGTCACGGATGCCGCGGGCGTGCCCCTCGTGCCCGCGTGGTGCAAGACGGTACGGTCAGAGTGTGGTGACACCAGAAGATGGCGGCGCAGTTGTTCACGCGGGTTCTGCAGCATCCGATGAGTTCGTGCCGCGAATCGGACGAATACCGATCCGCCAGCTCGCACCACGCCAACCGGAAGACCGCTGGTCACCGAAGGCGTTCGTCGGAGAGGTCGTGCCTTTCGCCGCCACCGTGTTCCGCGAAGGACATGACGAGCTCGGCGTGCAACTGCTGCTCACCGCTCCGGACGACACCGAGACGCAGCATCCGATGGTGCTGCGCGTGCGCGGCACCGACCGGTGGCGAGTCGATGTGCAGCTGGACGCCCCGGGACTCTGGCGATATCGCATCCGGGCATACAGCGACGACTGGGCAACCTGGCGCCACAACGCCGAGATCAAGATTCCCGCCGGCCAGGATGTCGAGCTGATGTTCACGATGGGTGCGAACCTGCTCAAGCGAGCCGGACGGTCCGCCGTCGTCAAGGACGCTATCGCCGCAATCACCGACACCTCCCTGAGCACCGCGGAACGACTGAAGGTCGCCGTTGACGCCCGCCTGACCCGCGCCATCCAGTCCCGGCCGCTGGCGAGCCTCGTCACCCTGTCCGAGACGGTCGACGTGCGGGTTGAGCCCACCCGCGCCGGTGTCGGCAGCTGGTACGAGTTCTTCCCGCGCAGCGAGGGCGCGAAAAAGCGCCAGGACGGTTCCTGGCAGAGCGGCACCTTCCGCACCGCGGCACGGAGGCTGCCTGCTATCGCCCGAATGGGTTTCGACGTCGTCTACCTGCCGCCGATCCACCCGATCGGCCACGCTTTCCGCAAGGGCCCCAACAACTCGCTGACGCCGGGCCCTCACGACCCTGGCTCGCCGTGGGCGATCGGCTCGGCGGAGGGCGGTCACGATGCCATCCACCCCGACCTCGGCACGATCGCCGACTTCACGGCGTTCCTGAAGGCGGCGAAGAAGAGCAACCTCGACGTCGCAATCGACCTCGCCCTGCAGTGCTCCCCCGACCACCCCTGGGTCACCGAGCATCCGGAATGGTTTACGCAACTGCCAGACGGAACGATCGCATACGCCGAGAATCCGCCGAAGAAGTACCAGGACATCTATCCGATCAACTTCGACAACGATCCCGAAGGCATCCGCGCCGAGGTGCTGCGCATCGTGCGGTACTGGATCGGCGTCGGGGTGCGCATCTTCCGCGTCGACAACCCGCACACCAAGCCGCTCAATTTCTGGGAGTGGCTGCTGAACGAGGTAAACACCGAGTTTCCGGATGTCGTGTTCCTGGCCGAAGCGTTCACCAGGCCTCCGATGATGCAGTCACTCGCCGGTGCGGGTTTCCAGCAGTCATACACCTACTTCACCTGGCGTAACACCAAACCGGAGTTGGAGACATACTTCACCGAACTGTCCCAGGAGACAGCGGACTTCCTACGGCCCAACCTGTTCGTCAACACGCCTGACATCCTCACCGAGTACCTGCAATTCGGCGGACGTCCGGCGTACAAGGTGCGCGCGGCGCTCGCGGCGACGGCCGCACCGACCTGGGGGGTCTACTCCGGTTACGAGTTGTTTGAGGATGTCGCCAGGCCTGGCTCAGAGGAGAACATCGACAACGAGAAGTACGAGTACAAGCCGCGTGACTGGGCGAAGGCGGAGAGCCTCGGTGCCTCGCTTGCCCCGTATCTGACCCAGCTGAACAAGATCCGCGCGGAACACCCGGCGCTCCGGCAACTGCGCAACCTGCGCGTGCACTGGAGCGACGACGACGCCGTGCTCGTGTACACGAAGTACCTGGCCGGCGCCCACACCCGCACTCGCCGCGCCGACGGCCTGATCATCGTCGCGAACCTCGACCCGCACTCGGTGCGGGAGACCACCGTGCACCTGGACCTTGCCGAACTGGGCCTTCCCCTCGATGCCCGCTTCGAGGTGCGCGACCTCATCACCGGTGACCGTTACGACTGGGGCGCCGACAATTACGTGCGACTCGACGCCTTCGTCGAGCCGGTGCACATCCTGCGAGTCGACTATCCGCGAGGTCTCTGATGCTCCCCCACCTTGATCCGACCGTCATTTCCGAGCTCGCCCACGGCAGCCACCCACGTCCGCATGACCACCTGGGGCAGCATCCGGTCGATGACGGGGTCGTCATCCGCTGTGTCCGGCCACTCGCCGCCACGGTCACCGCGGTGCGAGCCGACGGTAGCCGGGTGCCGCTGGAACACCTGAGCGACGGGCTTTGGCAGGGCGCGACATCCGCTCCAGGCCAGGGCTACCGGATCGAGGCCAGCTACCCGAACGGCGACCGCTGGACCGCCGATGACCCGTACCGGTTCGTGCCGACGGTCGGCGACATCGACCTGTACCTCTGGGGCGAGGGCCGCCACGAGCAGGTGTGGCAGGTGCTCGGCTCCCACCACCGCCCGCACGAAGACGTCGACGGCACCGCGTTCAGCGTCTGGGCGCCGCACGCCCGCGCGGTGCGCGTGATCGGCGACTTCAACTCGTGGAACGGCGTGCAGCACGCGATGCGCCGCCTCGACGACCACGGCATCTGGGAGCTGTTCGTGCCCGCCCTGACCGCCGGCAACACCTACAAGTTCGAGATCCTCACCGCCGCCGGCGAGTGGGTGCAACGCGCCGACCCGATGGCCCAGTTCACCGAGCAGCCTCCGGCCACGGCATCCGTCGTCGGCGACAGCAGCTACGACTGGCAGGATGCCGGGTGGCTGGCCGCCCGGGCAAGCCGCGAGCCGCACAACTCCCCCATGAGCGTGTACGAGCTGCACGTCGGATCGTGGCGTCCCGGGCTCGGCTACCGAGAGCTCGCCGACCCCCTGATCGAGTACGTCACCGATCTCGGCTTCACGCACGTGGAGTTCATGCCGCTCGCCGAGCACCCGTTCGGCGGTTCCTGGGGTTACCAAGTGACCGGGTACTACGCGCCCACCAGCCGGTTCGGGCATCCGGACGACCTGCGCTACCTCGTCGACCGCCTGCACCAGGCCGGCATCGGGGTCATCATGGACTGGGTGCCGGGGCACTTCCCCAAGGATGAATGGGCCCTCGCCCGCTTCGACGGCCAGCCGCTCTACGAGCACTCCGATCCGCGCCGCGGCGAGCAGCAGGACTGGGGCACACTGATCTTCGACTTCGGCCAGTCCCAAGTGCGCAACTTCCTGGTGGCCAACGCGCTGTACTGGCTCGAGGAATTCCACATCGACGGACTCCGCGTCGACGCGGTGGCGTCCATGCTCTACCTCGACTATTCCCGTGAGGATTGGCTGCCGAACGTGCACGGCGGCCGCGAGAACCTCGAGGCGATCAGCCTGCTGCAGGAGGTCACCGCCACCGCGTACAAGCGCAACCCCGGCGTCGTGCTGATCGCTGAGGAATCGACATCCTGGCCCGGAGTCACCCGACCGACATCGTCCGGCGGGCTCGGATTCGGCTTCAAGTGGAACATGGGCTGGATGCACGATTCGCTGCAGTACATGGCGGAAGACCCGATGTACCGCAGCTACCACCACAACGACATCACCTTCAGCTTCCTCTACGCGTTCAGCGAGAACTTCATGCTGCCGATCAGCCACGACGAGGTGGTGCACGGCAAGGGCTCACTGCTGCAGAAGATGCCGGGCGACCAGTGGCAGAAGCTCGCCAATTTGCGGGCATACCTGTCATTCATGTGGGCGCATCCGGGCAAACAACTGCTGTTCATGGGGCAGGAGTTCGGGCAGCCATCGGAGTGGAGCGAGGAACGCGGACTCGACTGGTGGATTCTCGACCAGCCCGCGCACCAGGGCCTGTTGCGGCTGGTGAGCCAGCTCAACCAGACCTACCGCGCTCACCCTGCGCTCTGGCAGCAGGACCACACCGAGGCCGGCTTCGAGTGGCTCGACGGCGGCAATGCGGCACAGAACGTGGTCTCGTTCATGCGCTGGTCGGCCACCGGGGAGCCGCTGGTCGCGCTGTTCAACTTCAGCGGCAACCCGATCCACGACTACCGGGTGGGCATGCCGTTCGCCGGTGCATGGCGAGAATTGGTGAATACGGATGCCGCGGACTTCGGCGGCTCCGGAGTGGGCAACCTCGGCACGGTGCAGTCGCACGACGAACCCTGGGCGGGCCGCCCGGCGCACGCCACCCTGACGTTGCCGCCGCTGGCTGGGCTGTACCTGGTGCCGGCCTAGTAGAGCAGCCCGGTCAGCCGCCTGCGCGCGGCAATGACCCGGGGGTCGTCCGCACCGACGATCTCGAAGTACTCCACTAGACGGGCGCGGGCCCGGTTCTTGTCTGGCTGCGCGAGCTTCGGGAACAGTGTCAGGATGCGGTCGAACGCGTCATCGACGTGCCCGCCGCTGATGTCGAGGTCGGCCACCGCAAACTGCGCGTGCCAGTCGCCGGGGTTCTGGGCGGCGGTGACCCGGATCGCCGACGCCGATTTGCCGTGCAGCCGGAGCATCAGCGATGCCTGCGCCAGGCCCGCGACCGCGAGCTGGTCGCGTGGGTCCTGGGCGATCGCGGTCTGGTAGGCGTGGATTGCCGCGGGCAGGTCACCGCGCTCGATCGCGTCGAACGCCTCCTGGTGCAGCGGTGGAAGGGGCACATCGGCCGGTTCGGCCGCGTCGGCGTCGGCGTCGCCCGACTGGGCGATCTGGCCGGTGACACCGTTCTGGGCCGCGAGCTGCAGCACCTGATCGAGCACGTCACGCACCTCCTCGTCGGTAGGCAGGCCGACGAACAGCGACAGCGGACGACCGGCCACCACTGCGGCGACGGTCGGAACCTGCTGCACCTGGAACGCCTGCGCCAGCTGAGGGTTCGCGTTGGCGTTGACGGTGGCGAGCGCGATGCGCCCGGCGTGGGCGGTCACGGCACCGACCAGTTCGGGTTCGATGCCTTGGCCATAGAACTCCACGATCACCGGGACCGTTTTGGAGAGTTCCAGGATCCGAGTGAAATCCGCGTCGTTCGTCTCCGAAACGATGGACTGCGCAGAGGCGGAGCCGTCGGTGGTCGCCGGGGACGGCTTGTTCACAAGTGAGGACAAGTCGACGGCGCCACGCAGGCTCGCCCCGTTCAGCGGTGTGTTGGTCACGGTACCTCCGAAGCTGAGATCAGACCTTCACTGTATCCGAGCAGCGCGATCGGCTGCTCACCTTGTTGGCTGACCGGGGGCACGTGGAACAGCAATTGGTAGGCGTAGGTTGCGGTGAACCCCTTGGTGCTCTGCGGTTTGCCGGACAGCGCGCGCACCGCTCCGGCCGAGTCCACCGCGGCACCCGCCTGCGTCGGCTTGATCTCCTCGATCTCGGTCATGTTCACCGCGACCAGGGCGCCGAGGTCGTTGGTGGCCATCACCACTGTCTCGCCCGTGCCAGCCGCATTCGTGAAGGTGAGCGCTGCCGTGGTCGGCACCTCCGCCCTCTTCGCGTCCTTGTAGGCCTTGCCGACCTGCCCGAGCAGCGGATCGTTCTCGGTGTCGAAGAGACCGTAGGAGGCGCTCTGGTCACCGTTCAACAAGACGTCGGCGTAGGCGGGACCGACCTCGGACGGGGCAATGCTGAGCAGCTTGTTATCGACCGGCAGGCGAGCCGTACCGATGGATGCAGGGGCGACCTCAGGGACTGTCTGGGTGAGCGTCACCGCGTAGTGCGCCTTGTATTGGCTGCGAGCGTCGTCCTGGATAAGCACCATGCCGACGGGCGACGGAACCACGTCGTCAGCCGGGTCCGCGTCGGCGGCCTGGGTGACGGCGATCACGGTTCGCGGCCAGATGTCGGTCTGCTGCGGGAGCGTCAGCTGCAACGGGTTGTCTCCGACGACGGGCGACACCGCAGGCAGGGCGCCGTCGACGCTGCGTGCCTTGTAGTTGGCGGCACGTAGCTCGAGCGCGGGGCCGGCAAGTCGCGTCGCTGCCACGTCTGCGCTGAGGTTGGCGTCGGCATCGGTGACCGTGGTGCCGACACTCGACACGATGCGCTTGGCTTGTGCTTCGGTGACCGCGGTGGGCGGCAAGTCTTCGCCGGCGGGCGCCGTGGATGCCGCTGACGGCTCACTGACCGGCGCACCCCCACCGGACTCTGGCGACGAGCCTGCCGAGCACCCGCCAAGCAACAGGGCGCTGGCGATCACCGGAACGACGGCGATCATCGGGCGGCTCGCCCGGCGTCCGCGCGCGTTGGTCGGCGCCCCACCGTTCGACTTTGGTTTGACGCTGCGCTGCCGCGGCGGCTTGGGCATCCGGGGCTGCTTGGGCTGCGTCCTGCGCGGTCCGCGCGAGCGGCGCAGGTGCAGGATCGCCCAGGTCAGGAAGGCGAGCCCGAGCAGGGCCATCAGCGCGCCAGCGACGATCAATGGTCCGGACCACGGCTGCGAGTTGTCGACGGGCCAGGTGACAGACACGTCACCGGGCACCGGGGCGGTGCCGTCGGAGGCGACGATGATCGAGACGTCCTCCGGCACATTGACCGCGAAGTTCACGGCGCCCTCGGCCTGGAAGTCGGCGAGCCACAGGTCGGAGCCGAAGGGGTTCGGCACCGTTGCCTCTGTGCCCTCGACCAGCTCCGACACGAACTCGCCGGTCTCGGGGTTTGCGGTGATCTCGTAGTGGGCGGCGTCGCCAACCCACGCTTTGACGTCGGAGGTGCGGCCGTACGCGGCGAACACAATGCCCTCACCCGACACCGACAGCGCCTGCCTGCCCGAGTGCGCGTTGAGGGCTTCACCGTCGATGACGGCCAGAGGAGCCTCAGCTCCCAGCTCCGCAGTGGCGGTGAACGTCTCCGGCCCGGCCAGAACCGTGCGCTGGGCGACACCGAATCCGATCAGCAGGGCAGCAACGACGAAACTGACAATCGCCAGGACGAAACGCAACGTAGATCTCCTTTCGTGCTGCCTGGTTCAGTGAGAGGCACAGCGTGTGCTCGGATGAGGCGATTCACGCCATCGGCGGGTTTCGGACACGCGGCGCCCCAGGACAGGCAGCAGCAAAGACGTTCAAGCGTAGCCGATGCGTTCCGGGGAGGCCAGCATACGGTCTGGGAGTTGTCTGAGAAGGGTTGTTACGGCACGATGACGCTGCTGACTAAACTCGTTGTGTTCCGCCCCAACAACCCGAGGAGTACACGTGGCTGCAGACGATGCAGGATTTAGTCTGGAGCTTCGCGGTTACAAGAAGGACGAGGTCGATCAGACCGTCCAGCAGCTTCGCCGGGAACTGATCAAGGCGAACACCGACAAGGCGGAGGCGGCCAAGGAGGCCAAGCGACTCGCCGCCACGGTGGAAGACCTGCAGGCCGAGCTCGACGAGACCGGCAGCCCGACCTACGCGGGCCTGGGCATGAAGTTGGAAAGCACGCTGCGGATCGCCGAGGAGCAGTCCACCCGGCTGATCAGCCAGGCCGACATCGACGCCGAGAAGCTGCGCGGCCAGACCACCGCCGAAGTGCAGAAGCTCCGTCGTGACGCGGTCGCCGCGGCCGAGAAGGTCATGGCGGATGCACAGGAGCAGGCCACCCAGCTGGTCGACGGTGCGCGCGCCGAGGCGCACGACATGATCGTGTCGGCACAGGATGCCGCGGAGGCCACCACGCAGGACGCGCTGCGCGAGGCGGCCGCCATTCGCGGCGCTGTCGCCACCGAGTCTGCGGAAGCCCGAGGCACGGCCAAGCGCGAGTCTGCCGCGCTGCGCGCCGAAGCCGAACGCGAGGCATCCGAACTCAAAGTGGTCGCCACTCGCGAAGCCGCCGAAGCCCGCGAGACCACGGCCGCGCTGAATCGCGACATCGAAAAGGCGCGCGCTGATTTCGAGAACGAGAACTCCACGCGGCGCGCCGAGCTGGAACGCGACATCGAGCACGCCCGCACTGACCTGAACCGTGAGGTCGAGACCCGTACTGCGGCGCTCAACGAGCTCGTGGCGACCACGCAGGCCGAGCTCCGCCAGGAAGTCGAGTCCACCAAGGCCGCGCTGGTTCACGAGGTCGACAGCACTCGTGCCGCCCTCGCCACCGAGGTCGAGGCCACGCAGACGGCACTGACTGACGAAGCCGAACGCCGGCGCGCCGACCTGGACGCCGAGATCGACGCCACCACCACCTCACTCGCCCGTGATGTCGACGGCACCCGTGCCGCGCTCGCCACGGAGGTCGAGGGCACCCGGGCCTCCCTCGCCAGCGAAGTGGAGACCACCCGCGCCGCCCTGCAAGCCGAGGTAGAGACCACCCGTGCCGCGCTCGCCAGCGACGTGGAGAGCACGAAGGCTGCTCTCGCCAGCGAGGTCGAGACCACCCGGGCCTCCCTCGCCAGCGAGGTGGAGATGACGCGGGCCTCACTGGCCAGCGAGGTTGAGACAACGAAGGCGTCTCTCGCGAGCGAGGCGGAGACCACGCGGGCGTCCCTCACCAACGAGGTCGAGACCGCCCGGAACGAAGCGAAGACGACGCGCGCGGCATTGCTGAGCGAGGTGGAGACGACCAGGGCAACGCTCGCCGGCGAGGTGGGGAGCGCCCGCGCCGAGGTTGCGCGTGAGATCGAGCAGCAGCGTGCCGCGCTTGCCAGGGAGCTGCGGGTCAGCCGAACCGAGCTCGCCCGCGAGGTCGAGTCCACCCGGGCCGAGCTGGCGCGCGACACCGACGAGGCACGCAGCGCACTCGACGCCGAGATCAGCGAGACGCGTGCGCAGTTCGACGCGGAGATGGCGACCGCCAAGTCCACCCTGGAGTCGGAGATCCGCGAGGCACGCACCACGCTGGAGCACGACATCGAGAAGCAGCGCACCGACCTCGCCCGCGAGGCGCAGAACCAGCGCAGCGCCCTGACCTTCGAGCTGGAACAGACCCGCGCCACGCTTGCCCACGAGACCGACGCCACCCGGAGCGAGCTTGCCCGCGACGCGGAGCAGGCGCGGATCGACCTTGAGGTGGAACTCACCTCACGGCGCGAACAGGCGGAGAAGGAGTACCTCGCGCGGCACCAGGAGGCCGTGGCGCAGACGCAGAAGTACCTCGACGAGGCCGGAGCGCAGCTGGCCGAAGCCACCCGCCGGGCAGCGGACAAGCGGCTCGAAGCAGACACCCTCGACCTCGGCGCCAAGTCCGACGCCAAGGCCACCCGCGAGAAGGCCAACACCACCGCGAAGGAAGTGCTTGACAACGCGGACGCCCGCGCAAGGTCGATCATCGACGACGCCGAGGCCCGCGCGTCTCAGCTCATCGAGGACGCCGAAGAACGACTCGCGCAGATCCGGATCGAGCGCGACGCCGTGGCTGGCTACTTCGAGAACCTGCGCGGGGTATTGTCACAGGCAGAGAAGGTCACAAGCGACCAGTAAAAGCCACGGCCGCACCCTCGGGGGGACACACGCGTGAAGATCCACAATCCGTTCCGCCTGGGACTGCTAGCCGGGCTCGGCGTGCTCGTCGCGATCCTGATCGGCACCGCGGTCGGGCAACTGGCGCTCATCCTCACCTACGTCGGCGCAGCGCTCTTCCTGGCACTCGGCATCGACCCGGTTGTCAGCTGGCTTGAGCGCCACGGCTGGAAGCGCTGGCTGGCGATCCTCGTCACGCTGCTGGGCATTGTCGGCGTCTTCGTCGGTCTCGTCTTCGCGATCGTGCCGGTGATCACCGAGCAGGTGAACAAGCTGATCGGACAGGCCCCTGATCTGATCGAGTTCTTCACGAGCGGCGCCGCCTATGAGTGGGCCGAATCGACTTTCCCGTGGATTCCCATCGACACGGTGGTGGCCGAAGTCACCAAATGGACTCAGGATGCCGACAACATCACCGGAATCTTCGGCGGGGTGCTGCAGACGGCGGTCACGATCGCATCCGGCGCATTCGGCGCCCTCATCATCCTGATCCTGACGCTGTACTTCGTGACCTCGCTGAGCAGCATCAAGCGGTCGCTGTACCAGCTGGTGCCCGCGTCGAAGCGCGAACGCGTGATCGATATCTCGGAGCAGGTGAGCACCGCAGTCGGCCGTTACGTGGTCGGTCAGGGGGCGCTCGGGCTGTGCAACGGGGTGCTGAGCTTCATCTTCTTCAGCATCATCGGTGCCGAGTATCCGGCACTGTTCGCCTTCCTCGCGTTCCTGTTCTCACTCGTCCCGCTCGTGGGTACGATCACCGGCTCGATCGTGATCGTGGCCATCCAGTGGCTGGTGAACCCGGATTCCTTCATCACTGTGCTCACCACCGCGATCTACTACCTGGTCTACATGCAGGTTGAGGCGTACGTGCTGAGCCCGAACATCATGAACCGCGCGGTCAAGGTGCCGGGAGTCATCGTGGTGATCGCGGCGCTGGCCGGCGGAACGCTCGGCGGCATCCTCGGCGCGCTGGTGGCGATCCCGGTTGCCGCATCCATCCTGATCATCGTCAAGCAGGTGTTTATTCCGAAGCAGCAGACGCTGTAGCGCTCTCCGGCTCGCTGTCCCACTCGGTCGGCAACGGCAGCGCTCCGGGGTTCAGACGCTCGACGATCTCGCTCAGAACGCGATAGGTCTGCGCCTCCCCCACCCACAGGTGCTTGCCGCCCTCCACGTTCACCAGGTCGATGTCCGGCACGACGGCGAACCGTTCGGCTGCCTCAGCAGGGCGCAGGTAGTCGTCCAGTTCGGGGATCACCGCGACCAGGCGGCGGTCATCACCGTGCCACGCAGCGATCTCGTCATCCGTCGCCCGATGAAGCGGCGGGGAAAGCAGGATGGCGCCGACCACCGGATGCCGCCTGCCCCACTTCAGCGCCACCTCGGTGCCGAACGACCAGCCGAGCAGCCACGGGTTGGGAAGGCCGCGCTCGGCCACGAATCGCATCGCGGCGGCCAGGTCATGGCGCTCGTCGATGCCTTCCCCGAAGGCGCCGTCCGAGGTGCCTCTGGGTGAGGTCACACCGCGGAAGTTGAACCGGAGCACGGCGATGTCCGCGAGGGCCGGCAGCCGCGCCGCCGCCTTGCGGATGATGTGGGAGTCCATGAACCCTCCGCCGGTCGGCAGCGGGTGCAGAGCAACCAGCGTGGCAACTGGCTCCGCGGTTTCGGGCAGCGCAAGTTCACCGACGAGGGTCAGCCCATCCTCGGTATGCAGTTCGATGTTCGAGCGACGGGCGGGCAGAAGGGCGGCGCCCCGGATCTGAGTGGTCAATTCCTGATCTTCCAGCAGTGGGCGTGCCAGTGGCGGCGGGCGGCGACGTCGTCGGCCTCCCCCATGATGCCGTCGGCACGCCAGGTGACGGTGTGGGCGACCCCTGGGGTGATCTGCACGGTGCAGCCCGGGCAGGTGTAGTACTTCAATGCGGATGCCGCGGCGATCGGCTGCACGTTCCACAGCCCGTCGCGCTTGTGCTCCGTGTGCCGCTGCCCGAACAGCGCCCGGGTGATGTCGCGTGCCTCATCATCGTCATCCCGCGGCGCGCGGCCGCGGGGAAAATTCGAACGAGGCATTCCTCAATCCTAGACAGCGACGATCTAGACAGCGACCGGACGGCGGACCGTGCGCTCGGTCAGTACCATCCGCGGGACTTGGACGTGGCCCAGGCGCTGCAGGGGTCGCCGTAGCGGCCCTGGATGTAGTTGAGGCCCCAGGTGATCTGCGTGGCGGGGTTGGTCTGCCAGTCGGCGCCGACCGTCGCCATCTTCCTGCCGGGCAGCGCCTGCGGAATTCCGTACGCGCCGCTCGACTTATTCGAGGCGTAGACGTTCCAGCCCGACTCCTTCTGCCACAGCGACACGAGGCAGTCGTACTGTCCGTCGCCCCAGCCGCGCGCAGAAACCAGTCCCTGGGCGACAGCCTTGGCGCTGCCCGGATCGGGCGTGCCTGCGACCGGCGCCGTTCCGGAACCCTTGGCGGCCGGCGGCGCGACGGGCTTCGGGGGCTCCGGCTTGATCACCTTCCAGGCGTCGCGGCTGCTGGCGAGCGACGCGGCGGCGGCGGAGGCTTCGAGGGTCTGCCCCTCGGGGGCCGCACTGGCCGGGGCTTCTGGACGTCCCATCCCGGCGTATGCGCCGGCGTTCGGGTCGACCAGCGTAACGGAGAAGAATCCCAGAACAGCCAGCATGGCCAGCATGGGAAGCACGATCCGCGGCTTGTCTTGCGGTCTCCGAATGCTGCTCTCAGGTGCCTCCGGCACCGCCTCGAGCACGGTTTCGTTTCTTGAGTGTCTGCCCATCCCGGAAGATTTTACCCGATAACGATCGGATAAAGCAGACATGGAGCATATTGCCCGGATCGGTTCAGCGGACTGCCAGCATGACCTGAGTCACGCTGTCGAGTAGCACGTCGACCTGTGCCTCGCTGTAACCGCGCTTCGCCGGGCGGAAGGCGATGGTGCGTACCTCATTGATTCCGAGCGGTTTTCCGTGCTGGAAGTAGTCCACGATCCGCTCGGCGAACTCGTCGACATCCCGTGTTTGGTAGCCGGTGGTCAGGATGCCGACCCGCTCGAACCGTCGGCCCACCGGGCGGGACAGCCGGTCGAGGATCACCTGTGCCGTCGCGCGGGCGTGCTGGTTCCAGTCGCTCTCACCGCGCTGCGCGAGCACCAGCTCACGCTCGCGGGCCGCGAATGCGTCTTCCAGCCGCTCCAGCGCTGCGTCAACCAGCGACGTGGAATAGCCGCCCTTCTGCATAGAGAAGGCGGTGTGCCGGATGCTGGTCGACGTAACCGCCGACGATCCGTCGGCTCGTTCCGAGGTGTATGCGCGTCGAGCGTCTTCGAGGAAGTCTTCGACCTGCTCGACGTTGTAGCCGAGCACCGACTTTCGGGTTCGCGGGAAGGTAGTGCTCACCGGACTATTCTGCCGCACCGATGCTCACGCGAAGATCAGGTACACGAGGTAAGCCGCAATCGCTGAGGTGAGGATCGAGTCGAGGCGGTCGAGGAACCCGCCGTGACCGGGTAACCAGGTGCTGATGTCCTTGATGCCGAGGTCCCGTTTGATCAGGGATTCGGTGAGGTCGCCCATCGTGCCGGTGGCGAGCATCACGATTCCGAAGATCACGCCCATCCACCACGGCTGATCGATCATGAAGAGGGCAAGCAATACCCCGGCGACGATGGCGGCGACCCCAGATCCGGCGAAGCCCTCCCAGGTCTTCTTGGGGCTGATTTTCGGCGCCATCGGGTGCTTGCCGAAGGTGAGACCCGACGCGTATGCCCCGGTGTCGGTGGCGACGACGATGATGAGGAACGCGAGCACCCACCACTGGCCCCCGTCCTGGCTGACGAGCAACACCGCGAAACTCGCGAGAAACGGCACGTAGGCCATCACCATCAGGCCGCCGCCGATGTCTTTCAGCAGGTCGCGTCCGCTCGGGCGGCGGTCGGGCCACGCGGTCTCCGCCAGACGCCACACGGTGACCAGCAGCATGCCGCCGAGAATGGCGAGCCACTGCCCTGTCCCTTGCCAGTAGAACGTCGCGGGCATCACGGCGAGAGTCGCAATGATCACCGGAAGGCGTGGCACGTCGCGGCCGGCGAACCTGAGGGCGCTGGCGAGCTCGAACGCTGCCAGGCAGGCGAGCACGGCGGCGAACGCCATAAACAGCTCGGTGAACAGCAGCAGGCTGACCAGCAGGATTCCGCCGAGCACCAGCCCGATCAGGATCGCCATGATCAGGTTGCGCCCTGTGCGCTTCTCGATCCGTTCTTCGATCGCGTCGATCTGTGCGCGGGTCGCGGCTAACTGTGTCTCGATCTCGGCGCGCGCATCATGAGCGAACACCTCGAACTCGGACTTCTTCCGGTCGCGTTTCGCTCCACGCCGCAGCGGTCGGTCGGGGCCATCCGTCATTTAGACCTCGAGAAGCTCGGCTTCCTTGCGTTTCAGGGCTTCATCGATGGCATCGACGAACGACTTCGTGGTCGCCTCGAGCTCTTTCTCACCCCGAGCGACGTCGTCGTCGCCGACCTCGCTCTTCAGCGCGTCGAGGTCGTCCTTGGCCTTGCGGCGGATGTTGCGGATCGCCACCTTGGCGTCCTCGCCCTTCGTCCGCACCAGCTTGACGAACTCCTTGCGGCGGTCCTCGGTGAGCTCCGGCAGGGTGACGCGCACGATGTTGCCGTCGTTGCCCACGCTCGCGCCGAGGTTCGGCGCGTTCACGATCGCCTTCTCGATGTCCCTGAGCGCTCCCTTGTCGTAGGGCGTAACGATGAGCATCCGCGCCTCAGGGTTCTGCATGGCGGCCAGCTGGCCGAGCGGCGTAGGCGTGCCGTAGTAGTCGACCAGGATCTTCTGGAACAGTGCCGGGTTCGCGCGCCCGGTGCGGACCGTGCCGAAGTCGTCCTTCGCGACCTCGACGGCCTTGTTCATCTTGTCCTTGGCCTCGGCCAGTACGTCGCTGATCACGGATGCTCCTTATGCTGTGTTCTCTTGGCAAGCTTAGTGTCGCGCGGCAGAACGCCGCGCCGTCTGAGAAGTGTGTGGCCGCTCAGTTGCTGACGAGCGTGCCGATTCGCTCGCCAATGATCGCCTTCGTGACGTTGCCAGACGGCTCCATCCCGAACACGAGCATCGGCATCCCGTTGTCCATGCACAGGCTGAACGCGGTGGAGTCGACCACCTTGAGACCCTTGACGAGCGCTTCCTGGTAGGTGATCTCGTCGAGCTTCTCGGCGCTGGCGTCGGTGCGCGGGTCCGCAGAGTAGACGCCGTCGACACCGTTCTTCGCTACCAGTACCTCGTCGGCGCCAATCTCGAGGGCCCGCTGCGCCGCCACCGTGTCGGTGGAGAAGTACGGCAGCCCGGCGCCGGCGCCGAAGATGACGACGCGACCCTTCTCGAGGTGCCGTTCGGCGCGCAAGGGGATGTACGGTTCGGCGACCTGGGTCATCGAGATGGCGGACTGCACGCGCGTGGCGGCTCCGGCCTGCTCGAGGAAGTCCTGCAGCGCGAGGGCGTTCATGACGGTTCCGAGCATGCCCATGTAGTCGGCGCGCCCACGGTCCATGCCACGCTGGCTGAGCTCCGCGCCGCGGAAGAAGTTGCCCCCGCCGACCACGATGGCCACTTCGACCTCGGCAGCCGCGATCGCGATCTCCTTGGCGATGGCGCTCACCACGTCGGGATTCACTCCGAGCGATCCTCCGCCGAATGCCTCGCCGGACAGCTTCAGCAGCACTCGTCTTCTGCGTGCCTCTGTCATGGGTTCTCTCCCTCTTCGTGGCTTGTTACAGGGTATGGGTTTGAGCATGACAACGGGGTCCGGGACATGAGTCCCGAACCCCGAAATCAGATGAGTTACGCGCCGACCTTGAAGCGGGCGAAACCGGTGATGGTCAGGCCTGCGTCAGACGCGACCTTACCGACGGAGACCTTGTTGTCGCGGGCGTAGTCCTGCTCGAGCAGGGCGACCTGCTTGAAGTAGGCGCCGACACGGCCCTCGATGATCTTCGGAAGGGCGGCCTCGGGCTTGCCCTCGCCGCGGCTGATCTCTTCCACGATGCGACGCTCATTGTCGACCTCAGCCTCGGGAACGTCTTCACGTGCCAGGTAGCTGGGGTTGGCGAACGAGATGTGCTGTGCGATGCCGCGAGCGGTCTCTGCGTCGTCTCCCGTGTAGCCGACGACCACGCCGACCTGCGGCGGCAGGTCCTTGTTGGTGCGGTGCAGGTACACAGCGAACTTCTCGGCCTCGATGGCAGCGACGCGACGCAGCTCGATCTTCTCGCCGAGGATTGCAGCCTCGTTGCCGATCAGGTCGGCAACGGTTCCACCCTCAGCGGGAGCAGCGAGTGCTTCTTCGACGGACGTGGCGCCTGCGGCGACAACCGCGGCCAGCACCTTGTCGCCGAGTGCAACGAACTTGTCGCCCTTGGCGACGAAGTCGGTCTCGCAGGCGAGCTCGATGATCGTGGTCGACGATCCGTTCTCGGCTGCGGCGACCAGGCCTTCGCTGGTGGAGCGGTCGGCACGCTTCGCGTTGCCTTTCGCACCCTTGAGGCGAAGCAGCTCGGTGGCCTTCTCCAGGTCACCCTCGGCCTCAACCAGGGCGTTCTTGGTGTCGACCATGCCGGTGCCGAGGCGCTCACGCAGAGTCTTGATGTCTTCCAGGCTGACGTTTGCCATAGCTGGGCTCCTTACTTGGCGTCGGTGTCGGTGACGGGCGTCTTCTCGGCCTCGCTGGCCTCAGCCTCGATGCGAGCCTCGGTTGCAGCATCCGTCTCCGGAGCGTGCACGGGAACGAGGTTCGGGTCGGCGGCGGCTTCGTGCTCGGCCACCACAGCGTCGGCGTCGTTCTCTTCAACCGGAGCCGACGCGACGGGAGCCGCAGCCTCGGTCGCAGCGGCCTCGGGGGCGCCAGCCTCCGCGGTCTCGGATGCTCCGAGAAGCTCGGCTTCCCAGGCGGCGAGCGGCTCAACAGCCGACACGTTGCCCTCTTCGGGCTTCTGGTGGCGCTGGATGAGGCCCTCGGCGGCAGCGTCGGCGATGATGCGGGTCAGCAGGCTGACCGAGCGGATCGCGTCGTCGTTACCCGGGATCGGGTACTGAACTTCGTCCGGGTCGCAGTTGGTGTCGAGGATGCCGATGACCGGGATGCCCAGCTTGATGGCCTCGTCGATCGCCAGGTGCTCCTTCTTGGTGTCGACAACCCACAGCGCCGATGGCGTCTTGGTGAGGTTGCGGATACCACCGAGCGTCTTGTGCAGCTTGTCGAGCTCGCGACGCTTGATGAGGAGCTCCTTCTTGGTGAAGCCCTTCGTGGTGTCGTCGAAGTCGAGTTCCTCGAGCTCCTTCATGCGCGCAAGGCGCTTGGAGACCGTCTGGAAGTTGGTGAGAAGGCCACCGAGCCAGCGCTGGTTGACGTAGGGCTGGCCGACGCGGGTCGCCTGCTCGGCGATGGACTCCTGCGCCTGCTTCTTGGTGCCTACGAAGAGGATGGTGCCGCCGTGGGCAACCGTCTCCTTGACGAAGTCGTATGCAGTGTCGATGTATGCGAGCGACTGCTGCAGGTCGATGATGTAGATGCCGGAACGCTCGGTGAAGATGAAGCGCTTCATCTTCGGGTTCCAACGGCGGGTCTGGTGCCCGAAGTGCACGCCGCTGTCGAGCAGCTGACGGATTGTTACGACGGCCATGGCCGTGCTCCTTTTCATGACGCACTGGTGCGTCGTTCTCAGTTGTTATCGCGGCCGGATGGCGCGAGTCCTGGCGCCCTGCCGCACCCGCCCGCCGCCTGCGATTGCTGCAGCGGGACTGAATGGATGCGATGGCGTGTGCGAACACACGCTGGGCACGCGTAGTCACTCCGCCGAGGCGGAATGCGGGGTCAATCGTATCACCGACTCACCGCCGGCTCCGTCCACCTCTCCCCCACCCGCGCGCGGGTCCACAACCGGCGCCCTGTGCGTGTGCCGATGCTGCCCGGCGGGTGAGGATGAGGCATGCGTCAGGTTCTTGCGCTCGCGCTGCTGCTCACAGCATCCGGGCCGTCCGTGGCAGCGGCTCCGGTGGCGGCGGCCGTCGTTGCCGTCGTGGCAGCGACTCCCCTGGCGGCGGGTCCCGCCGCGCCCTGGCTCTGGCCGGTCGACTCGCCGCGGATTGTCGACCGCCCGTTCCTCGCCCCAGCCACGCCGTACTCGGTCGGGCACCGTGGCGTGGATCTCCACGTCGCAGCTGGAGCAGGCGCCGCGGTGCGGGCGCCCGCGGCCGGCGTCGTGCACTTCGCGGGCGTGGTGGTGGACCGACCGGTGTTGTCGATCCGGCATCCTGGCGGCCTGATCTCCAGCTACGAACCGGTGGCATCGAGCCTGGTCGCGGGTGAGCCGGTGTCGGCCGGTGAGGTCATCGGCACGGTGACCGGGACGGGTCACTGCCCGCGAGTCTGTCTGCACCTGGGCGTGCGGGTGGATGGCGAGTACGTGTCACCGATGCGGTATCTCGGGGTGCTGCCCCGCGCGGTGTTGCTGCCGACCCGGCCGATCCGCTGATGGCGCCCGGCCGCGCGACAGGGTCAGGCGCGCGGGTGCGCCGACTGGTAGCTCTGCTTCAGCCGCTCCATCGAGACGTGGGTGTAAATCTGCGTGGTGCCGAGGCTGGCGTGGCCGAGCATCTCCTGCACCGCCCGCAGGTCTGCTCCGCCGTCGAGCAGGTGGGTGGCTGCGGTGTGGCGCAGGGCGTGCGGACCGGCGGGGCCGGTTCCCGGCAGGCTGTTCAGCAGCGCGGCGACCAGCCGGTACACCGCGCGCGAGCCCAGCCGGCCGCCGCGTGCCCCGAGGAACAGCGCGGTGGTGCGTTGTGAGCTGGTGGGTTGCGCGCTGCGGGGTTGCGCGCTGGCGGGTTGGGCGCTCGTGGGGTGTGTGAGCAGTTCGGGTCGGCCGCGGTGCAAGTAGTCCTGCAGCGCGCGCAGGGCGGGCACCCCGAATGGCACGACGCGCTGCCGGGATCCCTTGCCGGTGACCCGCACGGTGAGCTTGCCCTGATCGACATCCGCGGTATCGAGGCCCACCAGTTCGCTCACTCGCAACGCCGACGCGTACAGCAATTCGATCACGGCGAGGTCGCGCACGGCACCCGGGTCGCCCGTTGCCGCCCGCCCGGACAGTGAGCCGAGGATGCCGTCCATCTGCTCTCGGGTGAGCACGCGGGGCAGGTGCCGGTCGGCCTTCGGGGCGCGCAGTCGAGCCGCGGCATCCGCTTCTTGCTCGCCGGTGGCACTCAGCCAGCCCGTCAGTCCCCGCGCGGCGGCGGAGCGTCGGGCGAGGCTTGCCTTCGCCAGTGACTGCTGCGAGCCGTCCCAGAGCCAGTCGCGCAGCAGCTCGAGGTTGAGCCCCGCGACATCCGTAACGCCACGATTCTCGGCGAAGGTGGCCAGCTGCAGCAGGTCGGAGCGGTATGAGCGCACGGTGTTGGCGCTGAATCCCCGCTCGGCGGTGAGATAGACCATGAACTGGTCGATAGCGTGATCAAGCTGCACGGGAACTATCGTGCTCGCTATTCCGGGATCGGGGTGGACGCCTCGCTGGTCGCGCCCTCGGCCATGGTGAAGGTGGAGTGCTTGCTCGACAGCACCTCCCGGCGCTGCTCCGGCGTCAACGCGTCGACTCGAGCGCGCGCGGAGGCCGGCCAGCCGGTGACCTCCCGGGTCTCGCTCACCGGGACGATGGTGTGCACCACCCGGTCGGCGAGCACGTGCACCAGGTTGATGGATTGGCCGCCCTCGACGCCGGAGAGCAGCCGGTCGGCGTCCGCCATCGGGTCGAGGGTGTAGCAGGTCGCCGCGGCGACGGACACCGGGATGCCGGCAAACAGGCTGTGGGTGGCGTAGTGCAGGTGCCCGCCGAGGATGCCCCGCACGTCGCTGCCGGCGAGCACCGAGGCCAGGCGATCCTGCCGCTCCAGCTCCAGGGTCGCCATGATGTCGACGGTCACCGGGATGGGCGGGTGGTGTACCGCGAGCAGGGTGCCCTCGGGGGCGGAGGTGGCAAGTTCGGCGGCGAGCCACTCCAGCTGTGCGTCGGTGATCTCGCCGTGGTGGTAGCCGGGCACGGTGGTGTCGAAGCTGATCACCCGCAGCCCGCCCAGCCAGTGCACGCGGTCCTGGGGTGCGTCGGTCTCGGTCTCGCCGTGCAGCAGGCTCGCGAACGCTGCCCGTTCGTCGTGGTTGCCCATCACCCAGATCACCTGGGCGCCGAGCCGCTCGGCGACGGGCTCCACCATGGCGCGCAGGCGCGCGTAAGCGTCGGGTTCCGCGAGGTCGGCCAGGTCGCCGGTGAAGAGCAGCGCTTCGGGGCGCACGCCCGACCGCTCCAGGTGGGCGAGCGCCCTGGCCAGGTTCGATTCGACGTCGACTGCGCCGTACAGCGGGCGTCCCTCGGCGAGGAAGTGGGTGTCGCTGAGGTGGGCGATGACATGGGCAGGTGCCGCATACTGGCCGAGTTGGGTCACCCGCCCACCCTATTCAATGCCGGAGACACTCGGCGACGCTATCGACAGTCGGCGAGGCCGGAGCCAGTCAGCGGCGCTGTCGCAGCCACCCGGTGTCGCGCTCGGTCACCCTGCCTTCCAACTCGAGGGTGGCGAGCAGCCCCTGCACCTGGGCGACCGACAGGCCACAGCGGGCCGCGATGTCGGCTGCCCGGCGAGCCGAGCGGCTGCTGAGCGCGTCGAGCACGCGCAGTTGTTCTGGGTTGTTGAGCGCCGCGCCAGACACCGGCGGCGGATCGTCGAAACCGGGGTGCAGTTGCGCCATCTCGTCCGGGTTGGTGACGCAGATCGCGTCGTACTCACGGATGAGCCGGTGACATCCGGCCGAGGCCGCACTGGTGACTGGCCCCGGCACCGCGCCGAGCGGGCGTCCCATCGCCGCCGCATGCCCTGCCGTGTTCAGCGAGCCGGATCGCCAGCCGGCCTCGAGCACCACGGTGGCCTGACTGGCCGCCGCTATTAATCTGTTGCGTTGCAAAAAACGCCACTTGGTGGGGGCCGTGCCGCAAGGCACCTCGGAGATCACCATGCCGACCTCGGTCATGCGGGCCAGCAACGCCTCGTGGCCGGTCGGGTAGAACCGGTCGAGCCCTCCGGCGAGGAACGCCACCGTGACACCGCGGCTCGCGAGCGCGGCCCGGTGCGCCATCCCGTCGATGCCATACGCGGCCCCGGACACGATGGCGAAGCCGCGGTCGACGAGTCCACTGGATGCCTCCAGGGTCACACTCTCGCCGTAACCGGTGGCGGCGCGGGCGCCGACCAACGCCAGCGACCGATCGAGCGCCGGCAACGCGTGCGGTTTGCCCTTGGTCCAGACGGCCAGTGGCGCGTGCGGCCCGAGATCGTCGAATCCGCGGGGCCAGCCGTCGTCGGTCGGCACGAGCAGCCGGATCCCGTGCAGCAACGCCTGCTGCAGCGACCGCAGCAATCCGGATGAGGACAGCCGTGGCCGCCAGCGGTCGAGCGCCGCGGTGACCGCGTCAGCGGTGGCCGTGATCCCGGACTCGGTCAGCATGGCGACCATCCGGTCGGCGGGCCACTGGTCGATCAGGGCAGCCAGGGCGACAGGGGCACCCTGGGCGGCGATCAACTCCCCCGCGTCCCGGTCTCCGGGCTCGGCGATGCCGGTCCACGCGGCGAGAGCCAGCCGCTCCACGAGTTCCTCCCGATCCAGGTCGTCGCGGGTGAGGTCGCGCACCAGCGGTGCCACCGCTGCTTCTGTCAGCCCGAAGATGCTCATGACGACGTGGCCTTTCGGAAGTAGAGCGCCTGGCCGAGGTGCTCAGCGCTGGGTCGCTCGGCCCCGGCGAGGTCGGCGATGGTCCAGGACAAGCGGAGTACTCGGTCATAGCCGCGCATGGTGACGCCGCCGCGCTCGAGCGCCCGGTCCAGTGGCGCGGTGACGGATGGGGCGAGCCGCTGGGCCGGATCCCGCAGGTACGTCCCCGGCACCTCCGAGTTCAGCGACCATGGGGTGCGTTCCAGTCGCGCGGCAGCGGCATCCCGCGCGGCCGCGACCCGCGCCCGGGCGGCGCCGGTACTGAGGCGGGGCGACTCGTCGGCGATCCGCAGTTGCGCGGAGGTGATCCGATGCACCCGCAGCTGGATGTCGATGCGGTCGAGCAGCGGCCCGGACAGCCGCGCCAGATAGCGGCGGCGGGCGTACGGCGGGCAGGTGCAGTCGGAGTCGCGGGACCCGTATTGGCCGCAGGGGCACGGGTTCGCGGCGAGGATCAGGTGGAACCGGCCGGGAAAGTGGGCAATGGCGTTCGCCCGGTGGATGCTGATCACGCCAGACTCGAGCGGTTCCCGCAGGGCGTCGAGCGCGGTCATGGCGAATTCTGGCGCCTCATCCAGAAACAGCACGCCGTGGCTGGCGCGGGCTGCGGCTCCCGGGCGGATCTGACCGCTGCCTCCTCCGATCAACGCCGCGGGTGTGGCGGTGTGGTGGGGCGCTTCCCACGGCGGTCGTTTCGCCAGCTCGCGGCCGACCGGCAGGCCGGCGAGTGAGCGCACCGAGCTCACCTCGAGCGCCGCTTCCGGGCGCAGGTCGGGCAGCAGCCCCGGCAGCCGGGCGGCGAGCATGGTCTTGCCCGCGCCAGGCGGCCCGAGCAGTAGAACGTGGTGTCCGCCGGCCGCGGCGACCTGCATGGCTTCCACCGCTTCGGCGTTGCCGATGACGTCGGTGAGATCCAGTGTCTCGTCGTGCCGGTCGTCCATCGGCGCCTGCAGCAACGGCTCAACCGGCTCCGGGGGGTAGTCGCCGCCGTGCCAGATGGCGGCGTCGCGCAGGGACGCGACACCGATCACGCGGATGCCGGGAACCAACGCCGCCTCATCGGCGTTGCCGCTCGGCACCATCACGGTGTCGAACCCGGCCCGCGCCGCGGCGAGCACCGCGGGCAGGACGCCCGCGATCGGGCGCAACCGACCGTCCAGCCCGAGTTCGCCCAGGTGCAGCACCCGGTCGATCGAGGTGTCGCTGATCGCGCTGTCGGCTGCGAGGGCCGCCAGCGCGATGCCGAGGTCGAAGCCTGACCCGTGTTTCGGCAGCGACGCCGGTGACAGATTAATGGTGAGCCGGTGGCTGGTGAAGCCGCAGCCCGAGTTCACGGCGGCGGACCGCACCCGATGCTGGGCCTGGCTGAGGGCGGCATCGGGCAGCCCGATGATCACGAAGGCGGGCAGCTGCGCCGAGATGTCGGCCTCGATCTCGACGATGGCGCCGCGCAAACCAATCAGCGACACCGAGTGGGTGCGCCCGACCGGCATCAGTGCACCCCCTTGAGGTGCTCGATGCTCGGAGCGGCATCCCGCGGCCAGATGATCGCGATCGCGTCGAGCCGGATGGCGGGGGCACCGGGGTGCACCTCACACCAGAGCGCGGCGAGCCGACGCATCCTGCCCATCTTCGCCGCGGAGATCGCCTCGAACGGGTGCCCGTATGCCACGCTCCGTCGGGTCTTCACCTCGACGAATGCCGTCTCGGCGCCATCGCAGACGATCAGGTCGATCTCGCCGTGCCGGCAGTGCCAGTTGCGGTCGAGCACGGTGTAGCCGGCGTCCTCCAGGAACTGGGCGGCCAGCTCCTCGCCGGCCTTGCCGAGCAGGTCTTTCTGCGCCACGGGTCACCTCCGCCACGAGCATGCCGCGGTTGGCGGCCTGTTCGGGCGCGGTTCAGCTGCCCTGTGAAACGGCTGGCCTGGGGAGGAGCGGCCCGTTACTCGTCGAGCGCGAGTTCCTTCGGCAGCTCAAGCTCCTTGGCCGACAGTTCTTCGACGTTGACATCCTTGAACGTGAGCACGCGCACCGACTTCACGAAGCGGTCGGAGCGGTACACGTCCCAGACCCAGACGTCGTGCATGGTGAGCTCGAAGTAGAAGTCGTTGGCGGTGTCCTGGCGCACCAGGGTCACGTCGTTGGCGAGGTAGAACCGTCGTTCGGTCTCGACGACGTACTTGAATTGCCCCACAACGTCGCGGTACTCGCGGTAGAGAGCCAGTTCGACCTCGCGGTCATAATCTTCGAAATCGTCGTCGTCCATGGTGCCTCAATCCTAAGCGCTGCGGACACTGACGCGCGCCGTTACTCCAGCTCGAACAGGGCCAGGTCTGGGGTCTTCAGCCAGGTCTGACGGTGGTAGTCGGTGGAGCCGAACTCGGCGATGGCCGCCAGGTGCCCGGCGCTACCATAGCCCTTATTGCCTGCCCACTCGTACAGGGGCCGGTCTTCGTGGGCGGCGATCAGCAGCCGGTCGCGGTGTACCTTCGCGATGACGGATGCCGCGGCCACCGATCCGCAGTCACGGTCTGCCTTCACCTGGGTCTGCACCCGTACCCGCGTAGTCAGGGCCGGGTTCAACCAGTCGTGGCTGCCGTCCAGCAGCACCACGCTGCCACCCAGTTCGACGCCCGCCTCGACGAGCGCCTGCAGCGCCCGCCGGCCGGCGAGGCCCAGTGCCCGGGTGATGCCGATCTCGTCGATCTCCTGCGGGGTCGCGAGCCCCACCGCAGAGAAGAGCGACCAGCTGCGCGCCGCGGGCTCGAGCGTGTCGCGCTTCTTCTCGCTGACCAGTTTGGAATCACGCAGACCGGTGGGGATGGTGCGAACCGTGGAGTCGATCACCGACAGGCCCACCGCGACCGGGCCGGCGATGGCTCCGCGGCCGACCTCGTCGCAGCCGATCACGTACTCGGCGCCCTTCTTGAAGAACGCCCGCTCCCGGTCGAGGGTCGGATCAAGCACAGTCATGATGCCCGCTCACTCAGTGGTCTGCTCCACGCCCCGGAAGGAGAATTCGTAGTTGTCGAGCCATGTCCAGCGGTCGATCGGCCAGGTGATCAGGATGGCGCGGCCGACGACGTTCTCGTACGGCACGAAGCCGTTGCCCGGCTTGTTGGTGTTGTAGCGGGAGTCCGCCGAGGCGTACCGGTTATCGCCGAGCACCCACAACGAGTCTTCCGGCACGGTGATCTCGAAGTCATCGGCCGACACGCGCGTAACCCCGGGCGGCAGCAGCACGTACGGCTCGTCGATCGGGGTGCCGTTGATGGTCAACTGACCGAACTCGTTGCAGCAGGCGACGACATCCCCTGGCAGTCCGATCACGCGCTTGATGAGGTGGTCGTTGCTGTCTGGTGCCGACAGCCCCACGATCGAGAAGAACCAGTCGAACGCCGCAACGACGGGGTTCTGCGGTTCCGGCGCCCGCGGGGTGAGCCACTGGCCCGGGTCTTTGAAGACGACCACGTCGCCGCGCTCGATCGGCATCAGGTCGGGGGTGAGCTGGTTCACGATGATGCGGTCGTTCTTGTGCAGCGTGTCCATCATCGACTCTGACGGGATGTAGAACGACCGGATCAGGAAGGTCTTGATCAGGAAGGAGATGAGGATCGCGGCGAGGAAGATGATGAGAACGTCACGAAGAAAGATCGTGACGCTCTTGCCGCGGCCGCGCTTTTCCAACGCGACGGATTCGACGCGTGTCGGTTGTGTGTCATCCAAATTAAACCCCTGAGCTCCCCTGCCCAGTGTAGGCGGAGGGGAGCTCAGAGTATGACGGGAAGCGGGCTTAGTTGAAGCGCTTCTCCTTGATCTTGGCCTTCTTGCCACGCAGGTCGCGCAGGTAGTACAGCTTCGCGCGGCGCACGTCACCGCGGGTGACAACCTCGATGTGGTCGATGACCGGGGAGTGCACCGGGAAGGTACGCTCAACGCCGACCTGGAAGCTGACCTTACGAACGGTGAAGGTCTCGCGCACGCCCTCGCCGGAACGGCCGATGACGACGCCCTGGAACACCTGAATACGCGAACGCGCACCTTCGATGATGTTGACGTGCACCTTCACGGTGTCGCCGGCGCGGAAGTCGGGAATGTCCGACTTGAGGGATGCAGCGTCGACGGAGTCGAGGATGTGCATGATAGTTCGCTCTCTGCAACCGCCACAGGTCGACCGCGGTCTAGGTGTTGTGATGTCGTATGGGATGCGCCTCGCTGAATGCTGGTTCCCCTGTGGCAGAGCCGCGCGGAGGCACAAACAACAATTATGTCACAGCACCGCACCTGCTGGCCACTTCGGGGTCGCCGCCCCTCGCGACGCGCGGACGGAGTGTTCGGGGAGAGATCGCAGCCAGTGATGAGAGTATTCCTTCTGCAACAAAAAATTGGAGACCCCCCTATCCATGAGTGAAACAACCGACCTTCTCAAGAAGATCATTCGCACCGAACCGATCCAGCAACGCAGCTCCGCCCGCATCACCTTGCTCCTCGACGCGGCGGCGGAGATCATTTCCGAGCACGGCATTGAAGGATTGACCACCAGCGACGTCGCAACGAAGTCGAAATCGTCTGTCGGTGTCGTGTACCGCTACTTCCCCAACATCCGGTCCCTGCTGCAGGCGCTTGCTGCGCGCAACATGGAGCGGTTCATGGAGCGCCTCGAAGTCGCCATCCCGCCTGAACCCGCCCGATGGGCGAACGGCCTGGATTCGGCGATCGACTGCTATGTCGACATGATGCGCACCGAGCCGGGCTTCCGCGCCATCCGTTTCGGCGACATCATCGATGACCGCCTGCTTGAGCCCGACGTCAACAGCGGCGGCATGCTGGCGCAGCTGTTCATGAGCCTGCTGATCGACCACTACGGGTTCACCAAGTCCGAAGACCTGATGTTCCGACTGGAGGTCTCCGTCGAGGTGTCCGACGCGCTGCTGAAGCGCGCCTTCCAGCATGATCCGGCCGGCGATGAACGCTTCATCGAACGCAGCCGCGACCTCGTGCGGGCAGAGCTGGGGTTGGTGTCGGCGTGATCGAGCTGCGCACACCCGCCGAGATCGAGGAGATGAAGGCGGCCGGCCAGTTCGTGGCGAGCGTGCTCACGGCCACCGCCGCGGCATCCGGTGTCGGCGTCAATCTGCTTGATCTCGACCGGCTCGCGCACGATATGATCCGCCGGGCCGGTGCCGAGAGCTGCTACCTCGATTACCACCCGTCGTTCGGCGGATCGCCGTTCGGCAAGGTGATCTGCACGTCGGTGAACGATGCCGCCCTGCACGGTGTGCCGCACAGCTACAAGCTGAAGGACGGAGACGTGCTGAGCCTCGACTTCGCCGCATCCGTCGATGGCTGGGTGTGCGATTCCGCGATCACCGTGATCGTCGGCACCCCCCGCGACGAGGATGCCCGACTGGTCAGCGTCGTCGAACGTGCCCTGCAGGCGGGCATCGCCGCCGCGCAGCCAGGCGGCCGGATGGGCGACGTCTCCGCGGCCATCGGCGCCGTCTGCGAGGCGGAAGGGTTCGGCGTGAACACCGACTTCGGCGGGCACGGCGTCGGCCGCACCATGCACGGCGACCCGCACGTTCCCAACAACGGCCGCCCGGCGCGCGGCATGCCGCTGAAACCCGGCCTGGTGTTCGCGATCGAACCGTGGCTGATGCTCGGCACGGACAAGATCTACACCGATCAGAACGACGGCTGGACCCTGCGCAGCGCCGACGGCTCCCGCGCCGCCCACGTGGAGCACACGATCGCCATCACCGAGGCTGGGCCGGTCGTGCTCACCGCGCGCTAAGCCCTGCCGGGCCGAGCCTGAGCACCTCGAGCGCCGCAGTTTCCCGCGAACGCCACCGTTCTCACCACGGCGCTCGTGTGAAACTGCGGCGCTCGCGCGTTAAGGCGCGTTAGGAGCCGTGCGGCGGATCGATGCGGATGACCGGGCCGTCACCGAGGCGTGGATCGTAGCCGGCACCAGCGCGCGGGTCGGATGCCACGGGCACTGTCTGCTCGAAACTGGCGAGCACCACCGACATCCGGTTGCGGGTCTCAGCGATCAGCTGGTAGATGGCGTTCCAGAACGCGACGATGCCGACGACGATGCCGACCAGCGCCAGCGTGGCGGAAACCTGCGGGTCGCCGGCGAGGCTGTGGGCCACGATCAGCGCCCACCACAGGCTGACGATGGCGGCGTCAAGGGTCGACACGGCGCGGGCATCGCGCGCGCTGCGTCGCGCTCGGGTGAGGCCGGCGACGGCCGCCAGCGCAATGGCGAGGATCGGCGCGATGAAGAGGTACGCCACGAAGTCCCAGCCAGTGTCCGCGCCGAAGATCCCGCGAGAAACCAGCAGCCAGGCGGGCAGCACGAGGGCAGCCCAGAACTGGGCACGGAAGATTGCTGTGCGATACCACATGGGGCAACAGTACCGGTCGGGCCTTGGTGAAAGCCGGGGATTCCGCGGAGGGCGCACGGCCGAAGCGGCGCCCGGCGGTCAGCCGAGGCTGGTGCTCAGCCCAGGCTGGTGCTCAGCCCAGATCGAGGTCGAAGTCGAGCAGGTCTGGCCGCACCCGTCTGGTGCGCTCGACCTGCTGCTCCCGGCGCCAGGCGGCGATGGCGGCGTGGTTACCGCTCAGCAGCACAGGCGGCACGTCGTGCCCCCGCCAGCTGGACGGTTTGGTGTAGCTGGGGTACTCGAGCAGGCCGTCCTCATGGCTCTCCTCGGTCAGGCTCTCCGGGTTGCCGATGACCCCGGGGATGAGACGGCCGATCGCCTCGATCATCGCCATCACGGCGACCTCTCCCCCGTTCAGCACGTAGTCGCCGAGGCTCACCAACCGCACTGTGGCGCGCGACGCGGTGTCGTCGAAGACGCGCTGGTCGATGCCCTCGTACCGGCCGCAGCCGAACACCAGGTGCTGTTCGGTCGACAACTCGCGGGCCATCGCCTGGGTGAACACCTCACCGGCGGGCGAGGGGAAAATCACCACGGGTTCGACACCGGATGCTGCGGACCCGAGCACCTCGTCGAGGGCAGCACCCCACGGCTCCGGTTTCATCACCATGCCGGCGCCCCCGCCGTATGGCGTGTCATCGACGGTGCGGTGCCGGTCGTGCGTATGGTCGCGCAGGTTGTGCAGTTCGAGCTCGATCAGGCCGGTCTGCCTGGCCTTGCCGAGCAGGGAGATGTCGAGTACCTCGAAGAACTCGGGAAAGATCGTGACGATGTCAATGCGCACGCTACGACGATAGTCGTCGTGCGGCGGGCTGCTCGCCCGGTCACCGCCGCGAGGCTCGGGGGTCAGTTGTCCGACTCGGCTGCGTCAGTCGGCTCGGCCGGCTCGGCTGCCTCGGACGGCTCGGATGTCTCAGCCTGCTCGGGCGCCTCAGCCTGCTCGGACTCGCCAGCGGCCCGGACTGCCTTCGGCTCCGCGTCATCCGGAATCTCTTCGAAGAGACCGATCGGCGGCGTGACGGTGACGGTACCGGCCTTGATATCGACCGCCGACACGATCGCCTTGACGAACGGCACCAGGACCTCGTCGGCGTCGGTCTTGACGACGAGCAGGTCTTGGGCGGGCATGTGGTCGACGCGGGTCACCGTGCCGACCGTGACGCCGTCACGCAGCACACGGAGGCCGACCAGCTGATGGTCGTACCAGGCGTCTTCTTCGGCAGGCAGCTCGGTGACATCCTGATCGACCCAGAGGATCGCCTTGAGCAGGGTCTCGGCGGCGCTGCGGTCGGGGACGCCCTTGAAGAAACCGACCGGATGACCGTTGTACCAGCGCAGCTCGACGAGCTCGAGGGTCTTGCCGTGCCACGGCGACTCGCTCGGCACCTGGAGGGTGAACTGGGCGCCGGGAACGAACCGGCGTTCCGGCTCGTCGGTGAACAGCTCGAGCTTGATGGCGCCCTTCAGCCCGTGGGCCTTGGTGAGACGGCCGACACGGAGCTGGGTGCGGTTGGGCTGGGGGGAACTGGTGGAACTCACAAGCAGAGTATTTCTAGTTGTCGGTGTCGACGACGTCGACACGAACGCGCTTGCCATCCGCCAGCGCGGTGATCAACGTGCGGAGAGCCTTGGCGGTCCGCCCGGAACGGCCGATCACGCGTCCGAGGTCCTCGGGGTGCACACGCACCTCGAGGACCTCGCCACGCGCAGAACTCTTCGCCACTACCTGCACATCGTCCGGGTGGTCAACGATCCCCTTGACGAGGTGCTCGAGAGCGGGTGCGAGCACTGGTTACGCCTTGTCCTCTTCAGCGGCGGCCTCTGCGGCCTCCGGAGCTTCGGCAGCAGCTTCCTCGGCGGGAGCTTCCTCAGCCTTGGCTTCCTCGACGGGAGCCTTCTCGGTCTTCGGCTTCAGAACCGGCTTCTTCTTCTCGTCGGCGATGAAGGCAACCTTCTCTTCCTTCACCTTGACGGTGCTGACGGCGTCCTTGTCGCCCTTGAACTTGCCCCAGTCACCGGTGAGCTTCAGCAGCGCGGCGACCTGCTCGGTCGGCTGAGCGCCGACGCTCAGCCAGTACTGCGCACGCTCGGAGTCGACCAGGATCACCGAGGGCTCCTCGGTGGGGTGGTACTTGCCGATCTCCTCGATGACACGACCATCGCGCTTGGTGCGCGAGTCGGCAACGACGATGCGGTAGTAGGGCGCGCGGATCTTGCCCATGCGCTTCAAACGAATCTTGACAGCCACAATTCTCCTGAATTTATCTTTTGTGTGGTTGAACTGACAGCCGTGAGCGTGGGGGCACACTCGGCAAAAGCTCTAATGGATTCCGTGAGCGCCTGATTAGAGGGTCGGGCGGGTCACAGACTCGACTAACTATTCTGACAGGTTTTTCGGACGGCGGCGTACACAACAGCTCGGTTTGATAGCGGTTCTGCGCGGGAGTTGCCAGAATCAGGACGTGCCTCTCGACTTTCCGCAGTCCCCGCGTTCGACACTTGGCATCGAATGGGAGTTACTCTGCGTCGATCGTCGCAGCGGCGAACTGCGGCCGGCCGCCCCGGAGATCCTGGCCCAGTTGGCCAGCGACACGACCCGATACCCGCACGCGACGGCGGAGTTCCAGACCAACACTGTCGAGCTGGCCAGCGCCCCGCACACCAGGGTCGCGGACGCGGTGGCCGACATCGCAGAGGTGCTCGACCAGGTGCGCGAGGCCGCGGAACCGCTCGGGGTCGACCTCGCAGGGGCGGGCACGCATCCGTTCAGCGAGTGGTTCCGGCAGCACCTGACGCCCGGCAAGCCGCGGTACGAGAAGGTGCTCGAACGGGCCCAGTGGTGGGCCCGGCAGATGCTGATCTGGGGCGTGCACGTGCACGTGGGAGTGGAGGACAAGCAGAAGGTCATCCCGCTGCTGAACGCGCTGCTCACCTACTTTCCGCACTTCCAGGCGCTGTCCGCGTCCAGCCCGTACTGGGTGGGCGACAACACCGGCTACGCCTCTAACCGGGCCCTGATCTACCAGCAGCTGCCCACCGCCGGGCTGCCGCCCGCGTTCGCCGACTGGGCGGAGTACGAGTCGATGGTCGGCGACCTGGTGCGCACCGGAGTCATCGACGAGCCGAGCGAGCTGCGCTGGGACATCCGCCCGTCGATCAAGTGGGGCACCATCGAGGTGCGCGTGTTCGACAGCGTGGCAACGCTGGAAGAGGTCGGATGCCTCGCCGCACTGACCCAGTGTCTGGTCGAGGAGCTGTCCACCCAGCTGGACGAGGGCCGCGAGCTGCCGACCCTGCAGTACTGGTTCCTGCGCGAGAACAAGTGGCGGGCTGCTCGCTACGGGTTGGACGCCGAGATCATCACCACTCGTGCCGGCGACCAGACGTCCGTGCGCGACGAGTTGCGGGCGTTGGCTCGGCGTTTGGAGCCGATTGCCGAGCGGCTCGGATGCCTCGACGAGCTGCGTTTCGTCGAGGTCATCCTCGCCAGGGGTGCCGGATACCAGCGGCAACTGGCCGCCGCCGCCGAGCAGGGCGGCAGCCTGCGCGCGGTCGTGGCGAGCCTGGTGGACGAGACCCGGGACGGGCTCGGGCCGACCCCGTAGCTCGCGCCGGGAATGCGCGGCGGCCGGCTGATGTTACTGTTCTCTGCCGCCTGGCGCCGGCCACGCTTTTCTCGTGCGCGCCGCACCGTCACGTTGAGAGGACCCCCGCGTGCCAGACACGTCAACACTGCCCGAATCCCGCGCCACGGCCGACCCGGGCCGCTTGTCACCGAGGGATCGACTGGTCATCACGTTGCTGCTCGTCTCGGCGTTCGTCATGATCCTCAACGAGACGATCATGGGCGTCGCCCTGCCGCAGCTGATGGAGGATCTGCGGATCTCCGCCAGCGCCGGCCAGTGGTTGACCACCGCGTTCATGTTGACGATGGCGGTCGTCATCCCGATCACCGGGTACCTGCTCAAGCGGTTCAACACCCGGCCGATCTTCATCACCGCGATGGCGCTGTTCAGCGCCGGCACGCTGATCGCCGCCGTCTCACCCGGCTTCGAAATGCTCGTGGCCGGCCGTGTGGTGCAGGCCAGCGGCACCGCCATCATCATGCCGTTGCTGATGACGACGGTGATGACCCTGGTCGCGCCCGCACGCCGCGGCAGTGTCATGGGCACGATCTCGATCGTTATCTCGGTGGCCCCGGCGCTCGGCCCGACCGTCTCCGGGATCATCCTCAGCGCACTGGACTGGCGCTGGATGTTCTGGCTGGTGCTGCCGTTCGCGGTCGGGTCGCTCGTGGTCGGCGCGGTGCGCATCCAGAATGTGACCACGCCGACGAAGGTCCCGGTCGACATCGTCTCGATCGTGCTGTCCGCCCTCGCCTTCGGCGGGCTGATCTACGGGCTGTCTAGCCTCGGCCAGGCCGCGGAGGGCACCGCCACGCTGCCCGCCTGGATCCCGCTCGCGGCAGGCTCCGTGGCGCTGGCACTGTTCGTCACGCGGCAGCTGCGGCTGCAGCGGAAGGATGCCGCGCTGCTCGACCTGCGCACCTTCAAGTCCCCGACGTTCTCGGCGGCCATCGTGCTGATGATGATCGCAATGCTGACGATGTTCGGCACCCTCATCCTGTTGCCGATCTACCTACAGACGGTGCTCGGCCTCGAGCCGGTCGCGATCGGCCTGATGCTGCTGCCCGGCGGACTGGTGATGGGACTACTCGGACCGGTCGTCGGCCGGATCTACGACCGGCGCGGCCCGACCGTGCTGGTGGTCCCGGGCGGCGCGATCGTCAGCATGGCCTTCTGGGGAATGACCCTGTTCTCGGCGTCGACGCCGTTCGGGTGGGTGCTGGCCGCGCACGTCGGCCTGAGCGTCGGCCTCGCGCTGATGTTCACCCCGCTGTTCACCTCCGCCCTGGGTTCACTCACGCCTGAGCTGTACTCGCACGGCAGCGCCATCGTCGGCACGGCGCAGCAAGTCGCCGGGGCCGCGGGGACCGCGCTCTTCATCACCGTCATGACCGCGGTTTCCGCCGCGCAGGTCTCCGGCGGCGCCGATGAGGTCACGGCCCTCGCCGAGGGCATCCACGCGGCCTTCGTCTGGGGTGCGGTGATCTCGGTGGTCGCGCTCGCCGGCACCTTCCTGGTGCGGAAGCCCGCCGACAACCCGCAGCCTGTGGCGGTTCCTGCGGAGATCTAACGGGGTCTACGAAGTTCTGCGCCGGCGACGGTGAGGTCCGCGACGAGGGCGGTGAAGGCATCCTCGAACCCGTCCTTGCCGCGGAGGCGCAACACCGACGACGGGTGCGTGGTGATCAGCACCCGTCCCAGCTCGGCGTCCATGACTCGGCCGCGCTCGGCCCCGATTCGCACCGGACGTCCGAGCACGGCCCGGCCGGCGGTGGCGCCGAGGCAGACGACGAGCTGCGGCGCGACAACCTGGATCTCGGCGAGGAGCCAGGGCCGGCACGCCTCGATGTGCACGGTGTCGGGCTTGTCGTGGATGCGTCGTTTGCCGCGTGGAGCGATATGGTGCCGGAAGTGCTTGACCGCGTTGGTCAGGTAGAGGTCCTCTCGGGCAAGTCCCGCCCGGTCGACGGCATCCGCGAGCAGGCCGCCGGCCGGTCCGACAAAGGGTGTTCCCTCGAGATCCTCCCGGTCACCCGGCTGTTCGCCGACGAGCATGAGGGGCGCGGCCGCGCGGCCCGCCGAGAAGACCACCTGGGTGGCATCTCGCCACAGCTCGCAGCCGCGACAGGCGGGTGCAGCCTCACGGAGCTTCGGCAGGCTGGGCCGCTCGGGCACCCACTCGCCGGCGCCGGGCCGCTCCGGCGTGCTCAGAGCCATGGATGTCACAGTAGCCGCCGGCCTGGCCGAACGGCAGGGGTCGCTCGTTGCAGGCGGCGCTGGCCGTCGGCGCGGGCCATCGGCCGGTGTCAGCCGCGGTTACGGGCGTCCCGCCAGGCAAGCCAGCGCGTCACCGCATCAAAGTTGAACTCCGGCGCGGTGATGCCGAGCGTGAACAGCGAGGCTCCCAGATCGGCTAAGGCATCGGCATCCGATTCGGTGCGCCGCCGGATCTCGGTGGAGATCTCGATCTCGCTGACGTCGCGGCCGACCGCCTCACCGTGCTGGCGCAGCACACCGAGTTTGTGACGCAACACGTCGACGTCGCCGAAGCTGTGCCAGATGTCGGCGTGCTGCGCCACGATGCGCAGCGTCTTTCGCTCTCCCCCGCCGCCGATCAACACCGGGATCTTGTGCAGCGGTGGCGGGTTGATCACCGCCCAGCGGTTCTCGATCACCGGCATCGCCTCGGCGAGGGCCGCCAGCCGGGTACCGGGGGTGCCGAACTCGTAGCCGTACTCGTCGTAGTCGCGCTGGAACCAGCCGGCGCCGGTGCCGAAGATGAACCGGCCATCCGACATGTGGTCGAGGGTGCGGGCCATGTCTGCCTGCAGGTTGGCGTTGCGGTAACTGTTGCAGTTGACCAGCGTGCCGATCTCGACCCGCTCGGTCTGCTCCGCCCAGCCGCCGAGCATGGTCCACGCCTCGAAGTGCCTGCCCTCGCGGTCGCCGCTCAGCGGGAAGAAGTGGTCCCAGTTGAACAGGATGTCGACGCCGGCATCTTCGAGCCGGCGAACGGCATCGCGGATCTGCGAATACGACGCGTGCTGCGGGGCGATCTGCACGCCAAGGCGGATCGGACGCTGATGAGTCGGGCTGGTCACCCGATCACCCTAACGGCGCGGCGTGAGCGATGGCACGGGGTTACCGGCGGCACGCTGTTACCGGCAACGTGGTGTCAGCGGCCGAGGAACTTCTGCAACGACTCGAGCTCTTCCGGGCTGGGTCCGCCCGCAGCGGCATCCTTCGCCCCGCCACCGAGACCGCCGAGGCCGAAGCCGGAGCCACCGCCGCCGACGCCTGCCGGCTTCACGCCGGACGCCTTGGCCGCGTTCTCCGCGGCGCGCTTGGCCGGGTTGCCCGACTTGGAGCCGGCCTTCTTCTTTGGCAGCGTCTTGCCGCGCCCGCCGCCGAAACCGCCGGGCATCGGGCCCATCCCTGGCATCTGCGGCATGCCGCCGCGCGCCACGGTCTTCATCATCTTGGCGGCCTGCTCGAAGCGGTTCACCAGCTGGTTGACGTCGGTGACGGTCATGCCGGAACCGCGCGCGATCCGCATCCGGCGCGAGCCGTTCAGGAGCTTGGTGTTCTGCCGTTCCGCCGGGGTCATCGACTGGATGATCGCCTCGGTGCGGGTCAGTTCGCGCTCGTCGAAGTTGTCGAGCTGCTCGCGCATGCCCTTGGCGCCGGGCAGCATGCCGAGCATGCCCTTCAGCGAGCCCATCTTCTTGATCTGCTGCATCTGGCCGAGGAAGTCCTCGAGGGTGAAGCTGTCGGTCGCGAACTTCTCGGCGACCATCGCCGCCTCGTCCTCGTCGAACGCCTTCTGCGCCTGCTCAATCAGGCTCAGGATGTCGCCGAGATCGAGGATCCGGCTGGCCATCCGGTCGGGGTAGAACGGCTCGAAGTCGCCCAGGTTCTCACCGGTGGAGGCGAACATGATCGGGCGGCCGGTGACACTCGCCACCGACAGCGCGGCACCACCACGGGCGTCGCCGTCAAGCTTGGTGAGCACTACGCCGGTGAAGTCCACGCCCTCCTGGAACGCCTTCGCCGTGGCGACGGCATCCTGACCGATCATCGCGTCGATGACGAAGAGGACCTCGTCGGGGTCGGTGGCCTTCCGGATGTCGGCGGCCTGCTTCATCATTTCCTTGTCGACACCGAGACGACCGGCGGTGTCGATGATGACCACGTCGTGCAGCTTGTCCTTGGCGTACTTCAGCCCGTCCTTGGCGACCTTGACCGGGTTGCCGACACCGTTGCCCGGCTCTGGGGCGAAAACCGGAACACCGGCCTGCTCGCCGACCACCTGCAGCTGGGTGACCGCGTTCGGACGCTGCAGGTCAGCGGCAACCAGGATCGGGGTGTGGTTCTGCTCGGCGAGCCACTTTGCCAGCTTGCCGGCGAGGGTGGTTTTACCGGCACCCTGCAGGCCGGCGAGCATGATCACCGTCGGCGGGGTCTTCGCGAACTCGAGGCGGCGCTGCTGCCCGCCGAGGATGCGCACCAGCTCTTCGTTGACGATCTGCACGACCTGCTGGGCAGGGTTCAGCGCCTTGTTCACCTCGTCGCCGAGGGCGCGCTCGCGCACGGTGCCGGTGAAGTCCTTGACCACCGGCAGGGCGACGTCGGCGTCGAGCAGTGCGCGCCGGATTTCCCGGACGGTGCCGTCGACATCCGCGGGACTCAGCTTGCCCTTGGTGCGGAGGTTCTTGAAGGTGTCTGTCAGACGGTCGGAGAGATTCCCAAATGTGGCCATGGTCTGGATAGTTTAACCCGCCCGCCGACGGACTAGCGTTGATGGCGCTTCCCCCACGCACCAAGGACCCACTATGACCATGCCTCCGCGCACCTCCGCGCCCACCCGCACCGAGCGGCTCGACCGCCTGCCGTTCACCCGAGCGCATCGAAAACTGCTGGTCGGGTCGGGGCTCGGTTGGGCGCTCGACGCGATGGATGTCGGATTGCTGTCGTACGTGCTGGTGGCGCTCGCCAGCACCTGGGAGGTCACCCCGACCGAGCAGTCGTGGCTCGCCACGATCTCCGCGATCGGCATGGCGATCGGCGCGAGCGTCGGCGGGCTGCTCGCCGACAAGTTCGGCCGGCGCCAGGTGTTTGCGGTCACCCTGCTGATCTTCGGCGTCGCGACCGGTCTGAGCGCGCTGGCCTGGTCGGTGGGCGCGCTGATCGTGTTCCGGTTCCTGATCGGCCTGGGACTCGGCTCCGAACTGCCGGTTGCGTCGACACTGGTCAGCGAGATGGCGCCTGCCCGCATCCGCGGGCGCATCGTCGTGATCCTCGAGGCGTTCTGGGCGGTCGGCTGGCTCGCCGCCGCACTGATCGGCGCGTTCATCGTGCCGCTCAGCGACGACGGCTGGCGCTGGGCCCTCGCGATCGGCCTGATTCCCGCCCTGTACGCCGTGGTGGTGCGCTTCGGCCTGCCCGAATCGGTGCGGTTCCTGGAGTCGAAGGGCCGGCATGCCGAGGCGGAAGCCGTGGTGCGCGGGTTTGAGGCATCCGCCGGTGTGACGGATGTCGCGTCGCCTGGAGTGACGGATGTCGCAGCCCCCGCCACGGTCGAGACCACCCCCGCACAGCTCGGCGCGCGGCAGCGGCTGGCCGGGCTGTTCTCGAGCGAGTTGCGCGGCCGCACCGTGCCGCTGTGGATCGTCTGGTTCTGCGTCAACTTCTCCTACTACGGCGCGTTCATCTGGCTGCCGACGATCCTGTTCAACTCCGGCTACCCGCTGGTGAAGTCGGTGGAGTTCACCCTGATCATCACCCTCGCGCAGCTGCCGGGGTACGCGGTGGCGGCCTGGCTGATCGAGATCTGGGGTCGCCGGATGACCCTTGCCGTGTTCCTCGCCGGGTCCGCGGCATCCGCTGTCCTGTTCGGAACCGCCACCACCGACACCACGGTGCTGCTGTTCGGCTGCCTGCTGTCGTTCTTCAACCTGGGTGCCTGGGGTGCGCTGTACGCGATCACGCCCGAGCTGTACCCGACGCGGCTGCGGGCGACGGGTGCCGGCTGGGCGGCCGCGGTGGGTCGGATCGGCGCGATTCTCGCTCCGCTGTCGGTGCCGGTGCTGTCGGCGCTCGGCGGGAACGCGCTGCTGTTCGGCGCGTTCGGTGTGTTCTTCGTGATCGCCGCGGTGAGCGCGCTGCTGCTGGCCGAGCGGCGCGGGCAGGCGCTCGAGGAGTAACGGCGCCCGGTGATCGAGCCTGTCGCCCCGGTGATCGAGCCTTTCGAGATCTAGCCGACCAGACCCGCCGCGTACACGTGCGGGGTGAAGCCGGTGAGGTCGTTAATGCCCTCACCCTGGCCGATCAGCTTGATCGGGATGCCGGTCTTCTCCTGCACAGCCAGCACGAAGCCGCCCTTGGCCGAGCCGTCGAGCTTGGTGATCACCAGGCCGGTGACTCCGGCGTGCTCGATGAACGCCTGCGCCTGCGCCACCCCGTTCTGCCCGGTGGTGGCGTCGAGCACCAGCAGCACCTCGGCGATCGGTTCGAGTTTCTCGATCACCCGGCGCACCTTGGACAGCTCGTCCATCAGGCCGCTCTTGGACTGCAGCCGACCCGCGGTGTCCACCAGCACGATCTCGGTGCCGTCCAGGCGGGCACGTTCCACGGTCTGGAAGGCGACGGATGCCGGATCCTGGCCCTGCTGCTGCGGCCGGACAACGGATGCCCCGGCCCGCTCGGCCCAGGTGGCGAGCTGCTCGACCGCGGCGGCCCGGAACGTGTCGGCCGCACCGACCACGACGCTTCGCCCGTGGTTGACCAGGAACTTGGCGAACTTGCCGATGGTGGTGGTCTTGCCGACACCGTTCACGCCCACGACCAAAACCACCGCGGGACGGTTGCTCAGCGTCAGGGTCGGGTCGTACTTGGCGAGACGCTCTTCGAGGGTCTCGCGCAGCATCCGTTTCAGGTCTGCCGGATCGGTAGTGCGGAACCGCGCCACGTTCGCGCGCAGCTCCTCGACGATCGCGTCGGTGATGTCCGGTCCGAAGTCCGCCGAGATCAGGGCATCTTCGAGGTCTTCCCAGGTGCCCTCGTCGATGGTCTTCTTCGCGAACATCCCGCGCAGGGCGCCGGACAGTGACCAGGAGGTGCGTTCAGCCATGAGAACAGGCTAGAGCACCGCGACCCACCCCCTGTTCGGGTGACATTTGCTCCGGAACATGGAACAGTCGGGAGCTGAGGAGGCGACTGTGACCGTTATCGGATTCCATGCATCGCACGAACAGATCCATCCCGCCGAACTGCTAGCCGCCGTGCGGCGAGCCGAGCAGGCGGGTTTCTCCGCCGCCATGTGCAGCGACCATTTCGCGCCGTGGAGCGCCAGGCAGGGGCATTCCGGCTTCGCCTGGGCCTGGCTCGGGGCCGCCCTGCAGGCGACATCCCTGCCGCTGGGGGTGGTGAACGCGCCCGGGCAGCGATATCACCCGGCCATCATCGCGCAGGCGGCCGCCACCCTGGAGGCGATGTACCCCGGCCGGTTCTGGATGGCGCTCGGCAGCGGCGAGGCGGTGAACGAGCACATCACCGGGGACGCCTGGCCGGACAAAAAGCGCCGGAACGACCGGCTGCGCGAGAGCGTGGACGTGATGCGCTCGCTGTTCGCCGGTGACGAGGTGAGCCACCGCGGTGAGGTGGTGGTCGACCGGGCGAAGCTGTGGACGCGGCCCGCCGCTCCCCCGCCGATGTATGCCGCGGCGGTCACTCCCGAGACCGCCGAGTGGGCCGCCGGCTGGGCGGACGGCCTGGCAACTGTGGCTCGCCCGCCACGGGACCTGCGGCCGGTGATCGACGCCTACCGCTCGGCTGGCGGCATCGGGCCGATCGTGCTGCAGGTGCACCTCAGCGTCGCCGACACCGAGCACGAGGCGCTGGCGATCGCGCACGAGCAGTGGCGCACCAACGTGTTCTCGGCACCGCTGTGCTGGGACGTCGACCTTCCCGAGACGTTCGACATTGCCGCCCAGCATGTGCCGGCCGAGGCGATGTACGACAACGTGCTCGTGGCATCCGACCCTGCCCGATTCGTCGACTGGCTCGGTGAGTTCACCTATCTTGGCTTCGACGAAATCTACCTGCACCACGTCGGCCAGCAGCAGTCAGGGTTCATCGACACCTTCGGCGAGCATGTGCTGCCCCAGCTGGACGTGACGAGAAAGGCGATTGCATGAGGATCACCGACACCAGCGACCTGTGGTGGAAGAATGCCGTGGTGTACTGCCTCGACGTCGAGACGTTCATGGACTGGAACGGCGACGGGCACGGCGACTTCGAGGGGCTCGCGCACCGGCTCGACTACCTGTCCGACCTCGGCGTGACCTGCCTGTGGCTGATGCCGTTCTACCCGACCCCCGACCGGGACGACGGCTACGACATCGCCGACTTCTACGGGGTGGACAAGCGTCTCGGCCATCTGGGCGACCTGGTCGAGATGATCCGCAGCGCCCGGGACCGCGGCATGCGGGTGATCGCCGACCTGGTGGTGAATCACACCTCGGCGAAGCATCCGTGGTTCGTCTCGGCACGCTCCAGCCGCACGTCGCCGTACCGCGATTTCTACGTGTGGGCCGACGAGCCGCCGAAGAACGCCCCGGCTTCCGTGTTCCCTGGTGAGGAAAAGGGTGTCTGGACGCTGGACCCGCGCACCGAGCAGTACTACCTGCACCGGTTCTACCGGCACCAGCCCGACCTGAATGTCACGAACCCGCGGGTGCGCGAAGAGATCGCCAAGATCCTCGGTTTCTGGCTGGAGCTCGGTCTGTCCGGCTTTCGGGTGGATGCGGTGCCGTTCTTCCTCGAGAGCGAGGGCACCAACGCCGGCGACGAGTTCGGCGATCCGCATGACTATCTGCGGCAGCTGAAGGAACTGGTGAGCAGGCGGCAGGGCGACGCGATCCTGCTCGGCGAGGTAAACCTGCCGTTCGACCAGCAGATGGCGTACTTCGGCGGCAGTGAGGGCGACGAGCTCACGATGCAGTTCGACTTCGAGTCAATGCAGCGGATGTACCTGTCGCTGGTGCGGAAGGATGCCCGACCGCTCGCCGCGACCCTGGCCAGGCGCCCCGCCCTCGCGGAACGCTCGCAGTGGGCGAACTTCGTGCGCAACCACGACGAGCTCACCCTCGACAAACTCAGCGAGACGGAACGCCAAGAGGTGTTCGACGCGTACGGGCCAGAGGAGCGGATGCAGGCGTACGGCCGCGGCATCGTGCGCCGGCTGCCGACCATGTTGGGCGGCGACCCGCGGCAGATTCGCATGGTGTACAGCCTGCTGTTCTCGCTGCCGGGCACCCCGGTGCTGTTCTACGGCGAGGAGATCGGCATGGGCGAGAACCTGGACGCCGGCGGCAGGCTGGCGGTGCGCACCCCGATGCAGTGGAGCGACGGGGTGAACGGCGGCTTCTCGTCTGCCCGACGATCGGCGCTGCCGAACCCGGTGGCCGAGGGCGGATACGGGCCCGAGCATGTCAATGTGTCTGCCCAGCGGCACGACCCCGACTCACTGCTGCACTTCATGCGCAAGCTGATCGCGCTGTACCGCTCCTCCACCGAGATCGGCTGGGGTGAACTCACGATCCTCGAGCAGCCGAACCCGGCGGTGCTCGCGCACCGGGTGACCGGGCGGCTCGGCAGCATGGTGGCGTTGCACAACTTTTCGGATGAGGCGGTGACCGTGCCGCTGACGATCGACAACGCCGACGGCGACAGCCACCTGGTGGACCTGCTGCACGGGGATGTCACCGAGACCTCCGCGTCGGGCAAGGCCGAGTTGACGCTCGAGGCGTACGGATACCGCTGGCTGCGGGTGGTCGACCCGGGCAGTCGGCGCCTGCCGTGACCTGAGCGTGCCTGCCGTGACCGGAGCGTGGTGCTGAGGTCTGCCGTTTGGTTGTTCCGGCTTCGCGGGAAGGGCCGAAGGGCAGACCACAGGCTGTTCCGGCGCGATCGCGGGAGAATGGGAAGCGACATCCCCTAGCGAAAGCAGCTGACCATGACGATCGCCTTCATCCGCCACGGACAGACCGACTGGAACGCCGCCGGGCGTATGCAGGGCAGAACCGACATCCCATTGAATGACACCGGTCGTCAGCAGGCGCGGGACGCGGTCGACGTGCTGCACGACGTCGAGTGGGACGTGATCGTGTCGTCGCCGCTGTCGCGGGCGCGGGAGACCGCCGGCATCATCGCCACCGGGTTGGAGATCGAGCTCGGCCGCAGCTATGACCTGCTGGTGGAGCGCAACTACGGGGTGGGCGAGGGCCTCACCATGGAGGAGATCCTGGCACGCTGGCCCGACCGCGACTACCCGGGGCTGGAACCGCTCGACTCGGTGGTGTCCCGCGGCACCGCGGCATTGCAGCAGATCAACGACGAGTACCAGGGTCGGGATGCCGTCATCGTCTGCCATGGCACCCTGATCCGGTACACGCTGGCGGCGCTGCACGGGCAGCCGCTGGATCGCATCCAGAACGGGTCGGTCTCCACGGTTGACCTGGTGGATGGTCAGTGGCGGGTGCTCTGCGTGAACGGCACCATGCTGGACGCGCTGGTCTGACGGGCAGGTCTGACGGGCAGGTTTGACGGACGGAGAACGGCGGCTCGGGAGGACGTTTCCGGCCGAAAACGTCCTTCCGAGCCGCCGTTTACCGTCGCTCGAGGCGCGCACCACGCGGCGGAGCGGCCAAGGCGACTGCTAGCTCGCCCGCTCCTCCGGCTGCACCACTCGCTGCCCGACCACCGCGCTCACGCCGTCCTGGCGCATCGAGACGCCGTACAGGGCGTCGGCGATCTCCATCGTGCGCTTCTGGTGGGTGATCACGATCAGCTGAGAGGTCTGGCGCAGGTCTTCGAAGATGGTGAGCAGGCGGCCGAGGTTCGCGTCATCCAGCGCCGCCTCGACCTCGTCCATGATGTAGAACGGGCTGGGCCGGGCCTTGAAGATCGCGATCAGCAGCGCGACCGCGGCGAGGGATCGTTCGCCGCCGGACAGCAGCGACAGCCGCTCGATCTTCTTGCCCGCCGGCTTCACCGACACCTCGATGCCGGTGGTCAGCATGTCATCGGGGTTGGTGAGCTGCAGGCTGCCGGTTCCGCCGGGGAACAGGATCGGGAACACCGTGTCGAACGCAGCCTGGGTGTCGTTGAACGCCGACGAGAAGATGTCCTGCATCTTCTCGTCGATCTCCTCGATGATCGTGAGCAGGTCTTTGCGGGTGTTGGTGAGGTCGGTCAGCTGCTCGGTGAGGAACTTGTGCCGCTGCTCGAGCGCCGCGAACTCTTCGAGCGCGAGCGGGTTCACCCGGCCGAGTTGCTGGTACTTGCGTTCCGCCTTGGCGAGGCGCTGCTGCTGCTCGGCGCGGTTGAACGGCCTTGAGGGGATGTCGGTGTCGGGGGTGTCGGGTTTAGAGACGCTCGTTCCTCGCTCCTCAACCAGCGGGGCGTCATCCGGCACCGGCACCTGCGGCCCATACTCGGCGACCAGCACATCTTCGATCAGTCCTAGCTCGTCCCCCGCCCGCTCGAGCAGCGTCGACAGGTGCAGCTTCTTCTCGTACACCTGCATCTCGAGGCCGTGCACGTGCTCACTGACCGCGTGCAGGCGCTCCCGCAACGCCGCCTCCGAGGCGCGCAGGGTGGCCAGTTCCTGGTTCTGCGCGGTCCGTTCCGCCTCCGCGGCGATCAGGGTCACCCGCGCCTCGGCAACCGAGCGGTCGACGGCGTTCAACACTGGGGGCAGCGCCTCAACCACGGATGTCGCGGCCGCGATCTGGCGCTGCCGGATCACTGCGAGGCGAGCCTGCTCCTCGGCCGCGGCCCGTTCGGCCTCCAGTTGCGCGGCCAGGTTCTTGGCACGGCCTTCTTCGGCGCGCACGCGTTCACGCACCGTCTCGAGCTGAATGCGGGCGTCAAGCTCGCCGGCCCTGGCGGCCTCCACCTCGGTGAGCAGCTCGTCGCGTGCCGACACGTCGAGCATCGGCCGGGGCCTGGCCGCGTAGTCAGCGTGCGCCTCGACCGCTCGGTCCACGACCGCTTCCGCTGCGCGCACCGCCTCGGCGGTGGTCTCGAGGGCCGTCGACACGCGTTCGCACTCCGCCTCGGACGATTCCAGCTGCACCCGGACCCTGGCGACCTGTTCGCCGTGGGCGGCCAAGCGGGCGTCGCGCTCGCGCAGGGCGGCCAGCGCGGCCGCGGCATCCTTCTTTGCGGTATCGAGCGCCGCCCTGCTGTCGGCCAGTGTGCCGCGAACCCGTTCGGCGAGGGTGGTGACCTCGGTCAGCCGCACCGCGGCGGCATCGCGCTCGGCGAGCAGCTCGATGCGACCCTGCTTGCCACCGGATCCGCCGCGCAGCACGTGCTCGGTGAGCACATCGCCGTCGCTGGTGACCAGCGTGATCGGGCCGCCGAGCCCGGCGCCGGCGAGCAGCGGGGCGGCGGCGCGCGCCTTCTCGAGGCTCTGGGCGATGCCGATGAAGCTCAGGATGCCGCGGACCCCGCTCGGCGCGTCGACCACGGTGTGTGCGGGAACGATGCCGTCGATGGCCGGCCACTCCGGCGCCGGTGTGACGGTGTCGCCGATCACGACCTCGACCCGGCCGAAGTCCGCCGCCTTGGCGTGGGCGACGGCGTCGTATGCGGCGTCGCGGGAGTCGGCCAGCACGGCGTCGGCGAGCGAGCCGAGCGCTGCGGCGATCGCGGATTCGAAGCCCGGCGTCACCTGCACCTGTTCGGCCACGAGACCGGCGACGCCCGGCAGCGCGGCGGCGACCAGGTCGTGCGCGCCATCCTTGATCTCCAGCGCCCGGGACAGGGCGCTGGTGCGGGCAGCGAGCGCGTCGCGTTCCCGCTCGGCGGCGTGCAGCTCGTCGCGGAGGGTCTCGATCTCGACCTGCAGCGCCAGCACCGCGGCATCCGCCCTCTGGTGTCGTTCGTCGAGCGCTCCGTCGCGCTCCTGGTCGGTGTCTTCGCGCTGTTCGAGCGCGGCGTAGTCGGCGCGCGCCTTCTCCCGCCGGGCGACGGCGTGCTCGAGCGTGTTCTGCTGGCGGAGGGATTCGCCGCGCACGCCCGCCAGTTTGGACTTCGCCAATTCGGTCTGGCTGGCGAGCTTCGCCAGTTCCAGGTCGTGCTGCGAGATCAGGGCACTTTGCGCGCTGATCTCCTCGTCGAGGGAGTCGAGCGAGGCCTTCGCGGTGGCGGTGGTCGCGGCTGCCCGGCCGACCGTCGCCTCGGCCTCGGCCACGCCGGTGCGCAGGTGTGCGGCTTCCTCGTGCGCTGCCCGCACCATGTCGGGCGAGATCGTGGTCTGCATGCCAGGCAGTTCGGCCTGCTGGCCGAGCAGGGCGAGCTTCTGGTTGGCCAGCGAGTACAGGCTGCGCAGCCGTTCCTGCGCCTGCTCCAGTCCGAAGCTGACCCGGCGGGCCTGGTCGACGGCGTCGCCGACCATCGCCTGCTCGATGTGCACGGAGCGCATCTTCGCCTGGTCGACCTGCTCCTGCAGCACGATCCGCTCGCTCTTGCGGTCGTTCTCGTCGCGACTGAAGTCGGTGATCGCGGTGCGTAGTTCCACCACCTCATCGGCCAGCAGCCGGGCGCGGGCATCGCGCACGATCGCCGCGATGGACTGCGCCTCCCTGGCGATCTCAGCCTGGTGCCCGAGCGGCTTCAGCTGCCGCCGGATCTCGCCGGCGAGGTCGTTCAGCCGGGTGAGGTTGGCCTGCATCGCCTCGAGCTTGCGCAGCGTCTTCTCTTTGCGGCGGCGGTGCTTCAGGATGCCGGCGGCCTCCTCGATGAAGCCGCGGCGTTCCTCGGGGCTGGCGTGCAGCACATTGTCGAGCCGGCCCTGGCCGACGATGACGTGCATCTCCCGGCCGAGCCCGGAGTCGCTCAGCAGTTCCTGCACGTCGAGCAGCCGGCAGCTCTCGCCGTTGATGGCGTACTCGGAGCCGCCGTTGCGGAACAGGGTGCGGCTGATCGTCACCTCGCTGTACTCGATCGGCAGCGCGCCATCCGTGTTGTCGATGGTCAACGTCACCTCGGCGCGGCCAAGCGGCCCGCGGGTCGAGGTGCCGGCGAAGATGACGTCTTCCATCTTGCCGCCACGCAGCGTCTTGGCGCCCTGCTCACCCATCACCCAGGCGAGGGCGTCGACCACGTTGCTCTTGCCTGACCCGTTCGGGCCGACGACACAGGTGACGCCCTGCTCGAAGGCGAATGTGGTCGGCTGTGCGAAGGACTTGAACCCCTTCAGGGTCAGGCTCTTCAGATACACGGGGCCGCCTTCATTCGCTGGCAAATACTGGGTCTACGGTACTTCACCGGATGCCGCCACTCGCGCTGCCGCGCTGGTGCGCCAACCGCGTCGTGACCGTGCCGATACCCGGTGGTGGGCGGTAGTGTGTGGTCGCGAAGGCCAGGGACTGCGGCGGGAGCGGCACGATGATTCAGTTCCAGATCGACGAGGTGAGGATCCCGTCGACGCTCGATGCCGCCGACGCAGCTGACTTCACCGCCTCGATCGGGGTGGCCGGCGACGTGGTGGCCGGCATCACCGGGCATCGCGAGTTCGTCTGGACGGCGGCGGAGGAACTGCCGGAGTGGCAGAACCCGCTGGAACCGAAGCGCCTGTGGGTGGCCCGTCTCGACGGCCGGGTCGTGGCGCGGGCCGTGTACCGGCCGCTGCCGACCGAGGGCACCCGCACCGCCGAGATGGAGATCGATGTGCTCGCCGAGCATCGCCGCCTGGGCATCGGGTCGGCGCTGCTGCACGCCATGCTCGCCGCCGCCGGCGATGACGGCCGGACGGTGCTGCAGACCTGGGCGCTGCATCCGCTGCCGAGCGGCCCTGTGCTGCCCTCCCCCACCGGCTTCGGCACGGTACCGGCTGATTCGGATGCCACCCTGTTCCTGCTCGCGCAGGGGTTCCAGCTCGGGCAGGTGATCCGGATCAGCCGGCTGGCGTTGCCGGTGGATGCGGCGGAGCGTGACGCGCGTCTGGTCGAGGCGAGCGCGGCGGCGGGTTCCGAGTACCGTCTGGTGCGCTGGGTGGGCGCGACGCCGCCGGAGTGGCGGGCCGACATGACGCGGCTGCGCCAGCGGATGAGCACGGATGCCCCGACCGGTGACATGGATGCCGAGGAGGACGAGTGGAGCGTGGAGCGGCTGCTCGCCTTCGACGCGGCCGTGCAGCAGAGCCCGCGGGTGACGCTCACCGTGGTAGCTGAGCACGCGGCATCCGGTACCCTCGCCGGCTTCACCGAACTGTCTGTCCCCGCGGAACTCGACCGGCCGGTGGATCAGGGCGACACCCTGGTGCTGCGTGAACACCGTGGTCATCGTCTCGGCATGTGGATGAAGGCGGCGAATCTGCGGTTTCTCGACCAGACGCATCCGGGACATCCGGCGATCGTCACCGGCAACGCGGAAGAGAACCGGCCGATGCTGAACGTGAACGAGGCGCTCGGGTTCATGCCGGTCGCGGTGGAGGCGGCCTGGCAGAAGACGCTGAGGGACGCGTGACGTGCGTGGGCGCTGCCCCGTTCTGGGGTAGACGTTCCCCCCGTTCGGAGGCTGCCGCCCGGCGCCGGTCGGTGGAATCGTGGATGACGGCCGGTTGGGAGAGGCGCCGCATCGACGAAGGCGCCCCCGCTTGCCCGTGTTTCCAGGACTTTCACCATGAACTCTCTTCTGCGCTTTGCGTTGCCCACCACGTCCATCGTGCTGCTCGTCGCGGCGGCCTTCGTGGTGCTGCCTGAGGCGGAGGCGGCGATGGATACGCCTGACCCGCTGACCGCGACCGCACCGGAGCTGTACGCAGGTGGGCTGTATGTGGAACCGGACACTGCCGCTGAACAGGCTGTTGCCCGGTTCGAGGAGCAGGGCAGAAGCAGCCAGGCCGACCTGCTTCGCAAGATCAGCAGCCAGCCCACCGCGATCTGGCTGGGCGATTGGTACGAGACCGACCTGCTGGTGCGGGTGATCACCCGCAACCTGGATGCCGCTGCCGAGCAGGGCACGACGCCAGTGTTCGTGAATTACGCCATCCCGAACCGCGACTGCGGCGGCTACTCCAAGGGCGGCTTCGAGGCGGCTGACTATCTCGAGTGGACGCGCACGATCGCCGACACTATGCGCGGCAGCCGCGCGGTGGTGTTGCTCGAGCCGGACTCGCTCGCCATGCTGAGCGCCGACAAGTGCGCCACCGAGGTTGACACCCGGCCGGCGCTGCTGCGCGACGCGGTGGAAATCCTGACGGATGCCGGCCTGACGGTCTACCTCGACGGCGGCAACAACTACTGGATCGCCGAGCACGTGATGGCTGACCGTTTGACTGCGGCCGGGGTCAGCATGGCCCGCGGTTTCTTCACCAACGTGTCGAACTTCTACCCGGTCGACGCGGAGCGTGAATACGGCGATGCGCTCAGCGCGCTGCTCGGGGGCAAGAACTATGTGACCGACGTCTCCCGTAACGGCACAGGGTGGCAGGGCACGTGGTGCAACCCGACCGGCGCCGGCCTCGGCGAGGCGCCGCACGCCACCGACGGCAGCACCAAGCTCGACGCGCTGCTCTGGGTCAAGCACCCCGGCCTGAGCGACGGCACCTGCAACGGCGGCCCGGAGGCGGGCGAGTGGTGGGATGAGGGAGCGTTGGAGCTGGCCCGCAACGCCTGACCCCGGCTGGACCCGGCGTCAGGCGGCGTCCTTCGGCGTCACGGGCAGTGCGCGGCGTCAGACGGTCGCCGCGTCGAGCGCCGCCACGCTGAGCCGGCCATCCTGCAGTCGCAGCACCCGGTCGACCCGGTCGAGTCCCTCGGTGCGGTGAGTGACCAACAGCACGGAGCGGCCAGACTCCCTCGCCTCACCCAGCACGTCGGCCATCAGCGCCAGTGCAGTGGGACCGTCCAGACTCTCGGTGGGTTCGTCGAGGATCAGGATGTCGGCATCCCGCAGTAGCGCGCGGGCGAGGGCCAGCCGGCGCCGTTCCCCGCCGGACAGAGTGAGCCCGCCCGAGTCCAGCCAGGTGTCGAGCCCGGCGGGCAGTTCGGCGAGCCACTCGCCGAGGCCGGCCCGGCCGAGCGCCCTGGTGAGCTCGTGGTCGGCCGTATCCGGAGCAGCGAACAGCAGGTTCTCGCGCAGGGTGCTCGCGAACACGTGATCGTACTCACCGAGGGCGGTGATCCGGGTGCGCACGTCGTCACCGGCGAGCGTTGACGCCGGCGTGCCGTTGAGGGTGACCGTGCCCGCCGCCGGATCGAGCAGCCGGAGTGCCACCGCGGCCAGGGTGGACTTGCCGCTGCCCGAGGCGCCGAGGATCGCGACCTGCTCCCCCGGCCGCAGCGTGAAATCGAGGCCGTTGAGGGCTCGCGTGTCGCCCCAGCCCGCGGTGACTTGCTCGAACCGCAACTCGGGTGAGCGCCGCGGTTTCGCGCGAGCGCAGGGGTTTTCGCCGCGGCGTTCGTGCGAAAGTGCGGCGCTCGGTGCTGACGCAGGCGCGGGCTCGCTCGCTGCCGGGGGCACCGCGACGGCGGCGGCCAGGCGGGCGGTGGCGGCGCGTCCCCTGCGGATGGCGAGCACCGCGGGCACCACGGCGAGCAGCGGTTCGGCGAGGGTGAGCGAGGCGAGGGCGAGGATGCCGAAAAGTTCCGGACTGATCTGCCCCTGCGCGAACGCGGCACCGGCAACCCCGATGGCTCCGATCACGGTGATGGCGATACCGGCCCGGGCAATCGCCTCGCCGACGCCGCCGAACCAGGCCGACCGAAGCTCGGCGCGGGCCAGCTGCCGCGACCGCCGCTCCGGGATGTCGCGCACCGCGCCGCGCACGGCAAGCTCTTCGAGCCCGTCGGTCGATTCGACCAGCGCGTCGGCCAGGGTGTCACGCAACGGGTCGAGGCTGCGGTGGCTGGCCCGATCGACGACGACCGCGACCAACGGCGCGAGAACGACGGCGACCACAAGGCCGACCACAACCGGCAGCAGCAGCGACGGAAGCACGCTGATCGCGGCGACGGCAGCGACGAGCACCGCGAGCAGGCTGCCCGCCAGCGGCAGCCCGCCGCGCAGGGTGCCGTCCAGCCGTGTGTCGACGTCGGTCACCAGGCGGGTGAGCAGGTCACCGCGACGCGCGGAGAGGGCACCGGGCAGCCGGATGGCGAGGGCATCGACGAGCTCGGCCCGCCAGCGCGACAGCCGGCCAAGCGCCAAATCGTGCGAGGCGAGACGCTCGAAGTAGCGCAGCAGCGGCTTCAGGATCGCGGTTGCCCGCACGATCACCACCGCCACAGACAGGGTGAGCACCGGCGGCTGATCGTAGGCGCGCACGATCATCCAGGCGGCCGCTGCGGTGAGGGTCGTGCCGGTGAGGAATGCGGCAGCGCCGAGCACCGCGGCACTGACCAGCCGGGTGCCGCCGGACAGCCGATCCCACCGGGCGCGCACACTCGCGAGCGGTCCTGGCGCGACGGGCGCTTCGGTGGCGCGCAGTATGGGTGCCGCGCCGGATTCGGCGGGCGCCGGCACGACCGCAATAGTACGGTCCGCGGCGTCGATCAGGGCCGGACGGTGCGCAACGGCAATCACCGTGGTCCCGCGTGCGACGAGAGCGGTCAGCCGGTCAATCACCCGCGCCTCGGAGGCAGGGTCCAGGTGAGCTGTCGGTTCGTCGAGCAGCAGCAGAGCAGGAGCCTGATCGGCGTCGAGCAGGATGCGAGCCAGGGCGAGCCGCTGCCGTTGGCCGGCGGAGAGTCCCTGCGCGGCCTCGCCGAGCGCGGTGGCAAGGCCGTCCGGCAGCTCCGACGCGAGTCCGACCGTGTCGAGTGCAAGCAGCATCCGCTGCTCGACGGCAGCGCGGGTCTCGACGCCCGCGCGAGTCTCGGCGGCAGCGTGGGTCTTGGCGTCCACGCCGGTGTCAGCGAGCGCCTCGGCCACGGTGCGCGCGTGCGGGAATCGCGGATGCTGCGGCAGGTAGAGCGCGTGCGGTGCGGTGGCCCGCCCCTCGGTGGGCTCCTGCACGCCGGCGAGCACCCGCAGCAGCGTGGTCTTGCCGGCGCCGGAGGGGCCGGTGACGGCGACGAACTCGCCGGGGAACACGGTGAGGGCGCGCAGCGAGAGAGCCGGGCGACCGCGACCCGGGTAGCGCACGACCAACCCGCGCGCTGAGACGCCGGTGTCGCGCTCGCGGACCGGGGCGGCGGCATCCGCTCCGTTGACGGAGACGGTGATGCGGCCGGCATCCGTAGTACTGATTCCGGCAGCGCTTACGAAACCACTGGTTTCGACCGTGCTGATGTCGTCGATGCGGTCGGCGATGGCGCTGGCGTCGGCGCTGTCGTGGAAGCGCGCGCCGACCTCGCGCAGCGGACGATAGGCCTCGGGGGCGAGCAGGATCGCGGCGAGGGCGGGGAACAGCTCCATGTCGCCGGCGGCCAGGCGCAGGCCGGCGTTCACGGCGACGAGTCCCACCGAGATGGTGGCGACCAGTTCGAGTGCGGTGGACGACAGGAAGGCGAGCACGAGCACCCGCATGGTGGAGCCGCGGTACCGCTCGGTGACCGCCGCGACCGAGCGGCCCTGACGGCCGGCGCGGCCGAACAGCCGCAGCGTCGGGAGGCCCTGCACCACGTCGAGGAAGTGCCCGGCCAGCGCCTGACCGGATTCCCACTGCTGGTTCGCCCGCTTCTGGGTGGCCCAGCCGACGAGGATGGCGAAGATGGGCACCAGCGGCAGGGTCAGCGCGATGGTGATGGCCGAGCGGATGTCGACGACGGCGAGTACCAGCAGCACCGCGCCCGGCAGCACGGCAGCCGCGACGAGCGACGGCAGGTACGCGGTGAACCACGGCCGCAGCGCGGCCAGCCCGGTGCCGAGCAGCGCCGCGAACCCGCTCGCGCCGCCCGCGCCCGCGGTGCCGACCCAGCCGGCAAGCCAGGCGGGTCCGCGCCGGGAGGCGGCCTCGAGCAGTTCGCTGCGCACTCCGGCGACAACCCGGGTGGTGGCCCGTTCGGTGGCGACGCTCTTGATCCAGCTGAACAGCGCCTGCAGCGCGAGGCTCACGGCGATCACGGTGAGCGGTCCGGTCGGCACCGTGCCCGGCTGCTCGACCACGGCGGCGACGAACATCGACACCGCGAGCAACAGCACGATGCTGGCCAGGGCACCGAGCACCTCGGTGGCGCCGATCACCCCGATGTCGAGCCGGGCGCCCCGCGCGTGACGGAGGAGACGCTGGTCGACCGGACCCCGCAGCGGCGCGCTCACGACGCGACGCGCTCGCTGGCCACCCGCTTGCGGAACACCCAGTACGACCAGCCCTGGTAGAGCAGCACGCCGGGCAGGATGCAGAGCGCGCCGATGCTGATCACCTGAAGGGCGTAGTCGCTGGCGGCCGCGCTCTGCATGGTGATCGAGAAGGCGTCGTTCAGCGTGGACGGCAACACGACCGGCAGTTGCGCGGCGAGCGCGGTCACCACGGTCAGCGCGGTGGCGGCGCTGGCGAGGGTGAAGCCGAGGGCCTCACGGCCGCGCCGGACGATGCCCCACCCCGCGGCGAGCAGCAGCGCCACGACAGCGAGCAGCGCGGCCTGCAGCACCAGCCCGGCAACCATCAGCGCAATCGCTGCGGCCAGCGCGGCGACGGCGAGCACGGCGAGCAGCGGGGCGGCGAGCTTGGTGGCCCGCTCCCGCACCGGACCGGTGGTGCGCAGCGCCAGGAACGTGGCACCGAGCGCGAGGGAGCTGACCAGGCTTGCCAGGGCACCGATGATGGCCCCGGGCGTCATCAGCGGCGCGATGGTGCGGGTGAGCGCATTCGCGCCGGCCATGACCTCGCCTCCGTCGTTGATCGCGAGCCCGCCGACCATGACGCCGATGACGGCGCCGAAGCCGAGGGCGGCGACGGCGGATGACGCGGCCAGCGCGACATCCGCGCGGCGACGCCAGCTGGCGCTCTCGTTCTTGATGCGGAACTCGATGGCCACGCCGCGGGCGGCCAGGGCGAGCAGCACGAGCACGATCGGGAGGTACAGCCCAGACAGCAGCGCGGCGTACCAGTCGGGGAACGCCGCGAAGGTCACGCCGATCGCGGCGACCAGCCACACCTCATTGCCGTCCCAGAGCGGCCCGATGGTGCGGATCGCGGCCGACCGCTGGTGCTCGTCGCGACCGAGCAGCGGAGAGAGCATGCCGACACCGAAGTCGAAGCCCTCGAGCACGAAGAACAGCACCCAGCAGACGATCGTGAGCGCGATCCAAATGATTGTGAGATCCATGGCAGTGCCTTCCGTCAGAACGAGGGCGCGCTCTGGCGCCGTGAGTCGGGGACGCCTGCGTCCGTGTCGGTGCCCACAGCGGTACCGCTGTCGGCAGCGCTGTCGGAGTCGTCGTCTGCGCCGCGGACGCCGCCGAGTTCCAGCGACAGCGGCTGCCGGCCGAGGTGCAGCACCAGGCGGATCCAGATCACCGCGAGGATGCCGTAGACCACGGTGAAGCCGCCGATCGACAGCAGCACCTCGGGGGCGGTCAGCCCCGGCGAGACGCCGTCCTCGGTCTTGAACAGTCCGAACACCAGCCACGGCTGCCGGGCGGTCTCCGAGAAGATCCAGCCGAAGCTGTTGGCGGCGAGCGGCAGCACCGGCAGCACCGGCACGGTGACCATGAGAATGCGGTGCATCCAGTTGGAGCGGTCCAGGTGTCCGCCCTTGCGGGTGAACCAGAGGATGATGACCGCGAGCAGCGCGGCGAGCATGCCGACCCCGATCATCAGCCGGAAGGTCCAGTACGCCATCGGAATCAGCGGCATGTAGTCGCCGGGACCGTACAGCTCGGTGTACTGCGCCTGCAGGTCGTTGAGACCCTGTACCGGCGCGTTCGGGTCGCCGACGGCGAGGATCGACAGCATGTACGGGATGTCGAGGGAGAAGAACGGCTCCTCGTCGACGTGGGTCGACAGGGCGAAGATCGAGAACGGGGCACCGGTCTGGGTCTCGTAGAGCCCCTCCGCGGCGGCCATCTTCATCGGCTGCACCTTGGTGATGACCTTGCCGAGGATGTCGCCGGTCAGCGCGACGGCGGCGCCTCCGGCCAGGGTCACCCAGGCTCCGACGCGGGCGAGGGTGCGCCAGGCGGCGCGCTCCGCGACATCCGTCACCTGCTTCTTGCCCCACGCGCGCCACATGCCGAAGGCGAGCACGAGCGCGCCGCCGGCCATCGCGGCTCCCGCGGCGGTGTGCGGGAACGCGGCCAGGTTGACCTCGTTGGTCATCAGGTCGAAGAAGTTGCTCAGTTCGGCGCGGCCGGTCTCTTCGTTGACCGTGTAGGCGACCGGGCTCTGCATGAACGAGTTCGCGGCCAGGATGATGAACGCCGACAGGATGGTGCCGATCGCGACGACCCAGATCGTGGCGAGGTGCACCTTGGCCGGCATCCGGTTCCAACCGAAGTACCAGAGACCGAGGAAGGTCGCCTCCAGGAAGAACGCAAGCATGCCCTCCATGGCGAGCGTGGGGCCGAACACGTCGCCGTAGAAGCGGGCGAAGTCGCTCCACGCCAAGCCGAACTGGAACTCCTGCACGAGGCCGGTGACGACGCCGACGGCGAAGGTGACCAGCAGCACCTTGCCGAGGAACAGGGTGAGCGCCTTGTACTGCTCCTTGCCGGTGCGCAGCCACACGGTCTGCATCACCGCGGTGATCGAGGCCAGGCTGATCGACAGCGGCACAAAGAAGTAGTGGTAGATCGTCACGACTGCGAATTGCAGTCGTGACAGGTCAGTGACATCCAGTTCCACGGGGTCTCCAGTCGGTCTACGACGTTACGTAGTAATTACTACCACATGTAGTACTTAGACGTGTAGTACGTCGGATGACGTAGAATGGCGCGTATGGGACTGGGCGAACTCGAAAACGACGTCATGCGCCAGCTGTGGGCATCTGAAGCCCCGCTGACCGTGCGCGAGGTGCATGAACGCCTCGCCGAGAACCGCACGCTGGCTTACACCACGGTGATGACGGTGCTCGATCGCCTGGCGCGCAAGGGCGTCGTCCGGCAGGAGCGCAGCGGCCGCGCCTACCTCTACTCCGCCGCGAGCAGCCGCGAAGAAATGGCGGCAGAGTTGATGCTCGACGCCCTCGGCGAGGTCAGCGATCCCGGCGCGCGTCTTGCCGCCCTGCAGTACTTCGTCGGCAAGGTCGGCAAGCGCGAGGCCGAGGCGATCCAGGAAGCCCTGCAGACGAGCGCAGACCGCGCACTGTGACCGGCGTCTGGCTCGCCGCACTCGCCCTGCTGCTGGCAGGGCCGGTTCCGGATGCGCTCGGCCGGGCGCGCTGGACGGCTCGCGCGCCGCGCGCGGCCGTCGTGCTCTGGCAGGCCATCGCGGTCGCCGCCGTGCTGGCGGGCATCGGCAGCGTGCTCGCGCTGCCCGAAGAGGTCGTGCGGCTGCAGGCCGCCCAGGACCAGTTGGAGTTCGGCCCCGACCTGATCGCCGCAGCGACGATCGCCGCGCTGATGGCCGGCACCATCGTGCTGCGACTGTTCGTCTCGCTCGGCCGGCTGGCGATCAGCACGCGCCGGCGCCGGCAGCGGCACCGCGACCTGGTCGACCTGATCTCGCATGACGTCGCGAACCAGAACCTGGATCTGCGCATCCTGGACGGCGCTCACCCTGTGGCCTATTGCGTTCCCGGCCGCCGTGCTCGCGTGGTGATCTCGACCGGCACCACCGAGCTGCTGACCGCCAAGCAGGTCGACGCCGTCGTGGCGCACGAGCGCGCGCACCTACGCAGTCGGCATGACCTCGTGATCGAGGCGTTCACCGCGCTGCACGCGGCGTTCCCGCGGTGGGTGCGTAGCCAGATCGCGCTCGAATCGGTGCACCAGCTGCTTGAGATGCTGGCCGATGACAGTGCCGCCCGCCAGCACGGCCGGCAGGTTCTCGTCGGCGCGATCACGGCAATGACAACGACGGATGACGCCGAGGCTGTTGCCCGCATCGGTCGCCTCCGCCCGCCTGTCGCCGATGCTGGTCCACCCCGGCGGCGCCTCGCCGCAGCGATGTACGCCGGTGCCGCCGCTGTGCTGCTCATTCCGACGGTGTCGCTGGCGATGCCGTGGTTGACCGAGGCTTACGCGGCCCTGCCTTTCTGAGGCTGCTGACGGCTGACGGCCGGACAACCCCATCAGATTCCAGTAGGCACAACTCTCACCCGATTGCAGGTGGGTCGCGGAGCCGCTTCGCTCGCCCTGCGGTGAGCCAGCTGCCGACCGAGGCCTAGCGCGATCCGCGACATTCACGACCCGGGGTTATGTAAACATGGAGGTGAAAGAAGCCGAACCGACCACACGTTTTGAGTCGGCATGGGAGTCGGACATGAGCCTGCAGGGCAAGGTCGCGTTGGTGGCGGGAGCCACCCGTGGTGCAGGGCGCGGAATCGCCGTCGAGCTCGGTGCGGCGGGAGCCACGGTTTATGTGACGGGGCGCACCACCCGGGAACGCGCATCCGAGTACGGGCGTCCCGAAACCATCGAGGAGACCGCTGAACTGGTCACCCGTGCGGGTGGCATCGGCATTGCCGTGCCCGTCGACCATCTCGTCCCCGACCAGGTCGGCGCTCTGGTCGACCGCATCCGTGTTGAGCAGGGGCGCCTCGACGTGCTCGTCAACGACATCTGGGGTGGCGAACTGCTCTTCGAATGGGATAAACCCGTCTGGGAACACGACCTGGACAATGGCCTGCGCCTCCTGCGTCTCGCGATCGACACCCACCTCATCACGGCGCACTACGCCCTGCCGCTGCTCATCGAACGGCCTGGCGGCCTGCTCGTTGAAGTCACCGATGGGACGGCGGAGTACAACGCCCAGCACTACCGGAACTCGCCCTTTTATGACCTTGCGAAGGTTGCCGTGAACCGCATGGCGTGGGCGCATGCGAAAGACCTGGAGCCGCACCGCGCGACGGCGGTGTCACTCACACCGGGCTGGATGCGGTCGGAGATCATGCTCGATGTCTATGGCGTCACGGAGCGGAACTGGCGCGACGCGATCGAGCAGGTGCCGCACTTTGCAATCTCCGAGACGCCCCGCTTCGTCGGACGGGCCGTCGCAGCGCTCGCCGCTGACCCCGAGCACGCCCGCTGGAATGGCCAGTCATTGTCCAGCGGCGCACTTGCCACGGAGTACGGCTTCACAGATCTGGACGGCTCCCGCCCCGACGCCTGGCGGTACATCGTGGAGGTACAGGATGCCGGGAAGCCCGCCGACACCGCGGGCTACCGCTGATCTCCTGACAGTGAGCACGTCCGAGACCGAATGAGGTGAGTCGGGCGGTTAGCGGGCGCCGTCGCGCTCTGCGGCCAGCGACGAGACGACCCGGCCAGCCGGCCGCCGAACCGCCGCGGCACTCAGCACGACAAGCGCCGCGGCCAGCACGATGAAACCGGCCACCCCGCTCGCGCTGAGCTGCTCGTTGAGAACGAGCAGAGCGAGCAGGCTCGCCGTGAGCGGCTCGGCGAGAGTGAGGGTCGAGACTGTGGGCGCCGACAGGGTCGAGAGACCCCGCCCGAACAGCACATAGCCGAGCGTCGTCGTGATCAGGCCGAGCCACAGAGCCATCGCCAGGCCCTCAGGCGTGACCAGCCAGGCGAGATCGGACAGCAGCAGAATCGGCAGGCTGGCCAGCGCCGCACCGCCGAAGACGGCGCCCATCGAGGCATCCGCGCCCCAGCCGCGCTGGAGCAGCGCCTTCGCCGCGAGGGTATACACGGCGTAGGAGGCGCCGGCGCCGATCGAGCCGGCGAGTCCGGCAGGACTGATTCCGGATGCCCCGGCCTCGAAAACCCCGCCGAGCAGCGCCACCCCGACCGCTGCGATCGCGGTGGCAATCAGCCATGGCGTGCCGGGATAGCGGCGGTTCAGTACCCAGTCGAGGGCGCCGGTGATCACCGGCGCTGAGCCGAGCGCGACCACGGTGCCGATCGCCACGCCGTTTTCGGCGGTGCCGAAGAAGAATGCCGGCTGATAGGCGACGATGCCCGCGGCACCGGCCACGACAACCAGCCACGCCGGTCCGCGACGCCGGGGAGTCAGACGGTGAGCCTTCGGGCGACGCTTCTGGCGACCGCGCATGGACAGCCAGGCGACGAGGGCGAGCGCCCCTCCCCCGATTACGATGCGGACGGCGCCGAGGGATGTCGCGGAGGCGTCGGGGCCGAGCGCTTGCGCGGTACCGGTCGTGCCGAAACAGACCGCAGCCAGCAGCACGAACACGACGCCTCTCACCCGTCGATTCTGGCACGGCGGGTGCGGCGATTCCGGCCGAGCGTGCCCCGCCCGGCGGCGCCGCATGCCACACGCCACGCGAACGCTGTGTTTCCGGACGACCGAGCTTGCCGCGGCGGGTGCTCTCGGCCAGAAACGGCGCGTTCATCGATCAACGTCCGGCGGGCTGCGATGCATCCGCCCCGATGCTCAGCGCAGTCGCTGGCAGAAGGGGAGGAAGTGGGAGCCGCGGTTCATAAACTGCTCGCGCCCGATCGGCCTGCGGCAGCGCGGACACGGTTTGCCCTGTTGCCCTAGGTGTTCAGCGAGTGCGAGAAGTATCCCCCGCCGGCCGATTGCGTTCACGTTGATCTAAACGCGGAGACCCGGAGCCAATGGCTCCGGGTCTCCGCTCTGTGCGGTTACGCGACGATCTTCGCACCCTTGGTGCGATTGCACCTCCAGCAGAGGGTCTGCAAGTTCTCGGGGACGCTAAGGCCGCCCTTTGAAACAGGCATCATGTGGTCGACCTCGAGCAGCAGATGAGGCTCAGCGGCCAGCGAGACACCGCACTGCAGGCAGGTGTGGCGATCGCGCTCCTTGATCTGGCCGCGCAGACGCGCCGTCATCAACGCGCGCTGGCCAGCAGCAGACTTCGTCCAGCGAATCTTCTCAACCAGAGTCGCCGACAGCGACTCCAGCGTCGGGGTGTTGAGTTGAATTCTTGTCTCCTGGCCAGTGTTTCCACCCGCAGAGGTGTACTGGAACTTGTACTGCGGATAAGGCACCGCAATGGGTGACAGGTGCACGCCCACCTGATCCCAGAATTCCGTGGGGTAGTGCTTCATGATGAACGCCGGAGGGTTGATCTTTGCGGCGATCTCACCCTCGCGACCCTTAACGTTGCCAACCGCCTCTTCGAGCCGCGCGATGTCGTTCGCGACGCGCTGCACGTCGGAAAGGGTCGCCTGGTCGGCCTTGATACCGAAGTACTTCATCAAGTACTTAATCGGCTCCTGACTCGCGTTACGAATGACCTGCAGAGAAGCATTGTGAACGTGCGGCGCGTACTGCGCGACGTTGCGGTCGCGACGGTTATTCCATGCTGACGTGTTCTCGAACGTAGCGAGGTGCGCGTGCTGACCTGTGGCGGACGCGCCAAGTTCGAAGGAGCCCTGAGAGCGAATCTCGGCGACGTAGTTGACCACTTCGTTGTGCTCGGAGACGACCGAAGTGATCTGTGCTTTCAGGTTCTGGAAGTGCTCGGAACCAAAATAGCGATTCTTACGGATCGTGCGAACGATCGGGTTGGCGAGAAGAACCAACCCTACAGTGAGAAGCACGACCCAGCCGTTCTGCGTCAGGCTACTGAGGAGGATCGGAAGCGCGATCAGGAGGGTGATGAAGAGCGGTTTTGGCATGCCTTGAGCTTTCCGAAAGGGCGAACAAAGTCAACCTATTGATCCTGCCACGTTCCTCCGAATTTTGCTCGCAAAACGACCTTGCACCAGTGGACCAGGAGCAACGCGAACGCTGTGTTTCCGGCCGCGTGCGCGTGCCGCGGCGGGCGCTCTCGGCCGAAAACACAGGGTTCACCGACAATGTCCGGCAGGTGCGGTCACCCGCCGCGCTGCTCAGCGCACACGTTGGCAGAACGCGCAGAAGTGCGAGCCGCGGTTCATGAACTGCTCGCGCCGGATCGGCCTGCCGCAGCGCGGGCACGGGTTGCCCTGCTGCCCGTAGGCGTTCAGCGAGTGCGAGAAGTAGCCGGATGCCCCGTTCACGTTCACGTACTGCGCGTCGAAGCTGGTTCCGCCCTCGGCGAGGGCCTTGGTCAGCACCATCCGCACCTCGGCCAGCAGCAGCGCGGCGCGCGGTCGGCTGAGGCTCGACGTGGGCTGGTCGTAGTGGATACGGGCCGCCCACAGCGCCTCATCGGCGTAGATGTTGCCGATGCCGCTGACAAGGGTCTGGTCGAGCATGGCCCGCTTGATGCTGGTGTTGCGGCGCTTCAGCGCGGCGAAGAACCTCGCGTCGTCGAAGGCCGGGTCCAGTGGGTCGCGGGCGATGTGGGCAACGGCACTCGGTACCGTCGCGGAGTCGGCGCCGAGGCCGCCGGCCGCTCCGTCCGGCGTCGGCAGCAGACTGTCGATCGCCATCGATCCGAAGATCCGCTGGTCGACGAAGTTCAGGCGGAGCGGGCCGTGGGCGGGATGCTCGATGTCCAGACGGATGCGGGTGAGCCGGTCGTCGGGCTGGTCGCGGTCGCGAAGCAGCACTTGGCCGCTCATGCCGAGGTGGAGGACGAGGGCTTCGACGGCGGGTTTCGAGACGCTCGCGGGCGCTCCCTCCTCAACCGGCGAAACCGGCGCGAGCGGCAGCCACAGGAACTTGCCGCGACGCACCGCGCCGAGGATGCTGCGCTCCCGCAGCCGGTCGATGAAGTCCTCGCTCGGGCCGCGGTGACGGCGCAGGGAGCGCTCGTCATACACCGTGACCGCGTGGATCGCGGCATCCGTCACCGCGGGCGCGAGCCCGGCGCGCACCACCTCCACCTCGGGAAGTTCTGGCACGTCTCAGCCCGTGACGGTCTGCTGCAGGCGGGTCCACGCGTCAAGCGCCGCGGCCATCTCTGCCTGCTTCTTGCTGGTGCCGTCGCCGCCGGCGATGGCATCGTCTCCGAGCAGCACCTCGGCGTGGAAGACCTTGGAGTGGTCCGGTCCGGTGTTCGTCACCCGGTAGATCGGAATCCCGCGGCCGAGCCGCGCCGCCAGCTCCTGCAGGCTGGTTTTCGGGTCCATGGCGGCGCCGAAGCGGTCGGGGGTCGCCAGAAGCGGCCTGATCAGCCGCAGCACGAGAGCCGTGGCCTCATCCGGTCCGCGGTCGAGGTAGGCGGCTCCGATGAGCGCCTCGACGGTGTCGGCCAGGATCGACGACTTGTCACGGCCTCCGGTGAGTTCCTCGCCGCGCCCCAACCGGATGTGCCGGCCGAGGTTGATCGACCTGGCGACCTCGGCGAGGGCGACACTGGAGACGAGGCTGGCCCGGCGTTTGGCCAGGTCTCCCTCATCAAGCGTCGGGTTCTCGCGGTACAGCATCACCGTGACCGCTTGGCCGAGAATCGAGTCGCCAAGAAACTCCAGGCGCTCGTTGTGCGTCACGCCACCGTTCTCGTACGCGAACGAACGATGGGTCAGCGCGGTTTCGAGCAGAGCTGGGTCGATCTGCAGCTGCAGCGACGCGGACAAATCGGCCCGACTCGGGCCGTCATCAGAAGACGAGGACACGAGCACGGGCCGATTTCTCGATGGTGTGAGGTGACGTCGGATTAGACGTCAGCGACCTTGCGGCCCTTGTACTCCATGTACAGGGCGGTGCCTGCGGAGTCCTCAACGACCTTGGCGCGGTGCGGGAGGCTGTAGGTGACCTTGCCGTTTTCGATGGTCTTCACCAGCTGCACCGGCGTGGCCTTCCACTGCGACCGGCGCGAGTGGGTGTTGGAGCGTGACTGCTTCCGCTTCGGAACGGCCATTACTTATCTCTTCTCTCTATCGGCGCTGTTTCCAGCGCCTTCGTCTTCGGATGCGGCTGCCTGAAAGCCTTGGAGCGCAGACCATCTCGGGTCGAGCACCTCGCGGGGTTTCCTGTCCGGATCATCAGCCAGGCGCTCCCCCGTTGCCGGGTCGAGTCCTGGGCAGTCCGGCCGGCAGACCGGCTGGAACGGCAGTGACAGCACTACCGCATCCCTGACTACCGGTTCAAGATCCACGTGGTCATCGTGAACCGTGTAGTCAAAAGCTTCGTCGAAAGAATACGCGAAAAGCTCTTGGAATTCGACTTGGACAGGCAGTTCGATGTCAATCAGGCAGCGCACGCACTGTCCGGTGGCCACCGTATCGACCTCTGTGGAGACCAGGATGCCGTCGTGCAGGCCCTCCAGGCGCACCTCAAGCTCGACATTTGTGCCCTCTTTCACCGACACGATTCCGTCGCCGAGCTGCTCCGGCGCGGGAATGGAAATGTGGTGCTCACGCAACAGCCCCGGACGGTGCATGATGTCGTGCACCGCCAAGGTGTAAGGAGTGTTCTTGAACGCAGGCATAGCGCTCTATTCTACCGGATCAGTGAGTTCTCCACGGTTGTGAACGCCTGGTCGTAGATGTCGAGCGCTCTGGCCACCTCGTTGGCGGTGACCACGCAGGGCGGAACGACGTGGATGCGGTTGTCCGCGGTGAACGGCAGCAGCCCGCGCGAGAGCAGTTCCTTCTTCAGCGAACCGATCACCGCGCCGGACACCGGTACCCGCGTGTCGAGGTCGTCGACCAGGTCAAGCGCCCAGAACACCCCGCTGCCGCGAACGTCACCGATCAGCGAATGCGCGTCCATCAGCGCGGCAAGCCCCGGCCCCAGATGCTCCTCGCCGATCATCCGGGCGTTCTCGATGATGCTCTCGTCCTGCATCGCGTCGATCGCCCCGACGATCGAGGCCATGGCGAGCGGATGTCCCGAATAGGTGAGTCCGCCGGGGAAAACCTGGTTGGTGAATACGTCCGCGATTGCCGGCGAGATCGCCACGCCACCGGCCGGCACGTAGCCGGAGTTGACGCCCTTCGCGAAGGTGACCAGGTCGGGCACCACATCGAACGCGTGGAACGCGAACCACTCCCCGGTTCGGCCGAAGCCCACCATCACCTCGTCGAGGATCAGCACGATGCCGTACTTGTCGGCGAGCGCCCGAACCCCCGGCAGGTATCCCGGCGGCGGAACGATCACGCCGGCGGTGCCGGGGATGGTCTCGATGAGCAGCGCCGCGATCGAGTCCGCGCCCTCCGCCTGGATCACCCGTTCCAGGTGGTGCAGGGCGCGCTCGGTCTCTTGCGCGGGCGAGACCGACCAGAACTCCGACCGGTACGGGAACGGGCCGAAGAAGTGCACGTGGCCGCGCGCGTACTCGTTGGGCACCCGCCGCCAGTCGCCGGTGGCCACGATCGCCGCGCCGGTGTTGCCGTGGTAGCTGCGGTACATGCTGAGCACCTTGTCGCGGCCGGTGGCGATCCGCGCCATCCGCATCGCGTTCTCGTTGGCGTCCGCCCCGCCGTTGGTGAAGAAGATCTTGCTGAAGTTGCCGCCGAGCTTGTCGAGGATGCGACTGGCGGCCTCTCCGCGCGTGCGGTTGGCATGGGCCGGCGCGACGGTTGCCAGCACGTCGGCTTGCCGCTTGATGGCGTCGATGACCGCCGGATGCTGGTGGCCGATGTTCGTGTTGACGAGCTGGCTGGAGAAGTCGAGGTACTCCTTGCCGTCGAAGTCCCAGACCACGGAGCCCTTGCCCCCGGCGATGACCATGGGGTTCAACGCGCCCTGCGCCGACCAGGAATGGAACACGTGCGAGCGGTCGAGGTCGAACGCGCGTTCGCCATCCGCGCGGCTCACGGTCGAGAAGTCGAAATCGGTCATGAACACTCCAGTCGTGCAGCCAATCCGGGTACCCCCGCGGGGGCGCCGGTGCCCCCGGGAACACCATACGGTCTTCCCGGGGGCCTATGCGTGATTCGGTTAGTTGGTGCGGTTAGTTGCCGCCCTCTTCGAGGGTGACCTCGATGGGGCTGAAGTTCTCCCCGGTCAGGTCGATGTCCTCTCCCTCGAGCGCGTCCAGGGCCTGCTGGATGTAGTCGTTCGTGTAGGCGGTGGCGGGCGGCTCCTCGGTGATCAGGCTGGCGCCGGTCTCGTTCACCGCGCTGAGCGCCGCAGCGACCGTGGCATCCCACGCCGCCTGATCGATCACGCCGATGCCGTCCGGTGACGGCCAGATGAGCTTGTTGGTCTCATTAACCATCCACAGTTCGTGGCTCGGTCCCCAGCCGGATCCGGCCGCGATAGTGATGTCGGCCGCTTCCTGCGGGTTCTCTGCCGCGTAGGCCCAGCCCTTGATCACGGCCTTCAGGAAGGCCACCGTGGTGTCCTGGTACTCCTGGTCGCTGTCCAGCCGCTCGGTGTCGGCCCAGATGGCGTCCTGCAGCATCGCGCCGACGGTGTCCTGGTAGCTGATCACGTTGAAGTCCTCCGGCTGATACAGCTCTCCGGTGTCGGGGTTCGGTGTCTCCAGCAGCTGGGCGTATTCGTTGTAGGTCATCGCCTGCGCGGCGTCGATGTCGCCCTGCAGGAAGGCATTCATGTTGAAGTCCTGGGTGATGATCTCCACGGTCGTGGCGTCGAGCCCTTCCGCGGCCATTGCCGCGAAGATCTCCCACTCGTTGCCGAAGCCCCAGGAGCCGATCTTCCTGCCCTCGAAGTCCGCCACGGACTCGATACCGGAGTCAGCCCAGGAGACCTGCAGGGTTCCCGACTTCTGGAAGATCTGCGCGATGTTGGTGACGTTCGCGCCGGCCTCGATCGATCCGAGCACCTTGGGCACCCAGGCGATGGCGTAGTCGACGTCGCCGTTGGCGAGGGCGTCCTGCGGCACGATGTCACCGCCGGACGGGATGATCTCGACATCCAGTCCCTCGTCCTCGAAGAAGCCCTGCTCCTGAGCGGCGAAGTAGCCGGCGAACTGGCCCTGCGGCAGCCACTGCAGCTGCAGCTTGACCTCGGTGAGTTCGCCGTTGGTGCCCTCTGTGGTGGGTTCGTCTGCGGTGGGCGAACATGCCGAGAGGATGAGCGCCGCGGTGAGAGCTGCGACGCCGAGTGTCGCAATGCGACGTGTGCTGTGTTTCATGGTCCATCCTGTCTGTGATGTGAGGTGGAGCAGTGGTGTGTGGGTGGAGGGCGGGTCAGCCTCGTCGCTTCATGACGAGACGTTCGAGGGCGAGCGTGATCAGGTAGAAGGCGAGTCCGAGCACGATGCCGGCGACCACGTACGCCCAGGCGCGCGGGTACGCGCTGGACGCCGCCGAGGTCGAGATCAGGCCGCCGAGCCCGCCGCGCGGACCGCCAAAGTACTCGGCGACGAGTGCCGAGATCACCGCGAGTGAGGAAGCGATGCGGATGCCGGTGAAGACGAAGGGTGTGGCCGTCGGAAGGGTGACCGTGCGCATGATCTGCGCCCGATTGGCGGCATATGACCGCATCAGATCGCGGTGCACCGGCAGGGTCTGCCGCAGGCCACGCAGGGTGTTGATGAACACCGGCACGAACGAGGCGAGGCCGGCGATCACCTGCCGGCCGGTCTGCGAGTCGGCGCCGAACATCGTGTTCAGTACCGGCGCGAGCGCCACGATCGGGATCACGGCGAGCGCGGCGACCACCGGCGCGCTCATGTAGTCGATCACCCGGGTGAGTGAGGCGAGCAGGGCGAACAGGATACCGAGCACCGACCCGACGATCAGCCCGAGCAGCGCATTCAGCCCCGTCACTGCGGCGGCGCTCAGCATCGATGGCCAGAATTCGACGATTTGGTCGATGATCGACGCCGGGCTCGGCAGCAGGTAGTCGTCGACACCGCCGACGCTCACGAGCAGCTGCCAGATGCCGAGCACCAGCGCGCCGGCCGCGACCGGGGCGATGATCCTGGTCGTGTTCTCGGCACGGGGGCTGAGGGTGCGCATCAGCGGGTCTCCACCCCGCGCGGGCCGGTCTGCACCGGCGATCCCTGATGTAGCGCCTCGCGCACCGCGGTGACCATGTCGAAGAAGGCCTGCTCCTCGCGCAGGCCCTCGGTGCGGGCTGCTCCCAGCCGCATCGGGATAATCTCCTGGATCCGCCCGGGCCGTGGCGACATCACCACAACCCGGTCGGAGAGAAACGCCGCCTCCGGGATGGAGTGGGTGACGAACACCACCGCCGCCTTGGTCTCGGCGCAGATACGCACGAGTTCGGCCTGCATCCGTTCCCTGGTCATCTCGTCGAGCGCGCCGAATGGCTCGTCCATCAGCAGCAGGCTCGGCTTCTCGGCGAGTGAGCGGGCGATCGCCACGCGCTGCTGCATTCCGCCCGAGAGCTGGTCGGGGTACCGGTCGGCAAAGTCGGAGAGCCCGACGAGCTCAATCAATTCGGCCACGCGTTCCTTGCGCTGCCGGGCGCCGACCCCGTGCAAGGTCAGCGGCAGCTCGATGTTTCCGGCCACGGTGCGCCACGGCAGCAGGCCCGCCTGCTGGAACGCGATGCCGTAGTCCTGATCGCGCCTGGCCTGGCTGGCGTTCTTGCCGAACACCTGCACGCTGCCGCTCGTCGGTGTGTCCAGGTCGGCAATCAGCCGCATCAGCGTCGACTTGCCGCAGCCGGATGGGCCGATCAGTGACACGAACTCGCCGGCGGCCACGGTCAGGTTGATCTCCTGCAGCGCCGACACCTGCCCCGACCGAGTCTCGAACGTCTTGTCGACCCCGGTGATAGTGACTGCTTCGGTTGTCACGTGTTGACCTCTACTCGTCGATAGTCCTTGAGTACAGCGCCGAGGATGGCGATCGAACCGGCGGCGACGAGACCGAGCACGATCGATCCGAAGATCGGACCCCATGCCTTTTCGGGGTCGCCGCTGGCCTGCCCGGCGTACTGGATGAGGATGCGGCCGATGCCGCCCTGCAGCCCGGTTGAGACCTCGGCGACCACAGCGCCGATGACCGCGTTGGCGGCGGCCAGCCGGAGCGCGGGAAGCAGGTAGGGCACCGCGGCTGGGAAGCGCAGCCAGATGAGGGTCCTCCACCAGCCGGTGGCGTAGCTGTGCATCAGGTCGACGTGGATGGCATCCGGCGACTGCAGGCCCTTCAAGGCGCCGACGGCGACCGGGAAGAACGCCAGGTATGACGCGATCAGGGCGACGGACATCCAGTCCTGCCATTCGAACGCGCCGATCTCGACCCTGGATCCCCAGCTGCGCACCACGGGCGCGAACGCGATGAGCGGGATGGTCTGGCTGAGCACGATCCAGGGCAGCAGTCCCCACTCGGCGATCCGCCAGCGCTGCATCACCAGCGCCAGCCCGATGCCGACGGCCACCGCCACCAGCCAGCCGACCGCGGCGATGCCGAGGGTGACCAGGGCGGCCTGGGCCACCACGACCCAGAGGGGTAGTGCGTCGGCCGACCGGGTCACCGGTTCGCCGAGCCGCGCCAGCATGTCCCAGACGTGTGGCATGGCGAGGTCGCTGGTGCGCGGCAGCACTCGGGTGTCGCCGATCACCACCCCGTCGGGCGGGCCGAGCAGCTTGTACAGTTCCCACACCGCGACGAGCGTGAGGATGCCGAGCGCACCGAACCCCCACGCGGCGAGCAGCCGCCTGGGCGATCTCCGCCGCCTGAGTGCCGGTGGAATGGGCGCGAGCGCCGGTTGAACGTCTGTCATACCTTGGCCACGATGTGTTCTCTGAGCGTGGGGATCACGGTTTCGCCGTAGACCCGCAGTGTCTCCTCTTTATTGTCATGCTGCAGGTACCCGGCGAAGTGGTCGACGCCGATGTCTTTCAGCGCCTTCAGCTTGTCGATGTGCTGCTCGGCGGTGCCCAGCACGCAGAACCGGTCGACGATCTCGTCTGGCACGAACTGGGTATGCACGTTCCCGGCCTGCCCGTGCTCGTTGTAGTCGTAGTCCTGACGGCCCTTGATGTAGTCGGTCAGCGCGTCCGGAACGGCTCCATGTTCGCCGTACTTCGCCACGATGTCGGCGACGTGGTTGCCCACCATTCCGCCGAACCAGCGGGTCTGGTCGCGCATGTGCGGCAGGTCGTCGCCGATGTAGAACGGGGCCGCCACACAGAATTTCACCGACATCGGGTCGCGGCCCGCGGCGTCCGCGGCATCCCGAACCGTCTTGATCATCCAACTGGCGATGTCGAGGTCGGCCAGCTGCAGGATGAAGCCGTCGCCCACCTCCCCGGCCAGTTTCAGCGCCAGCGGCCCGTACGCCGCCACCCAGATATCCAGCTGTGAGCCGCGGCTCCACGGGAACTGCAGGGTCGAGCCGTGGTACTCGACCGGTCTGCTGTTTGCGAGTTCCCTGATGACGTGGATCGATTCGCGCAGGGTCTTCAGCGTGGTGGGCTCGCCGCCGGTGACCCGCACCGCGGAGTCTCCGCGGCCGATGCCGCAGATGGTGCGGTTGCCGTACATGTCGTTGAGGGTGGCGTACAGCGACGCGGTGACCGTCCAGTCGCGGGTGGCCGGGTTGGTGACCATGGGTCCCACCGTGATCCGGGTGGTCTCGGCCAGGATGCGGCTGTAGATCACGTACGGCTCCTGCCAGAGCAGGTGCGAGTCGAACGTCCAGGCGTGGGTGAACCCGAACTGCTCGGCGAGTTTCGCCAGGTGCACCGTGCGGGAGGCGGGCGGGTTGGTCTGTAGTACTACTCCGAAGTCCATGGCGCTCCCCTAGATCAGGTACTGACTGAGGCCACGTTTGACGAATTCACCGTCGCCCTTGCGGCCGAGGTACTGGTTGTCGTCGACGATGACGCGGCCGCGTGAGAGCACGGTGTCGACGTGTCCGTCGATCTCGTAGCCCTCCCACGCCGAGTAGTCCATGTTCATGTGGTGGGTCTTGCCGAGCCCGATCGAGGTGTGCCCGTTCGGGTCGTAGACCACGAGGTCGGCGTCCGCGCCCGGCTGGATGACGCCCTTCTCGCCGTACACGCCGAACATGCGCGCCGGTGTGGTGCTGGTGAGTTCTACCCAGCGTTCCAAGGTGATCTCCCCGGTGACGACCCCCTGGTACATCAGGTCCATCCGGTGCTCGATGCCGCCGATTCCGTTCGGGATCTTCCGGAAGTCGCTCCGTCCGAGATCCTTCTGATCCTTCATGCAGAACGGGCAGTGGTCGGTCGACACCGTCTGCAGCGCGTTGGTGCGCAGCGCCTGCCACAGCGAGTCCTGGTGCCCTTCGGCGCGGCTGCGCAGCGGCGTCGAGCAGACCCACTTGGCACCCTCGAACTTGCCCCATTCGTCGCTCGAGGCACCGAGCTGGTCTTCGAGCGACAGGTACAGGTACTGCGGGCAGGTCTCGCCGAAGACGTTCTGTCCCTTGCCTCGCGCCCAGGCCAGCTGCTCGACCGCCTGCTTAGCCGAAACGTGCACCACGTACAGCGGCGCACCGGTGACCTTCGCGAGCATGATGGCGCGGTGTGTCGCCTCTTCCTCCAGCTCCCAGGCGCGGGCGATGCCGTGGTAATAGGGGTCGGTGTTGCCCTGGTCCACGAGCTGCTGGGCGAGCACGTCGATCGCTGGACCGTTCTCGGCATGCATCATCGTGAGCATGCCCGTGTCGCGCGACACCTGCATGGCCTTCAGGATCTGCGCGTCATCCGAATAGAACACCCCCGGATAGGCCATGAACAACTTGAAGCTCGTGACGCCCTCGTCGGGCAGGCGCCGCAGCGCCTCGAGCGAATCCGCGGTGACATCCCCGACTATCTGATGGAAGCCGTAGTCGATCGCGCAGTTGCCCGCCGCCTTCTCGTGCCAGGCCGCGAGACCGTCCTCGAGGCGCTGACCGTAGGTCTGCACGGCGAAGTCGATGATCGAGGTGGTGCCGCCGTGCGCGGCGGCGCGGGTGCCGGATTCGAAGGTGTCGGATGCCTCGGTGCCGCCGAACGGCAGCTGCATGTGGGTGTGCGCGTCGATGCCGCCCGGGATCACGTACTTGCCGGCGGCGTCGATGACGGTGTCCACGTTGCTCTCGACGTCGAAGCCGAGCAGGGTGGAGCCGGGTGCGAGCACAGCGGCGATCCTGTCGCCGTCGACCAGGACGTCGGCGGATGCGGTACCGGTGGCGTTGACGACGGTGCCGTTCTTGATGAGGGTCTTCACGGTGTCTCCCCTACGGCTTCGGGATGGACGTGTAGGACTCCGGGCGGCGGTCGCGGTAGAACTGCCAGTTGTTGCGCACCTGCCGGATCATGTCCAAGTCGAGGTCGCGGATGACCACTTCCTCCTCGCTGTCGCTGCCGTATTCGCCGACCAGGTTGCCCTGCGGGTCGACGAACTGGCTCGAACCGTAGAAGTTGACGGCGAGCGGGCCGTACTCGTTGTCCTCGGTGCCGACGCGGTTCGGGGCCGCCACGAAGTAGCCGTTCGCGGCCGCTGCGGCGGGCTGTTCGAGTTGCCAGAGCCGGTTGGAGAGCCCGGGTTTGGTGGCGTTCGGGTTGAACACGATTTGCGCGCCGTTCAGCCCGAGTTCGCGCCATCCCTCGGGGAAGTGGCGGTCGTAACAGATGTAGACGCCGATCGGGCCGACGGCGGTCTTGAATACCGGATAGCCGAGGTTGCCCGGCCGGAAGTAGAACTTCTCCCAGAACTTGTCGAGGTTGGGGATGTGGTGCTTGCGGTACTTGCCGAGGATGCTGCCGTCGGAGTCGACCACCACCGCGGTGTTGTAGTAGACCCCGGGCTGGTCCTCCTCGTAGATCGGCAGCACCATGACCATGTTGAGTTCCTTGGCCAGCTTCGCGAAGCGCTGCACGATCGGCCCGTCGGCCGGCTCGGCGTAGTCGTAGTACTTGGGGTCCTCGGTGATGCCGAAGTACGGACCGTAGAACAGCTCCTGGAAGCAGATAACCTGGGCGCCCTGGGCGGCCGCGTCACGCGCGAACTGCTCGTGCTTCTGGATCATCGACTCCTTGTCGCCGGTCCAGGTGGTCTGAGTGATCGCTGCTCGTACAACCGACATGCTGCCTCCGCGCTCTATGACCCCGGCAACAGCTGCACCGTGCCGGGTGCCTTGTTTCAGAACAAACCTCGTTGTTTGCTCTGCCATCATCTGCCGTAAACATTTCTCGCTGATTTCGGCGTATGACGTTGGCGTAAACCTAGACGTGGCGGCGCGGCTCTACAAGCCCTGAGTTCAACACGGATGGCGCGCGGACCGAGTAACGTATGTCGTACCTCGACCCCTCGCGCCCGGTATGGCGCGGTGCGCTGACTTCTCGCTGAAGCAGTTGGTTCGAGTTCGCCGGTGTGTTGCGCCCGCGGACTGTCCGTTCCCAGCCGTTCCCAGCCAAGGAGTTCCGTGTCCCGTCGTACCCTCGCAGTTCTTTCTCTCTCCCTCGGGGCGGTGGCCCTGTCTGGCTGTTCCGCGGCGACGGCTCCCGCGTCGAGCCCGTCCACCTCGTCGGTCGCGCCCACCCCGGTGACGATCGATAACTGCGGTTTTGAGGTCACCGTCGAGCGCCCACCGGAGCGCATCCTCACCATCAAGTCGACGACCACCGAGATGCTGCTGGCCCTCGGCCTTGGAGACCAGATCATCGGCACCGCGTTCCCCGACGGGCCGGTTCCTGAGCAGTGGGCGGCCGAGGCGGCCGACATCCCGGTGATCAGTGATTTCGCTCCTGCTCAGGAGGCGGTGCTCGATCTCGAACCCGACTTCATCTACGCCGGCTGGGAGTCGAACTTGACCTCGGACACCGCGGGTGAGCGCGACGCGCTCGCGTCGCTCGGGGTGGGCAGCTATGTCTCCCCGTCCGCCTGCAAGGAGCCCGGATACAAGCCGGGGAAGCTCACCTTCGACCTGGTGTTCGACGAGATCCGCGAGGCCGGCACCGTGTTCGGTGCGGAAGCCGCGGCCGACGACCTGGTGGCCGAGCAGCAGCAAGCGCTCGCGGCGCTCTCGCCCTCCACCGCGGGCCTGACCGCGCTCTGGTACTCCTCTGGCACCGACACGCCGTATGTCGGGGCGGGCATCGGCGCCCCGCAGATGATGCTGGAGGCCGCTGGTCTGACGAACGTGGCGGCGAATGTCGCGGACACCTGGGCCTCGCTCGGCTGGGAGTCGATCATCGACGCCAATCCCGACGTGATCGTTCTGGTGGACGCCAGCTGGAACACCGCAGCTTCGAAGATCGAGATGCTCACCGCCAACCCGGTGACCGCGCAACTGAGCGCGGTGGCCGAGCGCAGGTTCATCACGGTGCCGTTCGCAGCCGGTGAGGCGGGGGTGCGCAACGTCGAGGCGGTGCGGTCGATCCTCGACCAGCTGGCCGCGCTGGATGCCCGCTAACCGGATGCCGGGCGACAACCGGATGACGGACCGGACGACGAGCGACGAGCGGATGCCGGGGACCCGGCGCACACCCGCGACCGGTCGTCGCCCGGCCACCACCTGGGCGTGGGGGCTGCTGCTGGCTGCGATGCTGGTCGCGTCGATCGTGACCGCGATCTGCTTCGGCGCCGCCGACATCCGCCCGGCCGACGTGTTCGCCAGCGTGGCCGCTCACCTCGGATTGGGCGACAGTCCGCTCAGCGTGCTGCGCGACGGCATCGTGTGGGAGCTGCGGTTGCCGCGGGTGCTGACCGCGGCGGCCGTAGGCGCGGGCCTGGCGTTGGCCGGTGCGGTGATGCAGGCGCTCACCCGTAACCCGCTGGCCGACCCGTACCTGCTCGGGCTGTCATCTGGCGCGTCGCTCGGCGCGGTCAGCGTGCTGCTGCTCGGACTCGGCGTTCTGCTGCCGGTCGCCGCGTTCCTCGGGGCGTTGGCCGCCCTGCTCTGCACACTGCTGCTGGCCGGCGCATCCGGAGCACTCACGCCCACTCGCACGGTGCTCGCCGGCGTGGCCGTGTCGGCGCTCGCGGCGGCGCTGACGAGCTTCGTGATTTTCTGGTCTGCCCAGGGCGATTCCTTCCGCGAGATCCTGAACTGGCTGCTCGGCTCACTCAGCGGCGCGGACTGGGGCACGGTCGCGATCGCCGGCACGGCGGTGCTGGTCGTCGGCGTGCCGGTGATGTTCAGCGGCCGGCTGCTCGACGCGTTCGCGTTCGGGGACACCACCGCGGCCGCGCTCGGCGTGAATGTGGCCGCCACCCGCTGGACGTTGCTGGCGGTGACCGCCCTGCTCACCGGGGCGATGGTGTCGGTGAGCGGCTCGATCGGGTTCATCGGGCTCGTTCTGCCGCACGCGGTACGGTTGCTCACCGGGGCCCGGCACCGGGTGCTGCTGCCGCTGGTCGCGTTGACCGGCGCGATCGTGCTCGTCTGGGCGGACACCGCGGCGCGCACCCTGTTCGACCCTCGGGAGCTTCCGGTCGGCATCGTCACGGCGATCGTCGGCGCTCCGGTGTTCGCGGCGCTGCTGGCGCGGCGGAGAACCCGATGAGCGCCGACTCGATGGGCGTTGATTCGAGGGGCCTTGCCGTCCGCGGCGTGCGGATGAGCCTCGGCGGCCGCAGCATCATCGACGGCGTCGACCTGATCGCGCCAGCAGGCTCGGTGACCGCTCTGGTCGGGCCGAACGGTGCGGGCAAGACCACCCTGTTGCGCGGGGTGGCGGGCCTGCTGCCGCTGTCCGCCGGCAGCGTGTGGTTCGGCGGCGACGACCTGCTCGGGCTCAGCCGACGGGCCCGCGCTCGGGTGGTCGCGGTGGTCGAGCAGGAGCTCAGCACCGAAGCCAGCCTGAGCGTGCGCGACGCGGTTGAACTCGGCCGGACTCCGCATCGGCCACTGCTGGCCGCATCCGCCGGCGACGATGCCGCGGTGGTGACCGAGGCGCTGGCCACGGTGGGCATGGAGGGTTTCGCCGACCGGCAGCTCGAGTCGTTATCCGGCGGGGAACGGCAGCGCGTGCACCTGGCGCGGGCGCTTGCCCAGCAGCCGCGGCTGATGCTGCTCGACGAGCCAACGAACCATCTCGACATCCGGGCGCAACTGTCGACGCTCGCGCTGCTGCGCCGGCTGGCCCGCAACTCGGTGACGGTGATCGCCGCGCTGCACGACCTCACCCTCGCCGCCACCTACGCCGACCACGTCGTGGTGCTGACCGAGGGCCGCGTGGTCGCGTCTGGCCCACCCGGCGACGTGCTGACCGCACCGGTCATCCACGACGTGTATGGCGTGCAGGCGACCGTGTTGCAGCATCCCGGGACCGGCCGTCCGGTCATCGCATTCGCCCCAGAGGAGGACTCGTGATCGCTGGACCCATCAGAATCGCCGTGCTGGCCGGGGGCGTGGGCGGCGCCAAGTTCGTGCGCGGGGTGCGGCACGCAATGCCGGATGCCGACATCCGGGTGGTCGTCAACACCGGGGACGACCTGTGGCTGACCGGGGTGCGGGTCTGCCCCGACCTGGACTCGATCATGTACGCGCTCGCCGGCGTGAACGACACCGAACGCGGCTGGGGACGGGCGGGCGAGAGCGAGCGGGTGTCCGCGGAGCTGGCGGCGTACGGGGTGGGCTGGCCGTGGTTCACGCTCGGCGACCTCGACTTGGGCACCCACCTGGCTCGCACCAGCCTGCTGCGCGACGGGCTGACCCTGACCGCGGCGACCGAGCGCCTCGCCGCCCGTTGGCCGATCGGCGTGACCCTGCTGCCGATGAGCGATCAGCCGGTGGAGACGCACGTGCGGGTCGCGGACGGGCTGGTCCACTTCGAGGAGTGGTGGGTTCGGCACCGCGCAGCCGTGCCGGCGCTCGGATTCGAGCAACTGGGCGTGCAGTCTGCCTCGCCGACGCCGGAGGTGCTCACGGCGATCGCCGAGGCCGACGCGGTGCTGCTCGCCCCGTCGAATCCCGTGGTGTCGATCGGCACGATCCTGGGGGTGCCCGGCATGCGGGACGCGCTCGCCACCACGCCGGCACCGGTCGTGGGCGTGTCGCCGATCATCGGCGGAGCCGCCCTGCGCGGCATGGCCGCCGAGTGCCTGGCCGCGATCGGGGTCGCGGTGAGCGCGGATGCCGTGGCGCGGCACTACGGAGCCCGATCCTCCGGCGGCCTGCTGGACGGCTGGCTGGTGGACACTGCGGATGCCGCGGCGGTCGACGAGCTCATCGGTGACGGGATCCGCGCGGCGGCGAGACCGCTCTACCTGACCACCCTCGACGAATCGGCCGCGATCGTGAGATCCGCGCTGGAGTTGGGGCTGCCCCGCCGCTGAACCGCCGCTGATTCCGCCACCCGTGGTGAGGTCGGTGGTGAGGTCGGTCGTGAGGTCTGGCATTTAGTTCTTCCCGCGCTCGGTGAAGCACCGATTGCCAGACCTCAACTCTGGCGCTTCCGGGCGCCTTGTGGTGAGGTCTGGCGTTTAGTCGTTCCGGAGGTCTGGAAGGGACCGTTTGCCAGACCTCACTCGGGTGATGCCGGTGATGCCGGGTCCAGCGCGGCTCTCGTGTGCCGGCCCACGCCGAGGGCGAGCGCCTGCCGGAGGTCGGGTTCGCTGTCGACGTCGCGGCGGAGACCGGATGTCGCGGGCAGCTCGATCGGCACGTGACCGGCCTGCTCGTGGACGGCCCGGGATCCTGCGCCGAACCGTGGCACGAGCGCATCGGCGCGCAGGGCGGTGCTGAGGGTGGTTCCTGTGCCATCGGCATCGGGCACCATCGCGAGCGGGTGAGTGGCCGCCACGGCGAGCGCGGCGTCGAGGTCATGTGCGGTGAGGGCGGGCAGGTCAGCCAGCAGCACCCCGGCCGGGTGCGCCAGCTCGAGCACGGCGAGTCCGGAGCGGATCGCGGCGTTCAACCCCTCGCCAGGGTCGGGCACGATTTCGGCCCTTGATCCGTGCAGCGCTCCGGCGACCGCGACATCCGAAGTCACGACGATCACGCGGCCGACCGATCCGGCGGCGAGCACCGCGTCGATCGCGTCTAGCGCGAACGCGATGGCGAGCGGTGAGCGCAGGCGGTCGTCTGCCAGGGCCAGGCGTGATTTGCCGTCGGCACCCTTCACCGGGAGTACGAGCGACCAGAGTGCTGACATCGCCTCGAGGTTACCAAGGAGAGGAGGCCGACATCCGCCGCCCTCCTCTCCGCGCGTCCGCTATTTCGCTGTGCTCGCTACTTCGCGGCCGCCGCGGCGGTGGCGAGGGCTGCGACGTACTCGTCGATGCCCCAGGTGAGCGACAGCGCCGTGGGCGGCGACACCGCGGCGACCAGTTCGGTGCCGGTGACCGGAGGCCACCGTGCCCGCCTGCACCGCGGGAATCGCCTGCGCGTAGCTGGTCGCGAGGAACGCCTCGGCCGCGGCATCGTCGGCGGCGAAGTTCACCAGGATGTCGCTGTCGAGCTTGTCGAGCTGCTCATAGCTCAGCGTGTAGTAGAACGTGGAGTCGCCGCTGGCGAGTTCGTCCACCGCGGGGGCACTCACCATGCCCAGGTCGAGCAGGAACTGCACCCGCGAGTCGGCCTCCTTGTAGACGTAGAAGGTTCCGCCGACATCCCAGACGGCCGCCACGGTCTTGCCCTTGAGCTCCGGATGCGCTGCCGCCTGTTCGTCGACGACGGCCGCGATCTCGTCGAGCACGACGTCTGCCTCGGCGGACTTGCCAAGCGCGTCGCCGACGGTGCTGATCACGTCGCGCCATGGCGTCGACCAGGCCTCGTCGGGGTACGCCACGGTCGGCGCGATCTCGCTGAGCAAGGCGTACTGTTCCTCGGTGATGCCGGAGTAGACGGCCAGGATCAGGTCAGGGGCTGCCTCGGCGATCTGCTCGTAGGCGGGTGCCTCGGTGGATTCGGGGATCACCGTGGGGGTCTCCTCCCCCAGCTCGTCGAGCTTCTCGGCCACCCACGGCAGCACGCCGTTCTCGTCGCCGCCGTAGCTTTGCGCCTCCATCGCCACCGGAACCACCCCGAGCGCGAGCGCGGCATCCGTGCTGCCCCAGCCGAGCGTCACCACTCGTTCGGGCGCTGCGCTGATCTCGGTCTCACCGAAGGCATGCTCGATGCTGACGGGGCTGAAGTCGCCGCCGCCGGACGTGCTGTCGACGTCGGACGGGGTGGCGGCGGCGCATCCGGTGATGGCCAGCATCGACGCCGCGAGAGCGGCGACGATCGCGAGGGGACGTACGGTCACGGGGACTCCTTGTGCAGGGGAAGGCAAACCTTACTTAGGATTCAAACCTTACTTAGGATTGCCTTGCCTAAGGTAGCGCATGAAACGCGGCGCGCGCGACTGGAGATCAGACCGTGATCGGGGCAGGCCAGCTCAGGGCTGTGACGTGGCCGCCGTCCGCACCCGGTACTGGGCGCCGCGGTGCGACTCGGGCAACCGGTCACCGTGCCCGAACAGCTTGTTCCGAAGCGTTCCGGTGGCGTACTCCTCCGGGTACACGCCGCGCTTGCGAAGCTCTGGAACCACGTAGGTGACGACGTCCTCGAACGTTCCCGGCGTGATCGCGTAGGCGAGGTTGAAGCCGTCGACATCCGTCTCGGCCACCCACTCCTGCAACTGGTCGGCGATCTCAGCACCGGAGCCCACGATGAACGGCCCCAGCCCGCCGATCGCACCGTGCTCGGCGATATCCCGCACGGTGAACTCGCGGCCGTGCACCTCGGCCGACTCCTGGAAGTTCGCGATCACCGACTGGATCGCATTGCTCTTCACATTGCCCACCGGCTCGTCCAGGTCGTACTGGGACAGGTCGATGCCCATCCAGCCGGACATGAACACCAGTGCGCCCTCCGGGCTGGCGTAGGACAGGTAGTCCTCGAACTTGGCGCGCGCCTTCTCCGGCGTCTCATCGGTGATGATCGTCAGCAGCGTGTAGATGCGGGCCGAGTACCGATCACGGCCGGCAGCCTCCAACGCGTCCCGGATGCGCTTCACCGAGCTGGCCAGCACCTCCTTGGTGGGGGCGGCCACGAAGATCGCCTCCGCGTTCCCTGCCGCGAACGCGATCCCGCGCGGCGAAGCGCCGGCCTGGTAGATCACCGGGGTGCGCTGCGGCGACGGCTCAGAGATGTGGATGCCGGGAACTGTGAAGTGCTTGCCCTGATGGTTGATCGGGTGCACCTTCGCCGGGTCGGTGAAGACACCGCTCTCCCGGTCGCGCACCACGGCGTCATCTTCCCAGGAGCCCTCCCACAGCTTGTACAGCACCTCCAGGTACTCGTCGGCGTACGCGTAGCGGTCGTCGTGTTCGAGCTGGTCATCCTGGCCCATGTTGCGGGCCGCGGAGGGCAGGTACCCGGTGACCACGTTCCAGCCGACCCGGCCCTTGGTCAGGTGGTCGAGGGTCGACATCCGTCTGGCGAACGGGTACGGATGTTCGTATGCAGTGCCGGCGGTCACTCCGAAGCCGAGGTTCTCGGTCACGTGCGCCATGGCCGACACCAGCATCAGCGGGTCGTTCACGGGCACCTGGGCGGCGTGACGGATGGCGGCCTCGTTGCTGCCGCCGTAGACGTCGTACGTGCCGAGCACGTCGGCGATGAAGATGCCGTCGAAGGTGCCGCGTTCGAGCAGCTTCGCGAGCTCGGTCCAGTAGTCGAGGTCCTTGTACCGGGACGACTGGTCGTTCGGGTGCCGCCACAGCCCGGAGGACTGGTGGGCGACGCAGTTCATGTCGAAAGCGTTGAATCGGATCTGCCTAGCCATCCGTCAATCGTCCGCGCCGACGCGGGAGAATCCACTGCGGAACGTCACACGGCGTCACATCGTGACGTCCTGTGACGTGCCGGATCGACTCGCGGGGCGCACGTGCTTAACCTCGGGCAATGGCTTCCGTATCGACCAGCACCCTCGACCGCCCGCTCTCCGTGGTCGGCGTCTCGGGCAGCCTGCAGACCCCGTCGAAGACGACGGCGCTGGTCACCGAGATCATCGCCAGCCTCGGTCGGCAACGCCCCATCGACCCTCACCTGATCGAGCTCGAGCGGATCGGCCCTGACCTCGCCGGGGCGATCAGCCGCGCACAGCTGCCAGAGTCGGTGGAGGAGGAACTGCGCCGGATCGAGACCGCCGACCTGCTCGTGGTCGCGAGCCCGGTGTACCGGGCCTCGTTCAGCGGCCTGTTCAAGCACCTGTTCGACTTCGTCGGCCAGTACGACCTCGTCGATACCCCGGTGCTGCTCGCCGCCACCGGGGGCAGCGACCGGCACGCGCTGATCATCGAGCACCAGCTGCGGCCGCTGTTCGGCTTCTTCCAGGCGGTGACCCTGCCGCTCGGCGTGTACGCCTGCGATTCCGACTTCACCGACTATCGCGTGGCGAACCCGGAGCTGCTCACCAGAATCGACCTCGCGGTGGCCCGCGCGCAGCCGCTGATCAGGCCGGAGCCCGTGGTCGTCGACCGCCCGGCGTGGTTCTGAGCTAGCGCGCGATTCAGCCTGGTGGGGCAGCGGGGGCTGCCCCACCATGGAACCGTCCCACCGGCACCACCATCGGCGCCCCGCAGACCGGGTCGGTGACCACACGCGATTCCAGCGCGAAGGCGTTCTGCACCAGTTCCGCCGAGATCACCTCGGCCGGTGGTCCGCTGGCGATGATCCGCCCTGCGGCCATCACCACGATGTGGTCGGCGTAGCGGGCGGCCAGGTTCAGGTCGTGCAGCACCATCACGACGGTGGTGCCGCGGCTGCGGTTCAGGTCGGTGAGCAGGTCGAGCACCTCGATCTGGTGGGTCACGTCGAGGAACGTGGTCGGTTCATCCAGCAACAGGATGTCGGGATCCTGAGCCAGCACCATGGCGATCCACACCCGTTGGCGCTGACCGCCGGAGAGCTCCTCGATGCGTCGACCGGCGAGTTGCGCGGTGTCGGTCGCCCGCAGCGCCTCGGTGACCTGCGCGTCATCCGTGCTGGTCCACTGCCGGAACCAGCCCTGATGCGGGTACCGGCCGCGACCGACCAGGTCGGCGACGGTGATGCCCTCCGGTGCCGTCGGCGACTGCGGCAGGATGCCGATCGTGCGGGCCACGTCCTTTGCGGTCTGGGCGTGGATGTCGCGGCCGTCGAGTGTCACCCGGCCGGACGCTGGTTTCAGCAGCCGCGAGATGCCGCGCAGCAGGGTCGATTTGCCGCACGCGTTGGCGCCCACGATCACGGTGACCTGCCCGTCGGGAACGGTGAGATCGAGGTCTTGGATGACCGGCCGGCCGTCGTAGGCGAGCCCGAGGTTCTCGGCGCGCAGCGTGTGGCGGGGCTTCCGGGCGACTGTCACATCGGTCATGCGCCGCGTCCTCTCCTGTTGGCGGTGGCCAGCAGCCACAGCAGGTATGGGGCGCCGATGACCCCGGTGACGATTCCGACCGGCACCTGCAGCGTGCCGGGCAGCAGGTGCTGCGCGGCGAAGTCCGCGGCGGTCACGAGCAGCATGCCGACCAGCGCGCTCGGCAGCAGCGCGAGCGACCCCGCACCGACAATCCGCCTGGCGATCGGCGCAGACACGAACGCGACGAACGCCACCGGACCGGCGAACGCCGTGGCGACCGCGGCGAGCGCCACCGCGATCAGCAGCAGGGCGAGCCGGGTGGATTCGACCCTCACCCCGAGTCCGCCAGCCGTCTCGTCGCCGAGCTGCAGCATCCGCAGCCGTGGGGCGAGCAGGCCAAGCGCCGGCAGCAGCACCGCCAGGGCGAGCGCGAGCACGGCGATGTCGGCCCAGGCAGCGCCGCCGATGCCGCCCACCATCCAGACCAGCGCCTGCTGCACGTCGCGCACGTCACCGCGGGTAATCAGGTAGCCGAGCACGGCCTGCACCATGAACGCAACACCGACGCCGATCAGCACGAACCGGTAACCGGTGACGCCACCGCGCCAGGCGAGCAGGTAGATCGCGGTCGCCGCCACCAGCGCACCGAGGAACGCCGCCACCGGCACCGCCGCGCCGCCGAGGCCCAGGATCAGGATGCTTCCCGCCGCGGCCGCGCTCGCTCCCCCGCTGATGCCGATGATGTCAGGGCTGGCGAGCGGGTTCTTCAGCAGCGTCTGGAACAGGGCTCCCGAGATCGCGAACGCCGCGCCGACGAGCGCGCCGAGCAGCAGCCGCGGTAACCGCAACCCGAAGATGATGAAGTTGTCGCGTGCCTCACCCTGCCCGGCCAGGGTGGCGATCAGGTCGGGCAGTGACAGCGTGTATGCGCCCACCGCGAGGCTGGCCGCGGCGACCATGACGACAAGCGCCGTGAGGGTCAGTCCGATGCGGGCGGCGCGTGCCCTGCGGTGTGCTCGGTCGTCGCGCCAAGGCTCGCTGCGCACGGTTGTCGTGGTCATCACAGCCCCGCCAGTTTCACGCGGCGCACCAGCGCGATCATGACCGGGGCGCCCACCAGCGCCACCACCAAACTGGCTTCGAGCTCGCCGGGGCGCACCACCAAGCGGCCGATGACGTCGGCGGCAAGCAGCAGGGCAGGGCCGAGCACCGCCGAGTATGCCAAAATCCAGCGGTAATCGGTTCCGGTGAATGATCGCACCAGGTGCGGGACCACCAGGCCAACGAACACGATCGGACCGGCGAGCGCCGTGGCTGACCCGCAGAGCAACACGATCGCGAGCCCCGAGACGAGGCGCGACACGGCGATGTTCTGGCCGAGGCCGCGGGCGAGGTCGTCGCCGAGTGCCAGCAGGTTGAGCATTCGCCCCACCGCGAGGGCGAGCACGACTCCGGCGAGCACGAACGGCAGCAGCGCCTGCACTGTGGCTAGGTCCCGGTTCGCCAGGGATCCGACCGACCAGAACCGGTAGGTGCCGAGGGTGTCCACGTCCGTGATGAGCAGCAGGGTGATGATCGAGGTGAGGCCGGCGGTGAGGGCGGTGCCGGCCAGCGCCAGTTTCACCGGTGTGGCGCCTTCTCGGCCGATTGCGCCGATTCCGTAGACGACGCTGGCGGCGATCGCCGCCCCGGCGAGGGCGAACCAGATGTAGCCGGCTGGCGCCGTGATGCCGAGGAACGAGATGGCGAGCACCACGCACAGTGAGGCCCCGGCGTTGACTCCGAGCAGCCCGGGGTCGGCGATCGGGTTGCGGGTGATGCCCTGCATGATCGCACCGGCGAGTCCGAGGCACGCGCCGGCGACGATGCCGACCACGGTCCTCGGCACCCGCAGGTCGCGAACGACCAGGTGGTCGGTGTTGCCGGCGGTGGGGGCGAACACCGCGTCGAACACGCTGCCGAGTGGCACGTCTCGTGCCCCGAGCGCCAGGCTCAGCAGCACCACGAGCAGCAGCACGCCGAGGGCGACCAGCAGGCCGAGCACCCGGTGGCGTGACCGATCGCGGCGAGCGGGCGGCGCGCCGGCCGGCCGCGCGAGCGGCAGCGTCATTACTGGGCTTCGGCTTTACCGTGTCGCCAGTAGCCCATGAACGCCACCTGACGGCGGTCGATCCCGGTTTCGCTCACGAGGAAGCGTCGCAGGATCTTGATCATGGCCGCCTCGCCGGCGAGCCAGGCGTAGAACTGGCCGTGGGACTCGGCCGGTGAGTCCCAGAGCAGTTGGGTGTCAACGTCGACATCTTCGACGGACTGGGCGGATGCGGTGAGCGCGGGACGGACGACGGATGCGTGTGCGCTTACCCAGTCGCGCACGGCAGGCTCCAGGGCGGAGCCGACCGGGCCGCCGCTGCGGTCCAGCCAGGTGAGGGTACAGCCGGGTGTCAGGTCGAGGGACAGGCGGTCCGCGACATCCGGAACTTCGATGAAGGCGTGCGCGGTGACCCCGGCCGGCAGGGTTTCCAGCACGCTGCAGATCGCCGGCGCCGCGGTTTCGTCACCGGCCAGCAGAACCTCGGTGGCGTCCCCCGGGTGCCAGTCGATGCCGATGTCGGAGTCGAAGCTGCCGGAGTCTGGTCCGATGATGACGACCTCATCGCCGACGCGCACGCTGGCCAGCCACTCGGCGGCCGGCCCGACGGCGGCGTGGGAGGCGTCGGGGTGGATCACCATGTCGACGTCGAGCTCCCGGCGCTGCGGACGCACCGCGCGCACCGTGTAGGTGCGGAACGGATTGCGCGCGTCGTCGGGCAGCTGACGCCAGCGGGCGTACCAGTCGCCGGCGAGGATGGTGTCGGCGTCGTCTGCGCCGAAGTCGCTGAGGCCGAGTCCGGGGATCGGCAGCACGATCTTGATCCGCTGGTCGAGGCCCGCGGTGCCGAATCGGTCGAAGTCTGGGCCGCTGAAGGTGACCCGCATGAAGTGCGGGCTGAGTCGGGTGAGCCCGGTGACCGAGGCGCGGAACGGGCGGTATCCGGGACGGGTGTCCTTCACCACAACCGGGCTCAAGGTAAGCATTGCCTTAGTATGGCATGCCTAACCTAAATCGATCTAGTCTCGTCTGTTCGGCGTGGAATCAGCGACAGCGGCAGCAGCAGTGCCCGCAGGCGCTGCAGCAGACCGTGGCCGCTCTCGATCCGGGCGATCACCTCGCGGGCGTCCGCGGGACCGACCGCGATCTCCCGCACCAGCAGGGCACCGGCATGCTCGGCGTAACTGTGCAGCTCGACGGCGTCGCGCAGCCGGTCGAGCTGTTCGCCGCGCACCTCACCGATCTCCTCGAGTCGGGTGGCGAAGGCCCTGGCCGTCTCGGTGTCCGGTGCGGGGATGCCGAAGTCGGTGGCGGTGTCACGCAGTTCCTGCCAGAACTGCTCAGGGCTGTGGCTGAGCAGCCGGCGCGAGCGGATGAAGCGTCGCCAGGATGCGGGCGCGAACACCACCAGCAGGGAGGCTGCCGTGATGCCGATGGTCCAGAGCACCGGCGCCCAGTCGACCACGTCCGCGCCGTCCGGGCCAGGCCGCTCAGACGGCAGGTCGCCGTCCCGCACGGTCGGTGCCGGCGCGCCCGTGGACGCGGGCACCGGGCGGGACTCGTCGACGTTCGGCGTGGCCGGGTCATCGACTACAGGAGCCTCGTAGTTCGGCAGCACACCCCGGCCGGGCGTGGGCTCGAACGGCACCCAACCGACGCCCTCGAAGAACAACTCCGGCCAGGCGTGCATGTCGTGCGAGGTGACCAGATAATAGTCCTCGCGGGTCTGCTCGTCGGTCTCCACCACACCGGGCAGGAAGCCCACGGCGACCCTGGCCGGAATTCCGGCCAGCCGCGCCATCACCGCCATGGACGAGGCGAAGTGCACGCAGTAGCCCTTCCTCACCTCGAGGAACTTGCTGATGACCGCCAACCCGTCGCCGTCGTAGCCGTCCTCGACCGGTGCGTCCTCCGAATAGTCGAAGTCACCGTTCCGGAAGTAGTCCTGCAGGGCTATGGCCTTCTCATACGCGGTGCTCAAGCCTCCGGTGACCTCGTCGGTTGCCGCGCGGATGTTGTCGGCCACGTCGACCGGCAGGTGGGTGTACTGCTGCACCGGCTCTGGCACCCGCTGGCCGACCGCGCGCAGTTGCTCAGCCGTCGGGCGGAGCCAGGCGCTTTCCACCGTGTACTCCTGCCAGCGGATGTAGGTGTTGTCCGCTCGAATGGACAACCCGTCGGGTTCCCAGAACCAGTCGCCGACCAGCCCGTCCACCTCGACCGGAGGGTAGGGAACCGGCAGCCAGCGGCCGACGGTGGAGCCGACCTCCACGTCGGTCGTCACGCTCTCCCGCACCACCGCATCCGACAGGCCGGGCGGTTCGGCGATCCTGTCCATCGTGTTGTCACGGTCGACCACGACGCCGGTGGGTTCCCACTGCAGGCCGTCGAACTGGTCGAGGGTGACCATGCGCAGGTAGTGGCCGGATTCGCGGCTGGTCGTGTAGGTGAGCGCGACGAACGGGTCGGCGCGGCGTAGGTCGTTGCCGAGGTTCACCATCGGGTTCACGCCCACCTGCAGGCCTGCCGCCGCGCGGGTGCCGGACGAGTCGGGTTGCAGGCCGGCGAGCACCGGCGCGGCGATCAGCGCCCCCACCACCACGAACGCGCCGACCGTGACGGCGCTGCCGGGTTGCGGACGCCGCCGGTCCACCCAGAGCACGAGCAGCCACGCGCTGGCGGTGAACACGAAGGTGAAGACCGAGCTCAGCTCGCGCTGCACCACGCTCGGGATCGCCACCACCACCAGCAGCGGGATGCCGCTGAGCGCCGGCGAGCGAAGTGGCAGCGCAACCGTGTCGAGGGTCACCGCCACCACCCCGATGCCGAGCGCGATGATGAACAGCATGCCCTCGGTCGCCGCCGCCGGCACGATCGATTGCGCGATGCCGAGCTGCCCGGCCAGCGTCAGTTCGCCAAAGCGGTCGACGGAGTCGAAGGTGGGGATGACCCAGAAGATGGCGGTGTCGGCCGCGAACCGCAGGGTGAGCAGCACCAGGACCGCGGCGAGCGCCGCCAGCGGCGGGATGACGCGAAACCGGGTGAGCCCGCGCACCCATCCCGCGACGCCCAGGGCGACGAACGCGGTGAAGACGGCGAGCAGCCACCAGTCCCAACCCTCCAGGGCGCTGGAGAGTCCGGTGACCGCGACCGTGAGGGCGAGCGCCAGTGCCGCAGTCATCGGCCAGTTGTTCCGCCGTCCGCGCGACTCAGATGAGGCCATGGACGCCTCCGGTCTCGACCAGGGCGGTGGTCCAGGCATCCGCCAGCGACACTTCCGGAGAAACTTCGATGCAGTGCCATCCGGCGCTGGTCAGCAGCTGTGCGGTGGAATCCGACCACCCGTCGAGCACGAACGCGAGCGCGAGGTCGAACGGCCGTCGCTGGCCGATCAACCAGTCGAGGGTCTCGTCGGATGGCTCAGAGATCAGCGCGAACACCGGACCCCGCGCTCCCGGCTGCTCATCGCTGACGTACCCGATGCCCTCACGCTCCCGCAGCAGATGGATTCCGGCCAGGCTGATCAAGAACTCACTGTCGCTGGCGGCCCACTCGTGGGCGTCGCCGAGCGGGGCAACTTGGCGCGCACCGGTTTCGACGACGTGCACCCGGTAGCCTGCGGCGTGCAGGTGCACCCCCAGCGACGCGAGCATGGACACCGCCCATTCGAAGCGGTCACTCTCCACCGGCTGGCCGCTGCCGAAGAGCGGGTCGTCGTAGCCGCCGCGCAGGGTGTCGATGATGATCCGCGCCTCGGGAAAGGTGCGCTGTTCCTCCTGACGCACCATCAACTCGCCCTGCCTGGCCGACGCCCGCCAATGCACCCGGCGCAGGGCATCGCCGGCGCGGTACTCGCGGGTCATCAGGTCGTCGTCGTTGCCGGCGGCGCGGCGTTGGATCAGCTGCGCGGCTCCGTCCCCCTCGGCCAGGGCCAGGCCGACGTCGGGCAGCGCGACGAGCGCCGGTGTCACCACGATCCGCTCCGGCTGGGCGATGGTGCGCCACACGTGTGCGAGTGAGAACGGGTCGGAGAACTCGATCGTCATCGGCCCGACGCTCATGATCCCGCGCCGCGGCGGCTGGAGCGTGTACTGCGCGGCGACCGTGCGCCGCGGCGGGATCGGCGCGAGCGTCTCGATCGGGGTTTGGTGCGGCGCCCACGGCAGCAGTTCGCTCCAGCGCAGTTGCGGGGTGGGCGCCGGCGCCCTATTGCGCACCTGGAGGGTAGCGGTGGCCACCTGCCCTGCGCTGATCACCGTGGGGTGGAAGTCGCGACGAGTGTCGAGCCGCGGTTGCCGCATCCGCAGATAAATGACCGCGGCCAGCGGCATCAGCGCGGTGAACGCCGCGATGTATAGCAGTTCCGTGCGGGCGCTGGCGTAGCCTGTGATCAGGCACACCGCCGCCACCATCAGCAGCATCCAGCCGCGTCGGCTCAGCCGCCTGACCCGCGACCGGCTGGACTGGCTCGTGCCCACGGCTAGACGGCGCCGAGCGGAACCGGCGTCTCCGAGATGATGCGCCGAATGACATCCCCCACCGACGAGGTGCCGAGCAGGCTGCCCGCCCCGACGGCCGAGCGGCCGACCGGGATCAGCCGGTGCGAGAACACCAGCACGGCGAGCGCGTCGATGTCGTCTGGCAGCACAAACTCGCGCCCGTCGAGGGCGGCGCGGGTCTTGGCGGCGCGAACCAGCTGCAGGGTGGCGCGGGGACTCGCGCCGAGACGAAGGTCGCGGTCCACCCTGGTGGCCTGGGCGATGGCGACGGTGTACTGCTCGACGGCGCGGCTGACGAACACACGGCGGGCCGTGGCGATCAGCCGGCGCAGCTCGCCGATCTCGACCACCGGCTGCAGGTTGTCCAGCGGGCTCTCGGTGTCGCGGGTGCGTAGCAGCGCGGCCTCGCTCTCGGCATCGGGATATCCCATCGACACGCGCGCCATGAAGCGGTCCCGCTGCGCTTCCGGCAGGGCGTATGTGCCCTCCATCTCGATCGGGTTCTGCGTGGCAATCACCGTGAACGGGGCGGCCAGCGGGTAAGTGGCGCCGTCCACGGTCACCTGCCGTTCCTCCATGCTCTCGAGCAGCGCCGACTGGGTCTTCGGGCTCGCTCGGTTGATCTCGTCGCCGATCACGATGTTCGCGAACACCGGGCCCGGCTTGAACTCGAACGCGCGGTCGGCCTGGTTGTATACCGAGACGCCGGTGATGTCGCTCGGCAGCAGGTCTGGCGTGAACTGGATGCGCGACACCGAGCAGTCGACGCTTCGGGCCAGCGCCCTGGCGAGCATGGTCTTGCCGACACCCGGGACGTCTTCGATCAGCAGGTGTCCCTCGGACAGCAGCACCGTCAGCGCCGTCGTCACCGCTTCCCGCTTGCCGTCGATGACGGTCTCGACGGCGCTCACGATCGCTGCCGTGGTCTCGCGGAACTCCTCGATCTGCATCGAATCGGGACTACTCAGGCGCGACGCTGCGGGCAAGCTATTCACAAATTGAGTCTGCCGAGGTTCACCCCATTGCGCCAGTCCCGATTTGGGGTTCACGAAAACGTTTCAGGTCGTTCCTTGTCGACGGTCGGCGCTGGCGCCATCGCGCAGGCCTTCCGCGTAGCCCTCCGCGTGCGCTTCGTTGCTGCCCAGCCGGAACAGGTCGTCGGCGGCAGGCCGGATCAGCGCCCGGGCGCCCGGCAGGTCCAGCTCCCCCACGTACTGACCCAGTCCGCGCACCACGGCGACCGGTCTGCCGGAGGCCTTGCCCTTGACCAGTTCGGCCGCTCCGGCGATCTCGTCGGCCACGGCCGCGAGGGTGGCCTCGAGCACCCGCCCGCCAGAGTCGGTGGTGCCGCGCAGATCGTCGATCACCCGCACACCGGCGGCGCCGATCGCGACATCCGTCTGCCCCTGCCGCCAGGCACGACCGAGGGTGTCGGTGACGATCACGCCGAGACGCACGCCGAACCGGGCCCGCAGTGCCGTGCAGAGCGCCAGGGCCGAGGCATCCGGGTCCTCCGGAAGCAGCAGGATGGTGCCGTCCGGCGTGTTGCTGGCGTCGACTCCGGCGGCGGCCAGCACGAGGCCGAGCGGGTTCTCCACGATCCGGGTCACCCCGTGGCCGTGCTGTTTGGTGGCGACGATCCGCACGGTCTGCTCGGTGATCGCCTGCTCCCGGTCGGCGGCGGCTACCTGGCGCCCCTCCGCCTTGGAGACGATCTTCGAGGTGACGGCGAGGATGTCGCCATCCTGAAGCATCCCGTCGGCGGCGTCCCCGATGATGCCGGCGAGGTCGTCGCCTGCCACGATCTCGGGGACCCCGTCCATGGTGAAGATACTGAGCATCAGCGGCTCAGTTTCGGCAGCACGTCGCGCGAGAACACGTCGATCCAGTCCCGCTGGTTGCGGCCGACGTTGTGCAGGTAGATGCGGCTGAAGCCGAGGTCGGCGAATCGCTGGATGTGCGCACGGTGCACGTCGGGATCGCTGGAGATGACCATGCGGCCCTCGAAGTCCTCCGGGCGCACCAGTTTGGTCAGCTGTTCCAGCTCGAACGGGCTGCGGATGTCGCCCTTCGGGAACCGCATCGCGGCGATCGGCCATTCGGTCAGGGCGTTCTGCATGGCTTCCTCATCGGTCGGCGCCCAGGACAGGTGCAGCTGAAGGGTGCGCGTCATCGCTGAGGCATCCTTGCCCGCCTCGCGGGCGCCCTCGGCGAACCGGGTCAGCAGCGACGCGGTCTTGTCATATGGCGCCCCCTCGGTGATGAGCCCGTCGGCCGCACGCCCGGCGCGGCGTGCGGTGATCGGACCGTTGGTGGCAACCAGAATCTCGGGAGCTTGCTCCGGCATGGTCCAGAGCCGGGTCGATTCCAGCCGGTAATACTGCCCCGAGTGCTTGACGTCGCGACGGGTCAGGCCGGAGATGAAGAGCTTCCGGATGATCTCGACGGCCTCGAACATCCGGTTGATGCGTTCGTGCGGTTCTGGCCAGTATTGGCCGGTGATGTGCTCGTTGATGGCCTCACCGGAGCCGATGCCGAGCCAGTGCCGGCCGGGATACATCGCCGCGAGGGTCGCGCTCGCCTGCGCCACCATCGCCGGATGCCAGCGGAAGGTGGGGGTGCTGACGCCGGGGCCCATGTCGCCGGTGGTGCGCTCGCCGATCGCGGTCAGCACGTTCCAGACGAAGGAACTCTGCCCCTGCTGCGGAACCCACGGCTGGTAGTGGTCGGCCGCCATCACCCCCGAGAAGCCCTTGCTCTCGGCGTACGCACTGAGCTCGACGGCTTCCATCGGAGGGAACTGCTCGAGCATGGCGGCGTAGCCAACCCGAAGAGAACTCGTCATGCTTTCATGCTAGTGACCGAAACGGATGTGACTTGACCCCTTGCGCCCGAAAGCTAATGGCATTAGCTTATTGGCTATGACCAACTCGAATGTTCGATTCCTTAGCCGCCCGCAGGGGCGAATCGCCTACACCGTCGAGGGCGACGGGCCACTCGTGGTCGCGATCCCCGGGATGGGAGACCTGCGCTCGGTGTACCGCGAGCTCGCGACATCCGTCATCGACGCCGGTTTTCGGTTCGCCGTGATGGACCTGCGCGGCCACGGCGCGAGCGACACGAGCTTCACCGATCACGGTGACGCGGAGACGGGCGAGGACCTGCTCGCCTTGATCGGCGAACTGGGCGGGCCGGCCGTGGTGCTCGGCAACTCGATGGGAGCGGCGGCCGCGGCCTGGGCAGCGGCCGAGCGGCCCGCGGCGATCACGGCACTCGTCTTGTTCGGTCCGTTCCTGCGTGACGCGCCAAAGAGCGCATTCGCCGCCGCGCTGACCCGCCTGCAGTTCCGCGTCGCGTTTGCGCCGTGGTGGGGAGCCGCCTTCTGGTCGGCGTTCTACGCGTCGCTGAACAAGGGCACGCAAGCGCCGTGGCTGGCCGAGCACCGCCGCGACATCCGCGCCAACCTGTCCGAGCCCGGACGCCTGCGCTCGCTGCGCGACCTGGCGCTCGCGCTGGATCACTCCGTCGTCGAGCGCCGGCTGGGCGATGTGTCGGCGCCGGCACTGGTGTTCATCGGCGACCAGGATCCCGACTACCGCGATCCTCGTGCCGAGGCGGACTGGATCGCCGAGACCATCGACGCCGACGTGCACGTCGTGCCCGAGACCGGACACTACCCGCAGGCGCAGCGACCGGATGTCGTGCTCGCCGAGCTCCTGCCGTTCCTCGAACGCCACACGGCACGCAGGCACCAGCGTGGCTAGGGCGGGACTGACGCGCGAGTCCGTGATCGGCACGGCGCTCGAACTGGTGGATGTCGCGGGCCCGGACGGGTTCGCGACGCTCACCCTCTCGGCCCTCGCGCAGCGCACCGGCGTTGCCGTGCCGAGCCTGTACAAGCACGTCGCGTCGCTGGCCGACCTGCGCCAGGCGATGGGGGTCGAAGCGGTGCGCGACTTGACGCGCACCTGCGCCCAGGCAGCCATCGGCCGATCGGGTGACGATGCCGTCTCGGCCCTCGCCCACGCCATCCGCGACTTCGCGAAAGCGCACCCGGCGCGGTATGCGGCCGCGCAATCGGCCGCCGGATTCGGCGACAACCCCGACCACGCCGAGGCTGCGGCCGAGACGGTGCGGGTGATCGCGAGCGTTCTGCGCGGCTACGCGATCCCGTCTGACCGCATGGTCGATGCGATCCGCGCCATCCGGTCGGCCGTGCACGGCTTTGTCATGCTCGAACTCGGCGGCGGATTCGGCATGCCGGATGATCTCGATGACAGTTTCGACTCGCTGGTGGGAATGCTGACGAGCGGGCTGAAGCGCGCCGCGTAACAGCGCGCGGCCCTGGGTTCGTTCAGCGCCCGTTACCGGACGGGCGTCTGCAGGAACTCCGCCACGGCGCGGGGAACGTACGGGCTCACGTCGCCGCCGAGCGCCGCAACCTGCCGCACCAGCGAGCTGGACACGTGGGCGTGCGCCGGGTCCGGCAGCATGAAGATGGTCTCGACGCCGGCGAGGTCGCGGTTGACGATCGCCATCGGCGTCTCGTAGGTCACATCGACCTGTGACCGGATGCCCTTGATCAGCACACTGGCTCCGACATCCGTGCAGTAATCCACCAGCAGGCCAACGCTCCAGCTGGTCACCACGATGTTCTGCGGCAGCCCGGCCGCCGCGATCGACTGCTCGAGCAGCGCCACCCGCTGCGCGATCGGCAGCAGCGCGGACTTGTCTGGGTTGTGCACCACCACCACGTGCAGCTCATCGAACAGCCCCGCGGCACGCCCGATCACGTCGAGGTGGCCAAGGGTGACGGGGTCAAACGACCCTGGGACGACGGCGATCCGGCTCATGGTCGCCAGCGTACACAGTCAAGGCTTCGAATTCGTGACAGAGACGCCGTGTGACGCACACTGCCTCACAAATGAGAGAGCGGATGCCGCGGACTGTTACGCCTTAGCGAGGAACGCCTGCTCCGACTCGTCGAGTCGGCGGGCGAGCGCACCGAGCAATGCCGGATGCTCGGACAGCGCAGGGTCGTGCTCGAGCACCCCGGCGGCGAGCTCCCTGGCGTCGGAGATGAGTTGGCCGTCCGTCGCCACGCGCAGCAGCCGCAGACTCGACCGGCCGCCGGATTGCATGCTGCCGAGCACGTCGCCCTCCCTGCGCAGCTCGAGGTCGATCTGGGCCAGGTCGAAGCCGTCCAGCGTTGCCGCGACCGCCTCCACTCGTTCCCTGGCCAGGCTCTCCTGCTCGGCCCTGGTCACGAACAGGCAGACGCCGGGCACCCTGCCGCGGCCGACCCGGCCGCGCAGCTGGTGCAGCTGAGACACGCCGAACCGGTCGGCGTCGAGGATCACCATGGTCGACGCGTTCGGCACGTCGACGCCCACCTCGATCACCGTGGTGGCCACCAGCACGTCGATCCGTCCGGCAGCGAATTCCCGCATCAGCAGGTCTTTGGTGTCGCTCGGCATGCGACCGTGCAGCGCCTCGATGCGGCGACCGGCGAGCGCGGGGTTTGCCTGCAGGCTCGCCGTCACCTCGGTGACGTTGGCGACCGGGGCGGCCGCGGGGCCAGCCGCTGCTGCGGAAGTCGCGGTCGCGGCCCGCGCCTCGGGCACGTCGTTCTCCGGGGCATCCGCCGGTTCGCTGACCGCGGCGTCAATCGCCGGGCAGACCACGAAGGCCTGACGGCCGAGGGCGAGTTCTTCGGCGGTGCGTTGCCAGACCCGGTTCACCCAGCCGGGTTTCTCGGCCAGCGGCACCACGAACGAGCGGATCGGCAGACGCCCGGACGGCAGTTCGGCGATGGTGGACACGTCGAGGTCCCCGAACACGGTCATCGCCACGGTGCGCGGGATCGGGGTGGCCGTCAACACGAGCACGTGCGGCGGGGTGGCGCCCTTCAGCCGCAGCGCCTCGCGCTGTTCCACGCCGAATCGGTGTTGCTCGTCGACGACCACCAGACCGAGGTCGACGAACGACACGGTGTCGCTCAGCAGCGCGTGCGTGCCGATCACGATGCTCGCCCCGCCGGATACCGAGGCAAGCAGCGCCTTCTTGCGCTCAGCGGTGCTGAGCTGCCCGGTGATCAGGGTGGGACGCAGCCGCGCGGCCAGGTCTGGGCCGAGCGTCTTCACGATGGATCGCAGGTGTTGGGCTGCGAGCACCTCGGTGGGGGCGAGCAGCGCGGACTGCCCGCCGGAGTCGGCGACCGCGAGCATGGCGCGCAGCGCCACCAGTGTCTTGCCCGAGCCGACCTCCCCCTGAACGAGCCGGTTCATCGGGGTCTGGGCCGCCAGGTCGCGGGCGATCTCCTCGCCGACCAGCTGCTGGTCGGCGGTCAGCCGGAACGGGAGCGCGGCATCGAACCCCTCGGCGATCCGACCGGCGATCCTGGCGATCGCCGGACGTTCCCGCAGCGCGGCGCGCTGTCGCAGCAGCGCGGCCTGCAGCACGAATGCTTCTTGGAACCGCAGCGACGCGCGCGCCGCCCCCCAGTCTGCGTCCTTCTCCGGCCGGTGAATCATCTCGAGCGCCTTGGCATAGGGCACCAGCTGGCGTTCGTCGCGCACCAGCTCGGGCACCGGGTCTTCCAGCGGCGGCAGCGTGTCGAGCACCACGCCGACCGCCTTCGCGATCTGCCAGGAGGCAACCGTGGCCGTGGCCGGGTAGATCGAGATTGGCTGCAGCGCCCAGCGCTTGGCGGCCGCGCCCTCGGTGGGCAGCTCGGTGTCGAACAGTTCGTAGTCGGGGTGGGCCAGCTGCCGCAGCCCGCGGTACTCCCCCACTTTGCCCGCGAAGATGCCGCGCACACCGGGCTTCAGCTCGTTCTCGCGCCACTTCTGATTGAAGAATGTGAGGGTCAGGATGCCGTGGCCGTCGCTGATCCTGACCTCGAAGATCGACCCCTTGCGTGCCTTCATTGAGCGGCTGGTCACGCTGAGAACCTCGGCGACGATGGTGACGCTCGTGTCGACTTCGAGTTCGGCCAGCGCGGTCAGCTCGCCGCGCCGGGCGTAGCGCCGCGGGTAGTGGTTCAGCAGGTCGCCGACGGTGCGGAGCCCCAGCCCCCGCTCGAAGGCGCCGGCCGTGCGTCCGCCGAGCGCCGTGCTGAGCTTGGTGTCGAGCGGGGAGTTCACACATCGAGGGTATCGGCGCCCGCCGACATCCGCTGTCAGGCACCCGGCCCCGCGATACGCTGAAGACTTGAAATCCGTAGTCTTCCTCGTGCTCGCCACGCTCTTCTGGGCGGGTAACTTCGTCGCCGGTGAGGCTGCGGTGGCATCCATCACCCCGCTTGATCTCACCTTCCTGCGCTGGCTGCTCGCGCTCATCCCGTTGCTGGTGATCGCCCAGCTCACCGAGAAGCCGGACTGGCGGGCAGTGTGGCGGCAATGGCCGCTGCACCTGCTGCTGGCGGCGCTCGGACTCGCCGGCTTCAACCTGCTGCTCTACGTGGCCCTGCAGTACACGAGCGCGCTCAACGCGTCGCTGATCAACGCGGTGAACCCGGCCCTGCTGGCGGTGCTCGGAGTGCTGCTTTTCAAGGAGAGAATCGGATGCCGCGGAGTGCTGGGCATCGCGATCGGCCTGTTCGGCGTGGTGGTGGTGTTGACCGACGGGCAGATCGGCACGGTCTTCTCGCGCACCCCGAACTTCGGCGACCTGCTGATGATCGGCGCGATCGTGGTGTGGAGTTTCTACACGCTGCTCGGTCGGCGCCTGCGCGGGGTGCCGCCGATCACCGCCACGGCGATGCAGGCCCTGTTCGTGGTGGTGGGGCTTGCCCCGTTCACGATTGCCGCGGGCGGCGTCCGTTTCCCCACCGAGACCGCTCCGTTGCTCGCGCTGCTCTACATCGCCGTGTTCGCCTCGGTCGGCTCGTACGTGTTCTGGAACGCCGCGCTTCGCAGTGTTCCGCCCTCCCGTGCGGGCATCTACCTCAACCTGATCGCCGTGTTCACCGCGTTGATCGGCCTCGCCATCGGCACGCCGATCAGCCTGGTTCAGGTGATCGGCGGCGCGCTGGTGATCGGCGGGGTGGTGCTGACCTCGCTGCTGCCGCGGCGCATCAGGCAGCCGCAGGGCACCTCCGCACTCGGCTAGCCTCGACAGCGTGACGCGCATCATCGCCGGCTTTGCCGGATCCCTCAGCATCGCCGTTCCGCCCGCCGGCACCCGCCCGACCAGCGACCGGGTGCGGGAGGCGATCTTCAGCGCGCTCGACGCCCGCGACGTGATCGACGGCGCCCGCGTGCTCGACCTGTACGCCGGTTCCGGCGCCCTGGGACTCGAGGCCGCCTCCCGCGGCGCCCGCCAGGTCACCCTGGTCGACCACAGTTTCGGCGCAACGCAGATCTGCCGCAAGAACGCCGCGCTGGTGCGGAAGCGTGCCCCGCGCGCGTCCGCGCTCACGATCGAGGTGAGTTCGGCGCCGGTGCACTCCTTCCTCACCGGGTCGCGCACCTCGTTCGACCTGGTGTTCCTCGACCCGCCGTACGACCTCGGCAATGCGGAGCTCGTGCATACCCTGGAGGCGCTGGTGCCGCGGCTGGAGTACGACGCGGTGGTCGTGGTGGAGCGGGCATCGCGGGAGCCGGAACCGGCCTGGCCGGAGGGGCTGGCCCTCGACCGGCGCAAGGACTACGGCGACACCGCGCTGTACTGGCTGAGCCCCACCTTCGAGTAGCGGCGCTCTGGCGCGCGGCGCGTTACTTCGCGCGCGCTACTTCACCTGCGCGAGACACCAGGCCGCGACATCCCGAAGCGGCTCCGGCGTCAGCGACACGACGGTCGAGGTTCCGCGCCGCTCGGATGCGGTGAGGCCGACCTCTCGCAGCACGGTGACGTGCTGGCTCACCGAGGGTTGGGCGATGCCCAGTTCGGCGGCGAGCTCGCCGACGGTGCGCGGGCGTTCCGCCAGTAGCTCGATGATGCGCCGGCGGTTGCCGTCGCCCACCGCGTGGAAGATGTCCTTGCGGGCTGTCGTGTTGCTCATCCGCGGCCTCCATTCCACCCGCGGTAGGGATCCCAGCCCGACGGTTTTGACCAAGCGGCGCCGTCGAGCAGAATGCCCTCGCCCGCGCGAACCCGGCCGATCGCGCGGAAGCCTCCGGGCAGCGTGGTGCCGGCCGGAAAGGTGGCGAGCAGCGCGTGGTCTTCTCCGCCTTCCAGCGCGGCGGTGTGGTCGACGCCGTCGTCGTTGCTGCCAAGCGCTGCCGAGTCGAGGTCGAGCGCGACCGAGCTGGCGCCGGCGAGGCGTCTGGCGTCGATGGCGAGACCGTCGCTGATGTCGAGCATCGCGGTCGCCCCGGCCACCGCCGCGGCCACCCCGTCGCGAAGCGGCGGTCTGGGGGTCAATTGGGCGCCCACCAGCTCGGGTTCGCGGGCGCGCAGCCGCGCGGCAGCGTCGGCATCGGGGTCGCCTGCGGCGTCGACGGCCTCGGCGAACAGCAGCGCCAGGCCGCGCCCGGCCAGCCCGAGCGCACCGGAGACCGCGACGGTGTCGCCCACCGCGGCGCCGGAGCGAAGCACCGGGGTGCGCCCTTCCAGGTCACCGAACGCGGTCACCGCGAGGGTGAGGGTCGAGGACACCGACAGGTCGCCACCGAGCACGCCGCAGCCCGGTGCGAGGGCCGCGCAGCCGTCACGCAGTCCGTCGGAGATGCCCTCCAGCACGGCCACCGGGGTATCGGCGGGGGCGGCGATCGCCACCACTAACCCTGTCGGGCGGGCGCCCATGGCGGCGACATCCGACAGATTGGATGCCACGGCCTTCCAACCCAGATCGTGCGGTGTCGACCACGCCAACCGGAAATCCGGACCGTGGATCATCATGTCGGTGGTCACCACGAACCGGCCGTCGGGGGCGGCCACGACCGCGCAATCGTCTCCGGGTCCGAGCAGTTCGGCGGCGGCGGCAGGCAGGCGCGGGAAGATGCGGGCAAGGGTTGCCGACTCCCCCACAGCGCCCAGGGTGTCAGGGATGGCCATGCTCAAACGGTAGCCTGAAGGGGATGAAACTCCCCCGTCGACTGGCTGCCTTGGCCGTTTTGCCGCTCGCGATCGGCCTGGCCGGATGCGCGCCCGCAGTCGTGATGAAATCTGCTCCGGATGCCGCCAACACCGGTTGCGCGGAGGTGACGGTTCGGCTGCCGGAGACGGTAGGCGGCCTGCCGATCCGCGAGACGGACGCCCAGGCGACCGGGGCCTGGGGTGACCCGGCCGGGGTGTTCCTGACCTGCGGCGTGACGGTTCCCGGACCCTCCGAGGCGGACTGCATCGACGTCGCCGGCGTGGACTGGCTGCGGGATGCCAGCAACGAGACGCTCACCGTGTTCACCACCTACGGCCGCGACCCCGCCATCTCGGTGGGCGTGGACGCGGTGAACGTGTCCGGCGGCCCGGTGCTCGAGGACCTGAGCTCTGCGGTGAGCGTGATCGAGCAGACCCGCCGCTGCCTGGCCCGCACCGAGGCGATCGACACCACCCCGAACGACTGACCGCACGCACGCACGCACGGTCTACCCACACGCGTTGACTGTGCGAGACTGGCCAGAGGGGGAAGTAGTCGGGGCGACACAGTTCTCCACGGTGCACTCTCAGCTATCGAGAGGCGCCATCATGGCCCAATCCCACACCGTCAAACGCGTCGCCGTAGTATCTGTCGCTGTGCTGGCGGGCATCGGCCTCTCGATGGCCGCTGCAGCACCGGTGAACGCTGTCACCGTCATCAACGGCCCTATCGACCTGGGGAGCGCCGCCGGTTTCGGCGTGCTCGGCGCATCCACGGTGACGAACACCGGGCCATCCACCATCGGAGCAGACGTCGGAGTCAGCCCGGGCACGGAGATCACCGGGTTTCCGCCTGGGCTCGTTTTCGGTGCCACCCACCAAACGGATGCTGTGGCCGCCGAGGCACAGTCCGATCTGACCATCGCCTACAACGTCGCGGCAGGTCTCACACCGACCACAACAGGACTGGATGACCTCGCCGGCCAGTCGTTGGCCCCCGGGGTCTATTCCGGTGGTGACCTTTCCCTTACCGGTGAGCTCACCCTCGCGGGCACGGCGGAATCCGTCTGGGTCTTCCAGGCCGCGAGCACATTGACCGCCGGATCGAGCGCACGCATCACCCTCACTGGAGGCGCCAGCGCCTGCAACGTCTTCTGGCAGGTGGGAAGTTCCGCAACGCTCGGGAGTGGATCGCAATTCGCCGGGACGATTCTGGCCCGCGCCTCGATCACCGCGGTAACCGGAGCCGCGATCACCGGTCGGCTGCTCGCCGACACCGGAGCAGTCACCCTCGACACGAACGTCGTCACGGCACCCGTCGCCTGCAGCGATGCCAGCGGGTCCGTGGTGTCTACCAGCCCCGCGGTGTCGTCGTCGGCTCCGCCGGCAGCCGAGGTCGGTACCGACTACGCGTTCGCCGTCACGGCGACGGGAACTCCCGCGCCGACCTATGCGATCAGCGCCGGCTCGCTGCCGGCCGGCCTGCAGCTGAACGGCACCAGCGGGATGATCTCGGGCACGCCGACGACCGCCGGGTCGTCGACCTTCACCATCACGGTGAGCAACGGAACGGCACCGGACGCGGTCATCACCTTCACCGTTGTCACAGCTCAGGCGGCCGAGGCGGTTACACCTGACGCGCCGACTCCCCCCGCACCGGCGTCCGCCGTTACCTCAGTGCCCACGCCCGACATCGTGACCGGCGAGATCTTGCCGGTTACCGGCGCCGACCCGACCGTCCCCCTTCTGGGAGGCGCAACACTCCTGGCACTCGGGCTCAGCGCCGTCCTGTGGCGGTCTCGCGCGATCCGAAGCCGGTAGTAAAGGGCGCCTACCGGACGGTGTTGAGCCCGAGCGTGATCAGCTCGTCGATCAGCTGCGGGTAGCTGAGCCCCGACGCCATCCAGCACTTCGGGAACATCGAGATCGGCGTGAAGCCCGGCATCGTGTTCACCTCGTTGATCACGAAACCGGATGCGGTGAGGAAGAAGTCCACGCGGGCAAGCCCGGCGCCGCCGATCGCCTCGAACGCGCGGGCCGCCAGGTCCTGCATCTCGGCAAGCTCGGCCTCGCTGAGCGGGGCCGGGCAGACCAGGTCGATACCGGGGGCATCGAGGTATTTCGCGTCGAAGTCGTAGAAGTCGCGTCCGGTGACCACGATCTCGCCGGCGAGGGAAACCCGCGGCGCCGCGCCGTCGAGCCCGCCGAGCACGCCGCACTCCACCTCGCGGCCGACCAGGGCGGCTTCGATCAGCACCTTGGAGTCCTCGGCGAAGCCGACCTCGAGCGCGTCGGCCAGCCCGGCAGGGCTAGCCACCCGGGTGACCCCGACGCTTGAGCCGGCGCGGGCGGGCTTCACGAACACCGGCCAGCCGAGCGCGTCGGCGGCGGTTTCGACCCCTGCCCGGTCGGTGGCCCAGCGGCGCACGGTCACGGTCTCCCAAGGGGCCACGGCGATGCCGGCATGCTGCAGCACGCTCTTGGTGAAGTGCTTGTCCATGCCCACCGCGGAGGCGAGCACGCCGGCGCCGACGTACGGGATGCCGGCCAGCTCGAGCAGACCCTGCACCGTGCCGTCCTCACCGAAGGGGCCGTGCAGGATCGGGAACGCCACGTCGACCTCGCCGAGCGAGGTGGTCTGGCCCGCGGCATCCGTCACCGTGATTTCACGCGACAACGCGGACTCCGGCCAGTGGATGCGGGTGCCGTTGTCGTCGACCCCGGGCAGCGTGCTCGACAGAGCAAAGCGTGCCGCGTCATCCGGCTGCAGCGTGAACGCGCCGTCGCGGGTGATGCCGATCGGGATGACGTCGTACTTGTCCCGGTCGATGGCCGACAGCACGCCGCCGGCGGTGGCGCAGCTGATCGAGTGCTCGGAGGATCGCCCGCCGAAGAGCAGGGCGACGGTTTGCTTGGGCAACTACTCCCCCTGCGGTTCGTCGGTGTCGGTGAGGTGCGGCGCGAGGTTGCGCGGCGCCAGGGTGCCGGCCAGCACCTGCTCCACCTGCTCGACGATGGGCATGTCGACGCCCTTGGATCGGGCCAGTTCGAGGATCGGCGCCACCGAGGCAAGGCCTTCCGCGGTCTGGTTCATCTGCTTCACGACGTCGGCGAACGCGTAACCCTGGCCGAGCAGGCGGCCAGCGGTGTTGTTGCGCGACAGCGGCGACTCGCAGGTGGCGATCAGGTCGCCGAGGCCGGCGAGGCCGGACAGCGTCTCGGCCTTCGCGCCGAAGGCCACCGCGAACTGGGTCATCTCGACCAGACCGCGGGTGATGATCGAGGCTTTGGTGTTCTCGCCGTAGCCGACCCCGTCGACGATGCCGATCGCGACGGCGATCAGGTTCTTCAGCACACCGCCGAACTCGGTGCCGATCACGTCGTTGTTGACGAAGCAGCGGAAGTACGGGTTGGTGGCGGTGGCCGCCACCAGGGCGGCGGTGTCGAGGCTGTCGGATGCCACGACCGCAGCGGTCGGCTGGCGGCGGGCGATCTCGAGGGCCAGGTTGGGTCCGGATGCCACGGCGATCAGCTCGGGGTCGATGTCGAGTTCCTCGCGCACGATTTCGCTCATTCGACGACCGGTGCCCCGCTCGACACCCTTCATCAGGCTGATCACCGGCACGCCTGCGGGGATTAGCTGCCGCACGGCCTTGAGGTTCTCGCGCAGCGTCTGGCTCGGCACCGACAGGTACACCTGCTCTGCCCCGTCGAGCACACGCTCAATCCGCGAGTCGCTGACCAG